>NZ_CAXUPU020000005.1:0-359343 GCF_964252755.1 Caballeronia sp. LjRoot29 | reverse complement strand
CGACGTTGAGTGGGCGAAAAGAGACCGGGTCAACGGAGCTGCGTTGGGCAGAAGTCGACCCAACCCGGTCATTGCGTCGCGTTTGTTGTTGACGTCCGCTTCCAAAGGACATTGGTCATTCGATTCGGCGATATGATCGGTCGATTATCGGTCTTTGCGGTCGCTCGACGAGTCCCGCCAGATTGTCGGCCAGTTAGAGAGCCAAAATGAGCTTGCTAGTGTGGTCGGGGTCAAACCTGCCGGGACGATCCTCAGGATCGCACCACGTCCCGTAGACATCGTCCAAGAGACCATCTGAGGTCATCACCTCAAGTGGCGCGACAGTCTTCCATCCCTGTACAAATTTTCTCAATCGTAACTGATCTGAGGGGTCCCGCTTAGGAACGCCAGCAAGCTCATATGCTGTCGCCCAATCATGATCATTGATGGATCGAACTGACAGCTCCATCGACGAATGCTTGCACAACGCTGCGTCGAGGCATTCGCTATTCAATGAAGCGAGCTCTGCGATTAGTCGGCCCAACGAGGTTGCAGCCTCAACATCGAGCGCGCGTTCGCCAGCCAGTTCCGGTCCTGAGAGGGGGAAACGGTACGAGAAAAGCTCTCGGTGTTCGCGAAGCTCCTCGAGCCGTGTGCGCCATTCCTGCATTCGCCCTGGATCGAGCGAGCGCATGTAGTCGGCGGTGCGATTGAGGATGTTCTGGTGCGTCATCTTGACCGTCTTTTCACCTTGCCACACAACTTGGGGAGAGGTGAGGAGGAAGGCTCGACATGCGCTAAGAACCGCATAATAGTTGAAATATGGAACACCAAGCATTAGGTTGTGTTCGTAAGCGTATGCTGCTGAGCCAGCGAGCATATTGGCGGCGGTTGCGAACTTTATCGCTAGATAGTGACGCAGTATCCAGTGGCTATTTGCATCGACGTCGAACACCTTCGCTATCGGCGCGAAGAGCGCGCGGCGATCGGTGCAGTAAGAGTGGATCATCGCCAAATCGGCTTGGCGCGGCAGTTCCTCATAGCTATAACAATACGCCGACCCGGTTGCGTTGCGGATGTCTTCGAGAGTGGCTGTGCAGAAACTATTCATGAGCATGAGTCCGTTTCGTCGTAGTCGCACGTCTAGGAGGCGATTTCCAAATCAGCGACGATACGGTGCGTGCGTCTTGAGAAGATCGATTCCAGCATGACGCTAGTTTGGCCTTTGGACAAATTTGGCAAGCTTACACTCGCTTTCCATGTGAGGGGCACACCGACTGACGATGTACTCACCGGTATCGGTGAGCCCGCAATATCGGCCGACTTCCTCTACCAACTCATCGTTGAAAAGAAGCTTTTTTTTCCAATCCATTCTCAACGCCTCGCCGAACAGGAGCACGCGACCATCTATCGGGATGAAGCCACGTTCAAAGCGTTTTCGGCATTCCTTTCCCAAAGTCAAACCCCCAGCTCCGCGCAAAACGTGATCGTGGATCTAGACGCTGGCACCCCGTTCACCTGGGACGGGAAACCTTGGCGAGTTATCAACAACGGAGCAAGCAGGCTGTCGATCCAGGAAATCGGCGAGAACTCGTCCAATGGACTCGCTGAACTTTCTTTCGAAAACGTCATAGCCTTGGTCCGAGAAAAGCGAATCACGTTGCCTTCCAAAGAAGCCGCTAAATTGAGCACCGATGCGACCGAGCTTTTGCGCCAAGCGTCCCCTAGTCACCTTCGTGTGGCGACCTGGAAATTCGAAATCTTGCAGGGTGCCGCGTCGCCAGATAATCCGCTCGCTTCGCGGCAATCTCGCTCCGTCGCATACTGGAAAAGCAAGTATCGCCGGGCGGAGATCACGTATGGGAATGGGTTCATCGGGCTGCTGCCGCGCACGCCGGGAAATCGCAAGCCACGGGCATCTCCCGCGTCCGCGGAACTAGGACAGCAAATAATTGCAACTGACTGGGAGAACATTCGCCGCAAAGGCAGGAGCACGGCTTGGGGCAAATACACCGCACAAGCGCACGCTGCGGGCGTGCAGCCGGTAAGTTACGTCACGTTCTGCAAATGGGTTAAAAACCGACGGGATTATAAACAGCTGGCCTCTCGGATCGGCGCGAAAGCTGCCTATGAGCTTGAGCCGCAGTATCAGGAGCTGGAATACACCACTCCACGCCACGGCGTGCGCCCGTGGCACATTGCGCACATAGATCACACCCCGCTGCCCCTAAAGCTGATCCATAAAAGCTTTCACAAGGTAACTTGGACTCTTTGGCTAACTCTTTTGACGGACGCCTATTCGCGAAAGGTAGTGGCTTATTACCTCTCTTTCGACGAACCATCTTATCGATCTTGCATGATGGTTTTACGTGACTGCGTGCGCCGCCACAATCGGGTACCGCAGTCCGTTGTCTGCGATCAGGGATCTGAGTTTAATTCGGAGTATTGGGAAACACAGCTTGCTATCTGCAAAGACCGAGCGGCGTGCCGGAAAAGCAAGGGCTGGGAGCGTTATAGAGAGGATGTTCAAAACAACGTTGACACAGTTCGTTTGGACGTTGCTCGGAAGCACGCGCACGGTAGAAGAATATTTCCGGCGGGTCAGCCCTGAGGTAGACGCCACCAAACATGCAATCTGGACGATGGACGCGTTCGACACGGCGTTCCAACGCTATCTGGACGAAATCTATCATTGCAACCACCATACCGGCATCGGCATATCACCCAATGAGGCTTGGGCTTTCGGCATGTCGTCGCATGGCCACCGTTTGCATACAGTGATCCCCTACGACGCTGGATTTATCGCGCAGAGCTGCCCGCAGGCAGTTCGAGGAACTGTGAAGGTGACGCCGCAAGGGGTCAAAATAAACTACCTATGGTTTAAGTGCGATGAGTTTTCCCTTCCAGGCGTCATGGATTCTAGAGTGCCTGCGCGATACGATCCGTTCAACGCAGGCTTGGCATACGCTTTCGTAAAGGGATGCTGGCACGCCATCCATTCTGAACATTATGCAATTCTTAGCCGATTTACGGAACGCTCAATCAAGCTCGCATCGGAGCGTCTACACCTGATCGCTCGCTTATCGGGAGCGGCACTTCGAATCAACGCGGAGCGACTCGCTGCGTTTCTGCTGCAGACCGAAGCTCAGGAGTTGCTTGCGACACAAGCAATGCATGACGCTGAGGCCGCGGAGCACCGCGCCAAAATTATGCCGTCGCAAAACGCTGAGGACATGCCACTTGCTCAGACACCGCCTCGGCCTCGATCAAGTACTCCGCGTATTCTGGAGGACCTGGAATGAGCGAATACATAGATCCGCGCCTCATGGCATTTCGAAGGAAAAAGGTGAAGCACCTCAAACTGGACATGGTGCTTAAAAAATTGCTGAGCATCTGTGAAAACCCCCAGCCAGAGCGAATCATCGTATTGACCGGGCCAAGCGGCATAGGAAAGACAACGGTTGCTGAGTCTGTTGAACGGCATGTCTGGCGCTCTTTTAAGGAGAAGATCGAAGCGGAGCCGGGATTTATCCCATGTCTCACGATGAAGGCCGTCACCGCGTTAGACGGGAACTACAACTGGAAAGATGCTTTTACAAGGCAGTTGGCGGCAACCAACGAAGTTCTAATCGACAGAAAAGCCTTGAACAGGTTCGAGGCTGTAGTGGATGGCAAAGTAATGCACGCTCTTGACGGTCTTGTTAGAGAAGAGTTGAGGCGAGCCATCGAATCGATGTTCCACCACCGTCAGGTGCAAATATGGATGATCGAGGAAGCCGGCGCAATACTCTGCGTCAAGCGGGGAATGCATTTAACCACGCAATTCGAGATTATAAAATCTCTGTCTGTAGTGCTACAGATTCCGATCGTCCTCATCGGTGCCTACGACCTACTCAATATCGACGGAGGAAATGGGCAACTTCTCAGACGATGCGACTTGATACATTTCTCACGCTATGTGGCTGGCGCGAAAACTGGCGACGTCGCCGACGAGGACCATTTCCGCGATATCTTGCACGCGTTTCTAGCCGCGATCGAGATAGAAGTTGAACCGAACCTCTTGGAACGGTGTGACTATTTCATGCTGAAATCTTTGGGATGCACGGGAATTTTAAAGGACTGGTTTGATCGGTCATTGGTCGAGGCGCTTTACATGAAACGTCCATTCTTGTCCATAGATACGCTGCAGAATCAGGCTCTCCCCAACAGCTCTCTAAAAAAAATATTGAACGAAATTAAATTTGGCGAAGAGCGTCTTAGGGATATTTCGGATGACGAATTATCTAAGGAATTAGGATTGAGTTATACACCATCCATCCGCGAGAGCGACCTGCCGAAAGTAGGAGGTGTTACAGACTCGCCCAATAAAGGACGCCGTCGCCATGTCGGAAAACGCGGACCCAGTCGAGATGCAGTGGGAGGAGTACATGACTGATTTCAACTACGCGCTATGGGATGAAGAGGATCAATATTCTGAGCGCAGTTTCGTTTATTCCTTAACGCTTGCGGGCCGAGGAACGCCGCAGCAAGAGGCCTTGTTGGGGTATTTTCATCGTCTGGCGCTGGCACATCAGGTCCCGGCACGAACGTTTTTTCGTGAAGTCGTGCTTCCAGCCTCCGCGATACAGGCGGGCAAACATCTCACGAGTTTTTACAGCAAATACTCAAAAACTTGCAACGGCTATGGTAAGTATGCCTCGACGCTCTCCAGCACTCTGATGACATTGACTCGCGCCACTGGGCTGGAAGACGGCACACTCCTGGCATGGGCTCCTCTCCTTTCACCGCCTTCCGGGGCGGCGAAGTCGAGTCCGGAATGGTGTCCGAGTTGCCTTCACCATAGTCTTGAAACGGGTGGCCCGATTATCTGGCAACTTGCTTGGGCAATAGTTGGGGCCACCGATTGCAGCGTCCACCTCACACGCCTGAAAGATAGTTGTATTCGTTGCGGCTTGAAACAGCGCTTCGTGAGCGACGCAATCGCATTAGGCCGCTGCGTGCATTGCAGCGCATTTCTGGGATTTCGTGAAGGTCTTTTGGATGATGAGAAATCTGGCGCAAGAGATATATTTGCGACACGATCTATCAATGAAATGGTAATGCTCGGCGCCGACGCTAGCACCTATGCGGCGCCTGAGATCTTAGGTTATCGACTCGGGCAAGTTGCGAGCATCGTATCCGACGGCACCCTTCCCGGCCTGGCGACAGCTGTTGCATTTGACAAGGGCATTGTTTCGCGATGGGCCAGAGGCGAAGCAAAACCCGGTCTCAACTACCTCCTTGAGTTTTGCTTTCGGATCCATATAACGCCCGTAAAGCTCCTGAAGGGGGAATTCCCCGCTGTAGTGAAGACACCGCGTCAATATAAGCGACCGATGCGCCGACCGAAGGTGGCTATCACCTATCCATTCGCGACCCAGTTAGTCAGAGAAGTCGACCGCATGGTTCGAGATGATCAGACATTCGTGACCGCTAAAGCACTAGCGGCCAAATATGGCATAACGATCGGCTATTTTAAGTACTGGTTGCCCGACCAATATCAACGTCTAACAGAGCACCGTCGCCTCGTTCAAATGCGTTTGACCCGTACCAAGGCCATTCAGGAGGCATCGCTGGCCAGGGAGATCGTCCGCCAACTTGCCGAGACCAGCCATCATTTACCACAAAGAAAAATTGACGCGGCACTGTGTCTGCACAAGCTCAGTATTCTCGACCGTAACGTGCGTGAGGCGGCCCTGAATGAGCGAGATCGTATCCGTGCCGAATGGGCGGCTGAAGCAATTGGCGGAATGGCGCATGAAACTAAAAAGGATCGCTCGGGTTAGCCGATCAACTCATCGCCTGGCAGATGACATTGGCATCGGCCGGACGGGGCGCCTCGTTGTCACGCTTATTGGCGTCGCCGTGTAACCTTGCCTGCAGTTATCACGCCCACCGGCGTGCCACTGCAGGCTTTCAAACTTCGGCCTGCCGCTCGCGAGCTTCCGTTGCTTGGCCCAGCCGACATTCGTCTATCGACGCTGATAAATCCTCTCACTGCTGGTGGATTGAACTGCTGCAGACCGGCATTCGCCGAGGGCGACCGCGAACTCCTGCCCGACATGCGCACCGGCGGAAATCGCGTCAGCAAATTACATAACGCCCGCGGCGCGCTACTGCCCCAGTCGGCGGCAGAAACCGTGACGTCAACGTAGCCGTGAAAAAACTGCGAACGATCTTCAACTTCTTGTTTTTCCCCCTTATTTAAGGTATAAAAACCGGAAGTTATCGTCTGAGCGCGAAAAGGAAACAGAAGTGACACACACCCATATTGAAGCCGGAGACATCGGCAGCCGCCTGACGCAGCTCGGGCTTAACGAAGTACGACTCGCCGAGATCGTCAAGCGCGGCTACGTGGCCTTTGCTTCCTGCACGCCGAACGATCCGCCGCTTTTCCCCGGCTTCAGCGCTTGGGCAACGATGGTCCGAGGCCTGCGCGAGTACCTCCTACCCGAATGGCAGCGGTCCGACGAGAACAACTATTCGCTGGTGGTCAACTCGGCAGGCACGGTGGCGATCGCCGTCGCCACGGGCGACGACGCCACCGGGCGCGCCGACGCGCAGCCCACCACCAAGTCCTCGAAGGGTCCGAGTACTGCCGACGCGGTGAATTCGAATCAGTTGCAGCTCGACCTTGTATTTCCACCGGCGCAAGTGCCGCCGCAAGCGCGCCCGGGGCACCTGGATGTGCAGCGTATAACGTGGATTCTGCTGGTCCACCGCGCGCATGGCGAAGTCCGATGCGAACTATCGTTGCCGACGTCGATGGGCCTAGACGGTCGCGTGGATGGCTGGCAAGAGCGGATCATCCTGGGTGCGATCCCGACCGATCCGGCAATCCTGGAGATCACGCCGCCCTCGCCACCGCATCAGCCAGACATCGACGTCGATGTTAAGCGTCGAGCATGATTGAGGGCGCATTATTTAACCCGACCCGACTCACGCTGGCTCGCAAACGACGCGGGCTCACGATGACCAAGCTCGCCACAGCGATCGGCGTTGAGCCGCGCTCGGTCTCGGCCTACGAAAAGGGTGAGTTCGGTCCGGACGATGACCGCCTGAGCAAACTGTCCGAGGTCCTAGGCTTCCCAGAAGCATTCTTCTTTGGGGACGATCTGGATGAACCGACACCGGACATTGCCAGCTTCCGCGCGCTTTCAAAGATGACCGCTGGTCAGCGCGACACTGCACTCGGCACCGGTGCCATCGCCTTGATGTTGAACACTTGGATCGAAACGCGCTTCGAGCTACCGACACAAGATCTTCCCGATCTGAGCCGTGAGGATGACCCGGAAGCTGCGGCGCTTGCGCTGCGCCAGCAATGGGCTCTCGGTGAGCTGCCGGTCAAGAATATGGTCCATCTCCTCGAATCTAAAGGAGTGCGTGTCTTCTCGCTTTCGGTCGATGCTGCCGAGGTGGATGCGTTTTCAATGTGGCGACAGAGCACGCCCTTCGTGTTCCTCAACACGAAGAAGTCTGCCGAACACAGCCGCTTTGATGCCGCGCACGAGCTCGGGCATCTGGTCCTGCATCGTCACGGCTCACCGCAAGGTCGCGAGGCGGAACGCCAAGCGAACACCTTCGCCTCAGCGTTTCTGATGCCGCGATCGAGTGTGCTGGCCTATGCGCCGCGCATGGCAACCCTTGATCATCTGATCAAGCTTAAAAAATATTGGACCGTTTCGGTTGCTGCGCTGACCTATCGGCTGCACACAGTCGGTGTGCTCAGTGATTGGCACTACCAGTCACTCTACATCGAGCTATCATCGCGCGGGTATCGAAAGAGTGAGCCCGACGAAGGGCGACGCGAAGCGTCTCAGATTCTTCAGAAAGTTTTCGTGGCCCTGCGTGATGAAAGCATATCCAAAGTCGACATCGCCAGCGAACTATGCGTCCCCGTTGGGGAACTGGATCAGCTTGTGTTTGGGCTCGCACTCACAGGGCTTAACGGCGGAAGGACCGGCAAAGCAAGAATTAGCAAGCCACCACAGTTGCATATCGTGAGCTCACGTGAAAGCGTTTGCAAATGACCGATCGTTGATAGCTACCGCAACGACCGGAAGCCAGGCACAGACAAAAGCACAAGCCCGCCACAAGCACAACCGAGCACCGCTCTACATATGAACGATCTTCTCTTGCGCCAGCCTTCATTCCCCGACCTTTGCGCCCTCATATCAGCGGTGGAGGAGCTCGCACACGCCGGCGGTATTGAAGAACGCGGAGCGATCTTCACGCGCCGTGAAGTCGTCGATTTCATCCTTGACCTGGTCGGCTATACAACTGACCGGCCCTTGCACAAGTTGACGCTGCTCGAGCCTTCGTTCGGCGACGGAGACTTCCTGCTGCCCGCGATCGATCGCCTTCTGGTCGCTTGGAACGCAAGCGGCAAGACAGCGCGCCCGTTGGAAACCCTCGGCGGGTGTATCCGCGCGGTCGAACTTCACCGCAGCACATTCGTCCGCACCCATGCTGCGATCGTCGCCCGCTTGGCCGGGGGCGGCATCGCGGCGCGAACGGCGAGCGCGATTGCCGACCGCTGGCTGCTACACGGGGATTTCTTGCTGACAGCCCTGCCCGAATCCTTCGATGTGGTGGTTGGAAATCCGCCCTACGTCCGGCAGGAAATGATTCCGTCCGTGCTCCTCGCGGAGTACCGAAGCCGGTACGTCACGATGTACGACCGCGCTGACCTTTACATTCCGTTCATCGAGCGCTCATTGCTCCTACTGAAGAAAGGTGGGGCGTTAGGCTTCATTTGCGCGGATCGCTGGATGAAGAACCGCTATGGCGGTCCGCTGCGCGCCCTGGTGGCTGACGGGTATCACCTGAAGGTGCACGTTGACATGACGGATACTCCAGCGTTCCACGCTGAGGTCACTGCTTATCCGGCGATCACGGTCATCACCCGCGAGAAGGCGGGCGTCACGCGTCTTGCGCATCGGCCCGCGATTGACAGCGCGGCATTGTCTAGCCTGGCCGTCCTTCTCAATGCAAAGAAGCTGCCAAAGGAACCCGGAGCGGTACGTGAGCTCGCCGGGGTGACTGCGGGCTCGGAGCCTTGGATTCTTGAATCTTCGGACCAGCTCGCCGTTGTCCGCCGTCTGGAGCGAGACTTTCCTGTTATTGAAGACGTGGGATGCAAGGTCGGTATCGGCGTCGCAACCGGTGCGGATCAAGCGTTTATCGGCAAGCTGGATGCTCTCGACGTAGAGGACGATCGCAAAGAGCCGTTGGCGATGACGCGGGACATAATGAGTGGCACGGTGCAATGGCGTGGCTACGGTGTGGTCAATCCGTTCGCAGTCGGTGGTGGTCTGGTTGACCTTGCCGAATATCCGCGCTTGAAGCGCTACCTTGAGGCACGCAAGGAGGCAATCGCGGGTCGCCATTGTGCAAAGAAGGTCCCAGCAAATTGGTATCGCACCATTGACCGCATAACGCCATCGTTGACAAAGAGGCCAAAACTCCTCGTCCCTGATATCAAGGGTGAATCGCACATCGTCTATGAAGATGGCAAGCTCTACCCTCACCACAATCTATACTTTATAACTTCGGATGAATGGGATCTGCGCGCGCTGCAGGCTGTGCTGCTGTCTGCGATTGCGCGCCTCTTCATTGCGACGTACTCGACAAAGATGCGCGGCGGCTTCCTGCGCTTTCAGGCGCAGTACCTCCGCCGCATCCGTGTGCCGAACTGGAAAGATGTACCGGCCAGTCTTCGGCTAGAACTGAAAGAAGCTGCGAAGGTGCAAGACGTCGCTGCCTGCAATCGTGCCGCCTTCAAACTCTATGGGTTGTCCAAAGAGGAAAGATCGGCCTTAGGGGGAAATGGTGAATAAGAATGGCGCTTGATTTGGTCGACTACGAACGCAAGACACGTGAAGCCGTGATGGCGTTTTGGGGCAACAGAGAAAAGGCAAAACAAAAGCAGATTGAAGCAGGCAAGGTCGATCAGGGCGAGCGCGCTGGCGTCACTGGCGGCAAGAACATGGACGGGTTTGTCTCGCTCGTGATAGACATCATCAAAGCGAACGGCCTTGCGCACGCGAAGATTCACCAGGAGCGCGCTGTTCTAACGCGGCCCGGATACTTTCGTCCAACCAAGCTTTGGGACCTACTCGTCATGGACAAGGGAGAGCTGATTGCCGCGATCGAGCTCAAGAGTCAGGTCGGCCCCTCGTTCGGCAACAACTTCAATAACCGTACCGAAGAAGCTATTGGCACGGCCCATGATCTTTGGACAGCGTACCGCGAGGACGCCTTCGGTAAGCAACCGAAGCCTTTCGTCGGCTGGATGATGCTGGTCGAGGACGAACCGGCGTCAAGAAAACCGGTCCGAGACGCCTCTCCGCACTTCCCGGTCTTCAAGGAATTCCAGGGCGCGTCATATCTGCAACGGTACGACGTTCTTTGTCAGCGCCTCGCGAAAGAGCAGCTATACACGACTGCAGCCCTGATGACCTCTCCACGCACCGCCGCGAACACTGGTGAGTACGCATCGCTGTCCGACATGTCGAGCTTTAAGACATTCGTGACGACGCTTGCAGGCCACGCTGCTGCCCAAGCGGCACGACTGGAATAGTGCGATGAGTGCTACGCCAGATCCCCGGCCTGCAATCAAATCTGAACTCGAACGCATCGAGGAAGATTGCATTCATTCGGGCAAGGCCCATTTCAATGCCGGAGATCGCTGGGCGCGCTATCACTACTGGCTCGGCATTCCTTCGGTCGTGCTGAGCGCTCTCGCGGGCGCAGCATTCTTCAAGAGCTATAGCGACATAGCCGGGATCATGTCGGCGGTCGTCGCCATTTTGACTTCATTGATGACGTTCCTAAAACCTTCGGAGCGAGCCTCAGGACACAAGGGCAACGGCGATCAGTATCTGACTCTCCGCAACGACGTGCGCGTATTTCGCGAGATCAAGCTAATCTACGCTTGCGACGAACAGGCTGCGATCGCCGGACTGGATGAGTTCACGAAACGTCGTAACGAGCTCAATCAGGCGAGCGCGCAGTTCTCTCGAAAGGATTTTGAGATCGCCCGCGCTGGCATTGACCAGGGCGAAGCGGCGCATAGGGTCGATAAAAGGAAGGCGCGATAGTGTCAGTCATCAGTTACCTAGAAGCGCGTGCGAGCGCCGCCGTGCTATCCACCACGGAAGAGAGCTCGATCAATACATCGATCAGCACGATCAAATCGAGGCTGGCGAGCTACTTCGGCACTGGCTTGAGCGAACAATTCCGCTTCGGCTCGTCAACACGCGGAACAACCCTGCCGCGATCGATGGACGAGCACTCCGACATCGACTACATGGTCGTGTTCTCGGAGGGCGGCTATACACCGCAGACCTATTTAGACCGCCTGAAGCGGTTTGCCGAAGCCTACTATGCAAGCTCTGACATCAAGCAGTCATCGCCGAGCGTTGTGCTCCAGCTCAATCACATCAAGTTTGATCTGGTCCCTGCGCTGAAGCAGCAGTGGTCGGGATACCGAATCCCGAACGGGCCGAATGCATGGCAGGACACGAACCCCAACGACTTTAATGCGACGCTGACCGCCAAGAACATGGCAGAGCTCTACAAGATCAAACCGACAATTCGACTCGTCAAGTATTGGAATACGTACAACGGCTACATATACGATTCTTACCTCCTGGAGAAGTACATTGTCGGCCTTTCGTTCTATAGCGCCATCAATCTGCGCGACTACGTCTTCACGGTCTTCGACGGACTCTCCTTGTCGTATGACCAACCGCAATGGCGCAAGGACCAAATCGACCGGGCGAAAGACATCGTCGCCAAAGTTCGACAGTACGAGCGGGACGAAATGCCCGCATCGGCCGAAATGGAAGTCAAAAAACTGATCCCTGGGTAGCGGCGGAGTAACTATTCAAGGAACA
This sequence comes from Caballeronia sp. LjRoot29, assembly GCF_964252755.1. NCBI lineage: Bacteria > Pseudomonadati > Pseudomonadota > Betaproteobacteria > Burkholderiales > Burkholderiaceae > Caballeronia > Caballeronia sp. LjRoot29. The sequence goes on along the minus strand of NZ_CAXUPU020000005.1, from coordinate 347,425 downwards.
CTGCGGACGGACAAAAGGAACGAAGGAGGAGCGATGCCACTAGAGAAAGCTCGCGTCTATCAGAACGTGGTAATGAAACTTTCCGTTTTGCGCTTCATGGTCAAGACTATGAGCAAGCAGGGGAAGACCGATTTGAATCGGCAGTGCGAGTCGTTCTTCGCCACGGTACTGAACCACGTCTATGGTTACGACCTAAAGAACGTCAACAACGATTCAATGAACGAAGCGGCGATTGACCTCGCCGATGAAAGGCGCAAGCTCTGCTTTCAGGTCACGGCCACATCGGCTTCCGAGAAGATCAAGAAAACAATCGCAACATTCAACAGTCGCGAGCTTTATAAGACCTATCACCAGCTTTGGGTTCTGATGCTTGTTGACAAGAAAAACTACACTACGACTTTTGATACGGGAAAACATTTCAGCTTCGATCCCAAAACCAATATTCTTGACATCGACGACCTTCTGGCAAAAGCCGAGACCATCAGCCTCGAAGAACTGACTGCACTAAGCGCCTTCGTCGATGCGCAGTTGCCCGGCGTCTCGCGCGCGCTGGACCCGGGCAGTCTCCTGGCCGGTGCGGAGCAAGTCGATGGCAAGCCCGCGACGACTGCCGAACGCTATCTCACCGCTACGGTGGAAGAAGTGAACAGTCGCGAATGGAAGAAAGACTTCAGGACTATTTGCGAGTTGCACGACCGCCTCATTTCGTTGTCGCGAAATCAGCGCGAAGTCATCCTTTACGTGTTGCAGAATGGCGAGGAGAGCGGATTTTCTCATCGTCTCTCGATGCCAATTCAAACGCTTCATCAGCGCTTAAGAATCTCGCAGGACGAGATGCACCGGTACTTCGATGCCCTCCGCGATGCCAATGTGATGGACCTCGATGACGATGAGCATCCAAAAAAGTTCGAACTCACATGCAGCTTGGATGGCTCCGGAAATGACGCCTTTACTATGCTGAAAGATTTCCTGACGGATGAGGAGGCGACGCGTTTGATCGTCGATTGCGACTTTAGCATCCTTGATTGAAATGGTTAGATCGTTCGAAATTTGGGAATATTTGATATGAAGATCGACGAATATTTCCGCAGGTTGTCGGCGACCGGAGCTCATTGAAAGAACGTCTGCTTCGTGCCATTCCTGAACTTGGTCTCTCGTCCGAGGATGCCCAGAAGTGTCTCGCAGAGATCCCGGCCCCACTCATTGACGCGGGCTCATTCCTGGACAAGATGACAGGGCTTTGGCGCTATGAATTCGGAGTTCCATTCACGATCAACGGCTCCTACGTATGGGGTGCGCATATGTGGATCCCGGTCGATCACCTTGTCCGGGCGGTCGGAACTGCGTGGCAACGGCTACCGACTGGGAACCCGACATTCATATTCTGGTCCGGAGAGAAGAGGATCGCGAGGTCCTGTTGAGCTTGTTCAACGCTCGTCCTTCCACCCGCTTTACGTTCAAGCCGCCAGCCTAGAGGCACCGCGGATTTCTGCAGATTCGAACGAACTTATTTTTGTGGCGAAATTGATAAAAAAGGCTCCATCGGAAATATATCGGACATGTTCGCGAACTAGGTCGGTGATTTTTCAATGGAGTGGGCGACCGCTCTCGAACCAGTGACCTACAGCTTGTAGTGCGTGACCGCCACATATTCGTCACAGCACCCTCAGGTTTTGAGTCTGGCGATCATCTATATCAATGTCCCCGCCGCTTTCCGAAGAAATACAATGACAAAGAGACCACATTTGTTTGCTCGTTTTGATGCGTTCCGACATGCTGTAGATATCGCTTCACAGCTCGAGGAGTTTGCTGCCGGCGAGTACGTATCTCACGAGGACACCTACGCGAGCATTCAGAGGCTGTTCGAAGGATCGCAAAATCCTGCGGATTCTGAGTCCCCTCTAAACGGCCAAATAGGGGACGAGCTTGGCGCGATAGCCAAAGAGTGCGGCTTGGCAAGACTTGTGCGAGGCGAGAATTTAAATCCATATTTCGATGTCGCCCATGTGTTACGTGATGCGCTACGGTCAGCGGGAAATGTGGCAGTCGTGACCGGTTCCGATGCAAGATGGCTTTCCGCAATTCGCGTTGCATTGGCATACGTATCGCGTCGCGACCCTCAGAGAAGCGCAATGCAGCAGATCGCTCCAAGAGACGTTACGTTCGCTCACGCAGTCAACTTCTTCACGTCTAAGGGTATAGATCTATCGCTTGTCGGCGATGAAGTGAGTATTCCATCTTCGGACGAGTGGGAGCGTCTCGCAAATACAGCCTGGTATCCGCTAAGGTCATTGGGGGACACTCAGGCAATGGTACTTCTCGATGAGATCCTGTGCGACGATACGACCCGGTTGTCGGACGAGTGCGCCTGCATCCGGCTCCAGATTTGATGAACATAAAGATGGATCGCTTGTTACCTTGCGGGCACCTGTACCGACTGGCCCTGAGGAGCTTGGGTCGAAAACGTGCAATGGCTTCGCCGAAAGCGTCACGGTCTGCGGTGCAAACGGCGGCCACGCACTTGGCAGCCCTATATGATGTGGAACCGTTCTCAGGCTACGAGTTGATGCACGCTCCGTATTCGCACCGTATGCTGGAAGTGCTGGTGGACATCGAGCGTTACGACGAACTGTTTTCTGTGCCGCAGTGTCGGCACGATGTCATGCACACGTTGCTGCACGACTTGTTCAGCGAGTTCCCAAATGAAAATGAGACAGCAGGCTGGTCGCTTCCCGATGCTCTGATTTTTTGGGAGCTGTTGGTTGGTATGTCAAAAGAGAACGCACAGTCGACGTTTGTCAAGATTGACGTGTTTAACGCCGCCCTTCAGCGACGCGTCGGATCGCAGGCTGCACAGGCATTGATTTCTGCGTTTGTGTTGACTAAGCCGAATTCGACATTTCAACTGCCTGCAGATGCACATAGCGCCGACACGCGAGAGTGCGCCATCGCAACCGCTTCCGAGACCCGGTTTTGGATCGCCCCTCGACCATTCTTGGGACCGGCCTTCCTTTCGCGACTTCTGTCTAAATTGTCTGAGTTCGACGTGGATGTTAGTGGTCGCGTTGGCAAATCATTTGAGCTTCGGATGGTTGCACGCATGGAGGGCCTAGGTATTTCCTGCCGACGCGGTGACTTGGGAAGGAAGGGTGCGAAGTCCGGGGACTCAGATCTCATCATAGAGACCGACGCCGTCATCTTGTTGTGTGAATTCAAGAAAAAGGCACTGACGAGGCTAGCCAATTCCGGTAACGACCTACAGTTGACCGCCGACCTAGCTCGTGGTCTTGTGACGGGCGTTAATCAACTGGCCAAACAAGAGATTGAGCTTCGAAAAACTGAAAAGCTTAGGTTCACAGATGGGTCGGAATTGACCCGAAATGACCGCCGCATCGTAAAGATAGTGATATCTCTCTCCGATCATGGAGGACTTCATGATGCTTCAATGGTCCGGCACACGCTTCGAGTTCTTCAAGGCGCTAGCCTTACTCCTAGGATGGCCATTTCAGCTGAGCAGAGCGAGCTTATGGCTGAGGTGAACCTGATCTTAGGCACGCTCGGAAGGCGCTCGGTGGAGTTCTCCGAGATCGTCGATGCGAACAAGGAAGGTGATCTGTTTGATGGTCTTCTTTTTCACAATATTTTTTTCATCGAACAACTGCTCCTGCGCGAGCGCACTGCTGAGAAGTTCATCAGCGCACTCTTGTTGGGCATGCGAGTGGTAACTGGTACGCGAGACCCGTTCTTTGACTACGAGCAATTTCGACCTGTCTGACCTTGGCTCATGGGAGCGAGGGGCGCCGTAGTACATCTCCTGTAGGAGCAATGCCGCAGGGCACTTGGCATAGGCTGGCGTTCTTCGCCTTGAAATGATCGAAGTGAAGCGCACGAACCTTAACTGACAGTTCCTTTGAGTAAGGAAGCGTCATTCTCAAACTCGACAAAGACAATCGCGACGTCTCGAAGATGCCTACTCAGGGGCGCGCCTGAGCTACAAGCCTACTAACTCCGCACTCGCAAATGACAAAACCGGCTTATAGCCGGTTTTGCGGTGGAAGCACACCTCGCAAGTTCTCTGAAGCAACCGCCCTGCCAGCCCGCGAAAGCACATAAACCTAGCGATTGCATCGTCTGCATTAACTTAGACGTTGCATCTACTGCAACCGAATGATTCAAGTCGCACACGTCATTTACTGCGAATTAACCGTGGTGGAGAGGAGGAGGATCGAACTCCCGACCTTCGCATTGCGAACGCGACGCTCTCCCAGCTGAGCTACCCCCCCATCGTGTCTTGATTCTAGCACAGCCTTAAGACCGTCTGACAAGGCCCCAAGGCCACCTGCGGCGCACTTTATTTCGAGGGCGCGCCCGCGAGAATCCAGCCAACAACTGTCTTGATATCGGCCCCGCTCATGGTCCGATGCGACGGCATGGGCAAGACGCCCCACACGCCACTCCCGCCCTCCCTGACCTTGGTTTCAAGCCGCGCCTGCGCCTGCGCGTCGCCCTTATACTTCGCGGCGATCTGCTGGAACGATGGCCCAACCAGCTTGCGGTCCACCGCGTGACATCCCATGCAGGCATTCTGGCGAGCGATGTTCATGGCATCGGCGGGGGAAAAAGCAGCGGGTGCGTCGGCCGCGAACGCATCCTGGCCGGCCACGGCGGCGATCATCACCGTGAAGACGGTCATGCGAAACCACCGCTTCATTTCGCGGCGGGTGCAGGATTACCCGGATGCACAGCGGAGTTCACAACCGGCGCGGGCGACTGCCCATCGAGCGGCTTTGAACTTACCGACGAATCCGGTACCGCGCCGACAGTCGGATTGTCACTGTCGATAGGCGTTACCACCGGCGCGCTCGCGCCCGACGCGGCCGCGGCCGACAACGCCTGCGCATCTTCCGGCTTGATGTACTGAAATACCTTGACCACCTGTGCAACGCCCGGAACCTGCGCCGCCACATTCGCGCCCGCAGCGCCTTCGTCACGCGTGACAAGGCCCATCAGATACACCGTGTCGCGCTCGCAAACCACCTTATAGAAGTTCGCTCGCATGTCTTTCTCACCGACCATCGCACCCTTCACGCGGCTCTCGAGATAAGCATCGTTAGTCCGCGATGACAGCGAACTCGCGCCTTGGACAGCGAGCTCGTTCACAATGCTGTTCACATTGTTGATGCCGCGCACGACCTCTTCGGCCTTCTGCTTCCATTGATCGCTCGGCACTTCGCCGGTCAACAACACACGCCGGTTAAACACGGTCACGCTGACGTGCGCCTGGTCAGGCAAGGATTCACCGATACGCGACTTCGCCTTCACCTGGATCTCGCGGTCCTCGGTTTGCGCGCCGAGCGTGCGGCGATCCGTGGCGACGAGCGTGCCGCCGCCCACTGCGCCGCCCATGGCGCCAATAACCACAAGCGGGCAACCTTGCAGGGTCAGCGCAACGCCTGACAACAGGCTCGCCAGCAACGTGGCCCTGGCTAGCGTCGACCTGACGCGTGTCGTTTTCATCAACTCGTTCCCCTTAAGAATCATTCGTCGCCCAGCAGCATCGCGTCGATGCCGTCGCACAGACAGTGAATGGTTAGCAGATGGACTTCCTGGATTCGTGCCGGCCGTTCGGACGGCACGCAGATATGGATGTCGGTATCGGCGAGCACTTCGCTGATCACGCCGCCGCCCGCACCGGTCAACGCAATCACGAACATCTCGCGCTCATGCGCGGCCTGAATAGCCGAGAGGAGGTTGACCGAGTTACCCGACGTCGAGATCACGACCAGGACGTCGCCGGCCTGCCCAAGCGAGCGGATCTGTTTCGAATAGATCTCTTCGAACGCCGAGTTATTGCCAATGCCCGTGAGCGTCAGGACATTCGCGTCCAGCGCAATGGCCGGCAAACCAGGCCGCTCGCGCTCGAAATGTCCGACCAGCGCAGATGCAAGCCTCTGTGAATTTGCCGCCGATCCACCGTTGCCGCACGTCAGGATTCGCGAGCCGTTGGCGAGCGCGCCGAACAGCACGTCAATGGCCGCAGCGATGGGGAAAGCAAGCGTGTCGAGTGCTTCGCGATGGACTGCCGCGTTTTCGCGGAAATGTTGCTGGATACGTTCGACGGACATCGACTCTCGGTTATCGGCCGCGCCATGCGCGGTAGTTCATTGACGGACTACTTCGATCATTTACTTCTATGGTGCTTCACCACTTGGCGCAGCGGCTGAACATAAGACCATTGCGACCATGAAGATAGCTAAGACCTTGATCAAACACGGCATGCAAGCTCCGCGCAGTTTACCGCACTCGCTGTCCGCGTCACCTAAGATAAGGCCGTTTTCACGACGTATCGACGCGAAAAGCATCGCGTAGCCAAACGATATTGCCCGCGTCGAACGCGATTACATCGAAGCGGCACACGGGTAACGGTCCGCGCCACGTCATCAGATAATGCTCGCGCCGCGAGCACCAGCCGCCGCTGTTTATGCGCACCGATACTTGCCGCCGCTGCGGCGAACTGACGGCTGCGACGCGCGCGTACCTCCACGAATACAAGTGCCCGCTGACTGCCGATCTCACGCATCACGAGATCAATTTCGCCGCCGCGACAGGTGAAGTTGCGGGCGACAAAACGCAGTCGCTGCCGTTGCAGATATTCAAGTGCGCGTTGCTCGAATGCGCTTCCGATCGTTTTCGACATGCCGTTCCCCAAAAAGTTGTTTCTCATCGCATGGCACAATGACGTTCCCCGCATGCCACCCGCCCTCATGACTCCACTCTCCGAATTGGCCCTTGGCCAGCAGTTTCCGACTGGCGCGCTCTACATAGTCGCGACGCCGATCGGCAACGTTGCGGACATCACGGTCCGCGCGCTGCACGTGCTCGGACTCGTGGACCGCGTGGCTGCCGAGGACACGCGGAACACGTCGCAACTCCTGTCGCGCTACGGCATTTCGAAGCCGACTATCGCGGTACACGAGCACAACGAGCGCAGCGCGGCCGAGAACGTGATCGCGCATCTGCGCAATGGCGAGCGCATTGCGTGCGTGTCCGACGCAGGCACGCCAGGCATTTCCGACCCCGGTGCAAAGCTGGTCGATGCCGTGCGCGAAGCCGGCTTTCCCGTTATTCCCTTGCCGGGCGCGAGCGCCCTCACCACCGCGCTCAGCGTAGCCGGCGCATGGGTTCACACGTTTTCGTTCATCGGTTTTCTTGCCACTAAACCGAAGCAGCGCGACACGCAACTGCAGTCGCTGCTCACGCACACGCAAGCGCTGGTGTTCTACGAAGCGCCGCACAGGATTGTGGAAACGGTGCAGGCGCTTGAGCGCGCGTTCGGTGGCGAGCGGCAATTGCTGATTGCTCGTGAGCTGACCAAGTTACATGAGAGCATCCATCGATGCACCCTGGCCGAAGGGCCAACGTGGCTCTCCGGCGATGCAAACCGGCAACGCGGCGAGTTCGTTCTTGTAGTGGAAGGCGCGCCGCAAAAGGAGGCTGCGGACGACGCTCATGATGCGTTGCTCGCGACGTTGCTTGCGGAGTTATCGGTGAGCAGTGCGGCAAGACTGGCGGCTACGCTGACGGGTGCATCGCGCAATGCGCTTTATACAAGAGCGCTGGCGATGGATAAGGCGCGCGGAGAACCGGACGCAAATGAGGACGAGTGAGCCTGGCATCGCGCCGGGCAATAAAAAGCGGGCCGTCGAAACGGCCCGCTTTTCTTATGCAGACAAGTTGACGATGATCAGTCGACCGAGTTGTTAGACGCCAGCGATTGATCTCGCGCCGCCGCCCGCGCTTCCTGTTGCGTCAAGCCTTCGATCTTGACCTTGCCTACACCCGCGCCGCGCATGCCCAGTACCGCAGCGGCTGCATAGGAAAGATCGATCACCCGGCCGCGTGCGTACGGGCCGCGGTCGTTGATCTTGACGACGACGGTTTTTTGATTCGCTTCATTGGTCACACGAACCCACGAAGCAAGCGGCAATGTGCGATGCGCTGCCGTGAGCGCGTGCATGTCGTAGCGCTCGCCGCTGGCCGTCTTGCGACCGTGAAAGCCGCGGCCATACCAGGAGGCGCGACCTTGCTGCTCGAAGTCACTGACATCGGGTCCGGACGTGATCGGCTGCGCGTTGGCAAGCGAGGATGTGCCGGACGAATTGCTGGCCGACGAAGGCAATGCATTCAGCTGGGAGTCGTAAGCGAGCGGTGCTGCGAGACGCGTCGAGCCTCGGCCCGGGTTCGCGGCGTTGTTTGCGGTGGTCAGCTGCGAGCCGGTTTTCAGCGCGCTGGCCTGATCGCCGCCACTAGGCGGCATGGCGCAACCCGTCAGGATTGCAAAGACCAAAAGACTCCCGAAATGCCGGGTTAGTCGTAAATTCATAGACGTGTGATCAACGGTTAGAGCCGCCTCACCATCCGACAAAACGCGGACGTGCGTAGGCAGCTCAAGGCTTTTCCGCGCAAACGCATACACCGCTCGAAAAGTCGAACGGCGAGCTAGTGCTCGGGTGCGGCGTACCTCGCCGCAAATGCCCGGTTAGTTTTCACGTCTGGCGCAACCTGTCCCCGGCAGCCTGACCAGACCCCACATGCCGCCATCGAACGTGGATCACACATTCTTGCGCGCTCAACTGCGCAGGAACGGCGGCGTAGGCCCCATCCAGCGTAACGGCAGCTAAGGCCGTTGGCAGGCGCATCGCACCTGGCTGGACAAGACGTGTACATCGGTTAAACCGATGCTTGATTGCGATTTCGAAGCGTTTTGGCTCCGAATTGCGTACTTGATGACAATTGTAAAAACGCGCTACTCGTGTTTCTCATTGCCCATTGATGGCATGTTCATACCACGCACAACTGGCCGGATTATACCCAAACACGTAGCCCGACCGTCCGCAGATGAACAAAATGTTACTTATTTTCTCGGATGGCGTAAAAATTGCAGATTTTGCCTGTTTTTTAGGCACACTCGATCGTTCGGCTAACGCTCGGCGGGCTGCCGCAGCCCGGGTTTTCGCCCGTTACAATGGACGTTTTTACACGTCCCGCCATCTCCCGGTTAACGAGCCATGAACGTCACCCTTATTCCAGTGACACCATTCCAGCAAAATTGTTCGATCGTCGTGTGCGAGACAACGCGTCGTGCCGTCGTGGTCGACCCAGGCGGTGAAGTCGAGCGGATCATCAGCGCGATCGGACAACTCGAGGTGACCGTCGACAAGGTGCTGCTCACGCACGGGCATCTGGATCATTGCGGCGGAGCAAAGGCGCTCGCCGATCACTACGGCGTCGAGATCCACGGACCGCACGCCGAAGACGCTTTCTGGATCGGCCAGTTACCAGCCCAGAGCAAACGCTTCGGTTTTGGCGACGCACAGGCGTTCACGCCCGACCGATGGCTGCAAGATGGTGACTCGGTTCAGTTCGGCGATGAAACCATGGAGGTCTATCACTGTCCCGGACATACACCGGGCCACGTGATCTTCTTCAGCCGCGTGAATCGCGTGGCGCTGGTTGGCGACGTATTGTTCGCAGGCTCGATCGGCCGCACGGATTTTCCACGTGGCAATCAGCTGGACCTTGTGCGCTCCGTCCGAGAAAAGCTTTGGCCGCTGGGCGATGATGTCACGTTCGTACCAGGGCACGGTCCCACCTCCACGTTCGGACATGAACGCCGCACCAACCCGTTTGTCGCCGACCGGATAAGCACATGAGCACCGCCATCGCCATTCCTGAAATCTACGTCAGTACAGACGTTGAAGCTGACGGACCCATCCCGGGCCCGCACTCGATGCTGAGTTTTGCGTCGGCGGCCTACACGGAACACAAGGAACTAATCAGCACGTTTTCAGCCAATCTCGAAACGCTGGAGGGCGCGGCGCCACATCCGGTTCAGGCCGCCTGGTGGAAAACCCAGCCCGAGGCATGGGCCGCATGCCGGACCGACCTCCAACAGCCGCTGACGGCCCTGCGCGCGTATGTGGAATGGGTCGAGGCTTTGCCCGGCAAACCGGTGTTCGTCGCGTATCCAGCGGGTTTCGACTTCACTTATATGTTCTGGTACATGATGCGATTCGCTGAACGCTGCCCGTTCTCGTGGTCCGCGCTCGACATAAAGACACTCGCGTTCGCGCTGACCGATCTGCCGTATCGGAAGGCGATCAAGCCGCGTTTGCCGAAACACTGGTTCGATGAACTCCCGCACACGCACGTCGCGCTCGACGACGCCGTGGAACAAGGCGCCCTTTTCTGCAATATGCTGGCCGAATTGCGGACTCAGCGGGCGCTGCTGGCGTCATTAAAAGCGGCTGGCGAAACGCCGGGTAATACTGACATCGAAGGACAAAACGCGCAGTCTGGGCGTTGAGTTAGGCAATATTGCTCACACTGGGCGTTTGACATTGCACTTCCTTTCTGCCGCCTCTACTATTGGACTTGGTAGCGACCGAAAGGAGGCGCAGTTGACTCTCGACACGTTTTCACAAAAAATCCTGCGACTTCTGCAACTGGACGCCCGCCGTTCAGTTCAGGAGATATCCGACCAGGTCGGGCTTTCAAGCACTCCGTGCTGGCGGCGTATCAAGGACATGGAGCAATCGGGCGTGATCCAGCGGTACACCGCGTTACTTGATCGCGAAAAGCTTGGTTTGCATGTCTGCGCGCTTGCTCATATTCATCTCACACGCCATACAGAAGGCGGTGTTGAGCAATTCGAACGGGAAATCACCACGTGCCCGGAAGTCACCGAGTGCTACAGCACCACGGGTGAGGCCGATTACATCCTGAAAATAGTCGCGCCGGATATCAAGTCGTACGACGCTTTTCTCCACGACCGCATCTTCAAGATTCCCGCAGTCGCGCAAGTTCGAACCAGCGTAGTCCTGCGCGAAATTAAATTCGACACACAATTGCCGCTATAAGGCAGCTTTTAAATAGATTGGCGCCAACACGCTATGTAGCGCGCGAAACAGCATTGGATTCAGTAAGAACAACGCGCGGCATGATTCTTACAGTTTGCATAAACCGAATCTCGCGCGCGCCGAGTTGTTGCTTGAGTGCATCAAAATCGCCGCTTTCCAGACTGGCCACTTGATCTTCGGTTAAGTCCGCGGGAAGCGTGACATCGATATCAAAACCGCTGCTCAGATAATGCAAGTTCAGTGCGCTGTATGTGAGGCCATGGGCGCCCAATACCGCGCTTAGCGTATTGCTGACCGTCGAACGCGTTGGCATTCTGCCCGGCAGCGGGTTAGCCTCGTCATTTTCCGGATCGACGTGAATCAATGCATCCAATATGCGGGTATTCGTCAGCAAGCGCGCTCGCGCCAATTCTGCAATGGTGTGGCCCTCTGAAACTGAAATGAGGGGATCGACGAGAATATGGGCATCGACTATGGCGAGATCACCCATTTTCCGCGTCCGCAATTCATGCACATCGCGAACACCGGGCGTGCTACTCAATAGCAAGCGTAATTTTTTGGTTTCGGCATGATCCAGTGCGCGATCAGACAAATCTTGTAAAGCATCCCATCCGAAAGTCCAACCCATCCGTGCGACCATAAAACCGACAACTGCGGCCGCGATAGGGTCGAGCAACCGCCAGCCAGCCATACTTCCGATAACACCGATAGCGACCACCAGCGACGAAGCTGCGTCCGAACGAGCGTGCCACGCATTTGCGATCAATAGTGCCGATCTCACGCGTTCGGCCGCACGGAGCATATAACGGAACAATAACTCCTTAAAAATCAGAACGATGACCGCCACAATCAGCGCGCCTGCGTGAACCTCTGGGATGTCTTGAAGATTGGTAATGCGCTCACCGGCTCGCCATAACATCCCCACGCCGACAGCAATTAACAGCGCGCCGAGAAATAATGAAGCGATTGTTTCATAACGGCTGTGACCGTAATTGTGGTCGTCGTCAGGAGCGGCTGCGCTATGCCGATTGGCCAGAAGCACGATGAAATCCGACACCAGGTGAGCGAGTGAGTGAATACCATCGGCAATCAATGCCTGGGAATGCGCAGACACGCCCACGACAATCTGCGCCGCCATCAGCACAGAATTTACCGCGATACTCGCGAAGGTGGTTTTGCGTGCTACGTCCTGCTTTTCCGCAGCGTGCACGGTTGATTGCGACATGTCGTCACTCGAAGTCATCGGTTGGCAGATTTTACCAAGCCACGCTTCGACATACTTGCTTAAAACCCAAAAAATGCCATAAAAATCATCTGCTTACATGAAACATGACGCGCTCTCGGCTGTATCTCGATATTGCCGCGCAACATGTCACAGCCAGATGATTCAGGCGCACCCGCATTGGCCAAGGGCCGCGCAGATACAAAAAAGCCGCACTCATTTAATGGTGCGGCTTTTTTAAACAATCGCCCTATTACTTCTGGATCAGGAAGTTGTCACGTTCCTGACCTGCAATCCACTTCGGTGGCTTGCCGCGGCCCGACCACGTGCTGCCGCTGTCCGGATCGCGATACTTCGGTGCCACGCCAGCGCGCGGACGCGCGGCGTTCTTCAAATTCTTGCCGCCGCGACCACCTGCCAATTCAGCGAGCGTGATCCCATAGTCGGTCATTTTCTGCTTGATTTCATTGAGAACTTCAGCGTATTCCCGCGACTTCGCTTCTTCAATCTGTCGTTCGAGATTTTCGCGCTGTGCGAGAAGTTCCTTGTAAGACGGCATGATGATTTCCTTGTGGTTTGCAATGTACGAGTCGTTGCCCGTTCCGGTTATAACGTTAAGCCTCTCAATGAATCGCAGATTAACACAACTAGGATTGCGCGCGTGTTTCGATGTCATCGATTTAAATCAATTCAGTCGAGCGGCCGTCCGTAACAATTTGTGATATTCGCTGAATGCGACCGAAACATCGCATTCATCTTACTTTCATTGTTAAATTAACCCGCAAGGTCTTTCATGAAATGAAAATAACGAGAAATATATCGGCTAAAACTTCCATCCCGTGCGAGTTTGCCCAAACTTCTCATCGCTGTAACGTCATCTCGTAATTTAGCGACATAAAGACACGAATCTGGTGATCACGAGTTCAGACAATCACCTATGCCGTTCAATACAATCGATCAACGCGTCATTCAATTCTGCGCGGGTTTGTTTCGGTTTATCAAAGGTGAAACGATTGCGCGCGGCAGGAGTCCGCAGGTCGCAACCATATTTGTCTATCCCCATTAGTTCGAGATCCGCCGGTCGATCGGGAGAATCGGCAAATAATTCCATAAGACGAAGTTCATTCAGTTCGGATAACGGTTCGAGTGGATCAAGCGCCGTTGCATCCAGCCAGCCCATAGCGCCAAAGCCGCCTATATACCTCATGCGCTCAAGCGACATGACCCAGAACGTGAAGTCACCTAATTCGAGATAACGCGCGGCATCGGGGTGATAACGCAGATAACGACGCGACAATTCATCGACGGATTCAGGCGGCGCCGGAGAAAACGAGCCGAGCATGGTGAGACGCTGTCCTTCGAGAATGGTATCGCTTGCTGTTTGGGTAATCAGGAAACCCGCGCGTGCGTCCAGTTGCAGATTGCGCGTGTGTTCGGCCAGATGGCTAATGAGCACCATTGGCACGTGACGGGCAGTCGGTGCGAACGGTAATGCAGTGGGATAAGGAAAACCGCGCGGCTCGCGTGAGTGCGTGGCAAGCGTGCCGTGCGGCACTTGATGCAACAGATGCAACGGAGCATGCGACGGGATATTCAAAGCGGGACCTCACGAGAGAACTCATCAGCGGCCAGGCCAAGCGAATCAATTAGAACCAGCGAGCGGCCTTTACGATCTTAAAGCACTAAAACCCAGTCCGTCCGCAACCCGATAGAATTGAAAGCTTCGCTGGTCACCAGGAAGACCGGCCGTTAAAACAAGCAGGCAAAGAGAGCAATTCCCGTGTCCGAATCTGTCTCAAGTGCCCGCACCGTCGGGCACGACACCCCGAACGCCGTGCATCGGCGGCTGCCCGCGGCAAAACGTGAACGCGCCCGCTACGCGACGATGGCCGTGTTTTTCATCGCCGGGATGCTGTATGCCTCATGGGGCGTGCACGTGCCCACGGTGCGCGACAAATTCCACCTGAGCCCCGGATCGCTGTCTATTGCGCTTCTGGCGGTGGCCCTAGGCTCGATTGTCGCGATGCTCACCAATGGCTCGTGGATCGCGCGGGTCGGCACTCGCCGCGCGTGCCTGGCCGGCGGTATCGGCATGACGATCTGCGGGGCGCTGATCCTCGTCGCGCCCTTCTACTGGCTGCTGCTGGTCGTGCTGGCCCTGTTCGGCTTCAGCATGGCCACCCTCGATGTCGCGATGAACGCCGAAGCCAGCGCCGTTGAAGAAGCGCTCGAGCGGCCCATCATGTCGTCGCTGCACGGCATGTTCAGTGTTGGCGGGATGGCTGGCGCGGCGGCCGGCGGCGCGCTGCTCGCGCACGGCATGCCGCCGGAAGCGCATCTGGCGCTGGCGTCGGTGGTGAGCGTGATCGTGCTCCTGGTGTCCATGCCCGCTGTATTGCCCCACGTCCCCCACGCAGACGATGTGCATGGCGGACGGTCGTCATCGAATCGCTGGCGCTCCAAAGCGTTGTGGGCGCTTGGAGGCCTTGCACTGATCGCATTGATCGCTGAAGGGGCCATGTACGACTGGGCGACGGTCTACATGCGTGACATCGTGCTTGCCACGCCCGCGTTGTCCAGCGCGGCCTACGCGGCCTTCACGGGCGGCATGGCGGCCGGGCGTTTCGGCGGCGATGCAGTGCGCGCCCGCTTCGGGGCGCCGCAACTCATCTTCGCGAGCGCGGCGCTGGCGTTTATCGGCATGGTGGCAGCACTGTTACTGCCGAATGCAATCGTTACGCTTGCCGGTTTCACGCTGATGGGCCTGGGCCTCGCCAACATGATGCCGGTGCTGTTTGCCGCGGCTGCGCGCGTGGAAGGCGTGAGCCCGGCGGAAGGGCTCGCGCAGGTCGCAGGACTGGCCTACTTCGGCTTGCTGTTCGGGCCGGTGTTGATTGGCGGCGTGGCGCAACTGAGCACGCTGCCAGTCGGTCTATCGGTGGTTGCTGCCTGCTCGGCGCTGATCGCGCTCGTGGGGCCGAGAATCATGAGGCAGTTGAAGCTGTAAATTCAAGCTTTAAACGGACGGCGCGAGCCGCCGCCGGATTGATCAGCCGCTTCCTCACTCACCATCCGCCAAATCCCGGCGCAAAAAAAACGCGCGGACCGAAATCAGCGCGTTTTTCTAAGAATGAAAATCATCGAAGGCGGTCTTCGTCAAAACATCACGACCCTGACCGCCCGCGGCAATTACATCTTGACTACGTCCAGCAACGTCTTTTTGCCTGCCTTGTAGTTGTACAGCGAGATCACGCCGTGCTTCAGGTCGCCCTTCGAGTCGAAGGTCGTTTCGCCGATCACACCCTTGTAATCCGTATTCGGCATCGCTGCCAGAATCTTCGCCGGATCGGTGGAATTGGCGCGCTTCATAGCATCGACAATGATGTACACCGCGTCATACGTGAACGGAGCGTAGATCTGGATCGGCGCGCCGAAACGCTTCTGGAACTTGGCCGAGAATTCCGCGCCGCCAGCCATCTTTTCGAGCGCCATACCGGCTTCCGAGCAGACGATATTGTCGGTTGCATCGCCAGCCAGTTGCGACAACTGGTCGGTACACACACCGTCGCCCGCCAGAACACGTGCGCGCAGGCCAAGTTGCTTGGCTTGCTTGGCGAACGGGCCGCCGGTGGCGTCCATGCCGCCGTACATGATCGCGTCCGGGTTTTCGCCCTTGATCTTCGTCAGAATTGCACGGAAGTCGACAGCCTTGTCGTTGGTCGCGTCATGCGACATCACGTTCATGCCGAGCGACTTTGCAGTCTTTTCGAACTCGTTCGCGAGACCCTGGCCGTAAGCGGTCGAGTCGTCGACAATCGCGACGCTCTTCAGCTTCAAGTCCTTCGACGCGTAGTTTGCGAGTGCCGGACCTTGTTGTGCATCGGTTGCCACAACGCGATACGTCGTCTTGAAACCTTGCTGCGTGTACACCGGGTTCGTTGCCGACGGCGAAATCTGCACGATGCCAGCATCGCTATAGATCTTCGATGCCGGGATCGAGGTGCCCGAGTTCAGGTGACCAACCACGGCAACGACTTTATCGTCGACGAGCTTTTGCGCCACTTGAGTAGCCGTACGCGGGTCAGCTGCGTCGTCTTGTGCGTCGAGTTGAAGCGTGATCTTCTGGCCGCCGATCGTCAGACCCTTGGCATTGATTTCTTCAACTGCGAGGCGCGCGCCGTTTTCGTTGTCCTTGCCCAGGTGGGCAATACCGCCGGTCAACGGTGCAACGTGACCGATCTTGACGACTTCGTCGGCCGTAGCGGTTGTTGCCATCGAGGCGAACATTAGCGCTGCAGCGCTGATAGGCAACAGTTTGTGAAGCTTGGTGTTCATGTAAGTCTCCAGTTTCGGTCCCAAAAACAACGGTGTCGCCCTGTGCTCCGTTTCATCACGTTTCGCTCAGCCCCGTGGACGACCACGCCGGATGCATCGTCATGCACTTGGCTCGTACTTCCGCAAGCCGTTTATGACGGCCAGCATCCGCACTGCGCGCAAGTGTAGGGTTGTCAAATTAATTTGGGGAAGTTTTTTAGGATACTGGTGTGACTACTAATAAGAGAGGTATTGAGAAGCGCTTGAAAGTGTGCTGGTGCAGTGCGGAAAGGTCCTGTTCATGCGGTTCTTCAGCGGATTGGCACTTTTCCCGATGTCTGCGGCGGGGGGAAGTTAGAGGCGGCGCTTTAGTTTCAGCCGGCCATGCCGTTAATATCGGGTCCGCTTGTTTCACGTCAATTGACCGGGTTAAGAATTCGGTTAAGAACGCAGGTTTGCGCTATTAACTCTTCGCCGCTTTAAAGAGTGAAAAGTGGCGGAAACATCGCTGAAAACGCGCCGCCGCGCGCGTTGCCTACAGCCACTTTACAGCCCGCGACGTCGCCAGCAAGGCGCATTGAATGGTGGCAAACTGTCCGGCTGCGGTTCGTCGCTATCGCCCCCTCTCGTTTCGCCCCCTCAATTCAAGCCTTATTCAGGAGCTTCAACATGACCGTGACATCCCGCTGGATCGACATTCCTGTCAACGGCGACACCTTCCAGGGTTATCTCGCGTTGCCCAAAGGCGGCAAAGGCCCGGGCGTCGTCATCATCCAGGAAATCTTCGGCGTGAACTCGCATATCCGTGCCGTCGTCGACCAGTACGCGGCCGATGGTTACGTCGCGCTGGCACCGGATATTTTTTGGCGTGTCCAGCCGCGCGTGGAACTCGGCTATGACGGCGCAGACCGCGATAAGGCGATGGAAATCTACGGCAAGCTCGACGTTGCGAACGCAGTCGCCGACGTCTCCGCCAGCGCCGCCGCGCTGCGCGCGTTGCCGGAAGTCACGGGCAAGGTCGCGGGCGTAGGTTTTTGCCTTGGCGGCCGGCTGGCGTATTTGTCCGCGGCGCAAGGTGCGTTCGACATCGCCGTGGCCTACTACGGCGGCGGCATCCAGAACGAACTCGACCAGGCCGACAAGGTCAAGGTGCCGATGCAATTCCACTACGGCGCGCTCGATGCCCACATTCCGTCCGACGCCGTCGACTCGGTCAAGCAGCGTTTCGCGGGCAAGGACGCGCAGGTCCACGTGTACCCGGGCGCCGATCACGGCTTCAATTGCACGGACCGCGCATCGTACAATCAAGCGGCATCGGCACTGGCGCACGGCCGCACACTGACGTTCCTTGGCGAGCATTCGTAACTCGGCGCACTGCTCCGCGGACTGCACGGCTGGCCGCCTGACAAGACGGAACACAACGGCATCAAAGTAGGGGGAACCTTGCAATCCGAGTATCTCGATTACGACGCGATCGGCCTGGCCGAACTCGTGCGCAACGGCCAGGTCAGCGCGCGGGAACTGATCGATACAGCCATCGCGCGCGCCGAAGCCGTCAACCCCGCGCTCAACGCGATTGTCCTGAAGGACTATCAGGCGGCCCGCAACCGCGCGAGCCGCAACGGTCGCGATGGTTCCGGCACGTTGGGCGAAGGTCCGCTCGCGGGCGTCCCGTATCTCATCAAGGATCTCGGCGCGCCGGTCGCGGGTTTGCGCATGTCCATGGGCTGCCGCCACTTCCAGCATTTCACGCCCACTGCAGATTCGCCGATCGTCGCGCGCTCGAAGCAGGCGGGACTCAACATTTTCGGCAAGACCAACACGCCCGAAATTGGCCAGATGCCGTATACCGAACCTGAGTTGTTCGGACCCACGCGTAACCCGTGGGGACTCGACTACACCGCCGGCGGCTCCAGCGGAGGCGCGGCAGCGGCTGTAGCGGGCGGCGTTGTCCCGCTCGCGCACGCGGCGGATGGCGGCGGGTCGATCCGCATCCCGGCGTCGTGTTGCGGGCTGTTCGGCTACAAGCCATCGAACGATGTCCAACCGCAACCGCTGCCCGCACCCGGCGATTTAACGGTGGATCACGCCGTGTCGCGCAGTGTCCGAGACAGCGCCCTGCTACTCGACCTCACGTCGTCAGGGCAATCGGGCGCTTTCCATAAGGCTGTCGGCGAGCCGTGCGTGCCGTTGCGCATCGGCTATATGGAAGATCCACAGTTGGCCGGCGCGTTATCGGTGGATATAAAAGCCGCTCTCGACGATGCCGCCAAGCTCGCCGAATCATTAGGCCATCGTGTGGAACCCGCGTCTTTCGGGCTCGACTTTGGCGCGATTGCGCACGCGTTCCTCGTGATGTGGTCAATACAGGCCGAAGAGATCGTGCTGCACGCTGATCGCATCAGTGGTCAAAAGCCGAGGCGCGGTGATTTTGAGATTGCGTCTTGGACCATGGCGCATATCGGCCGGAAGATCGGCGAGCGCGATCTCCCGGCTGCGCTCGACACGCAGCGTCAGGTCGCGGCGCAGATGGCTACGCTGATGACACGCTATGACGTCTTGTTGACGCCTACGCTTGCCGGCGCGCCGTTCAGGATCGGCGCCAAACAGCCGACGCAATTCGAGCGCTTCCAGATGCACGTTTTATCGACGGTTCCGATCGAGCCGTTGTTGCGGCGGATGCTGGCGATTTCGTCGAAGAAGGCGTTTGACTGGGCTGGCTGCACGGAGCTTTTTAACTTTACCGGTCAGCCGGCGATGTCCGTGCCGCTCTACTGGAGCGCCCGCGGCATGCCGATCGGCGTGCAGTTCGCGGGGCGGAGAAACGACGATGCCACGTTGTTCCGGCTGGCGGCGCAGCTTGAGGCCGCGAGGCCGTGGTTCGCCCGCCGCCCGGCGTTGATGTCGGCGAGGTGAAAGGCGTAAGGCTACTAGCCTGAACACTTCGAGAATCGATAATGCGCGACGCCCCATTCGTTGCCGCCGGCGTAGCCGAACAACTCGGCTACAGCCATATAGAACATGCGCCAGCGCTGAAACCAGATACCGGCGTTAGCCATACCGTATGTCTCGACCATCATCGGCATTAGCTCGCTGCGCGCCGCGTCCAGATTCTCCAGCCAATGATTCGCCGTCTTTTCATAATGCGCGCCGCTCACCCACCACCGACGGTCAATGGTGAGATCGTCCTGAAAATGCAGTAACAGCGCCTCGGACGGCATGGTCCCGCCGGTGAAAAAGTACTTCGACATCCAGTCGCCGCCGTCCTTCACTTCAAAGTGATAGGCCAGCGTGCGATGCGCAAACACATGCACAAAAAGCTTGCCGTCCTCACGCATCCAGCCTGAAATCTTGTTCAGCAATAACCGATAGTTCTTCATATGCTCGAACATCTCGATCGATAAAACGCGGTCGAATCCTTCGCCGAGCAATGCCGGATCGAATTGGAAATCGACGATATTCCCCGTCACCACGCTTAAGTTTGTAATGCCGCGCTCGGCAGCCTCGTCCTCGATAAACTCGCGCTGCCCCCGCGAATTCGATAAAGCCACGATCTCCGAACGCGGATAAGTTTCCGCCAGCCATAACGAAAGCGAACCCCAGCCGCAACCGAGATCGAGAATGCGCTGACCGTCGGTGAGTTGCGCGCGGACGGCATATTCCTCGAGCATGGCGCGCTCGGCCTCATCGAGCGTTTCCGATCCCGTCCGATACAAACAGCACGAATACTTCAGATGCTCGCCCAAATGGCCGTAGAAAAACGCTGCCGGCAATTCGTAGTGCTGCGTGTTGGCGGCTTGCGTTTCGATTGCGATCGGACTTGCGCGCAGTTCATCGACCAGACGATTAAAGCGCTTTGAACGCGCTTCGCCATCGTCGATGCCTTCATCGCGCAGACGCTGCTTCATCAAGTGGCGCATCCCGAGGCGCACGAGCGAATCCGGAATCCGGCCGCGCTCACACCAGTTGATTAGCCAGCTTTCAGTCGGCACTTCTTGTTCTTGTGGTTCTGACATAACCGCTTGCGATGGCAGGTCGCTCATGTGGAATCTCTCGCTATTATTATTTAAGGATGACGCGGCGGCCATGGAATCAATGCGCTGGTCGTACGCATGTAATCGGCATATCCCGCGCGCTTTTTAGCCGATTCCGCTTCGACCATAGGTACGCCTGATACTTTCATCAGAAGCCACGCCATGAGTACGGGCGGCAACAGCATCGCGAAAATCCAGGCTCCCACGCCTATCGCGAGCGGAATATACGCGACCCAATGCACGCATTCGAAGAAATAGTTCGGGTGCCGCGAATAACGCCACAGGCCAGCGCGGCAGACAGCGCCGTGATTCGACGGGTCCGCTTTGAACGCGCGCAATTGTTGATCGGCGAGCGCTTCTCCCGCAATCGATATCACCCAGATCACCGCGGCCAGCGCGACCCACGCGGCGCCCGGCGGAGTGGCACGATAGGCCGGCACGAAAAACGCGAGTGACAGCAGCATCGAAATCACGACCTGGACCTGGAAGAACCAGAACATTTTCTTGTTGGCATCGGCGCCCCATTGCTCGCGGAACTTGTGATAACGCGGATCTTCGGCGTGACCCGCATTGCGCTTCCACAAATGCACACCGAGCCGAATGCCCCAAACGAATCCGCCGATTCCCACGATGATTCGCGTGTGCAAATCGCCATCCGCGAGCACGGCGACCAGCACCGCGATGACGCCGAGCGACATCGCCCAGACTGGATCGACCATCCCGGCATTCTTCGATTTAACTTGCCACGCCCACACCGCCGTGAAAACGACGATGAGCGCGATAAAAGCGATAACAGCAACGGTAAGCGCCGCCATGAGGTCCTTGATGTCGATTTTTGTTCGATGAATATAAATGGCATCGACTGGAGAGCGATTGACTTGGCCTTGATTGACTTGACCTATTTACGCACGATGTCCTCCGGCGGATGCGCCGGTGCGAGACAGGACAGCTATAGTTGAAGTAAAGCCAAGCGTCGACGTTCAGAGCGAACGTGAGCACGGGATATTCCCGACATGAAGCAGACACGAAGCAGACGTGAAGCGAGGACACGGGAACGGCACGTCTTTCGACGCCCGGTTCCCATTTACAGGCGTAGCAACAGAAGCCGAGACAACGACTCGGACCCGCCGCCGTGCCAATCAGTCCGTCGGGTTACTAAACCAGCGCCGGCAGTCCTTCCACCAGCAGGAACGCAACCAGCACGCCCAGCAACGCCCCAAATACGCGTAGTGTGTTCTTCCGGAATTGCGTGGCGCACGGGACGGCACCGAGAAAGAGGATGCCTGCGAGGGCCATCGGGATAATCAGGATGAAATCGCCGACCGTGAAGTATGTGGTCATACTCGTCTCCCATCATTCGTGCTCAGCGTCCACCTGGTTGCGTGAGACGTCGCACTGTCGATTTGAGTATAGGCCCTTGTTTGACGGATATATGTGCTGCTTTCCGCAAACGTTGGCCAGGCACTAATGAAATTCCATATGGAGCAAGCGTTTCAGGCCAGATGTTTTAAGCGGATACGGAAATACCCTCATTTCCCAGTATTTACAACCAACTTTCATTACATTCGCGCGTGAATCTAAGTGATCACATAAGCGCTCAAGCATTTATGTGACGTTCTATTCGGCGCAAATACTCCGCACCGCCCAAACCGATTGCCAGCAGCACGAATACAAAGCCGCTTACGCCCGGCCATCCGGCGACCGTCCAGAAATGCCCACCCCATGAACCAAGCACGCTAGAGCCGATGTAATACGCGAGCAAATACAGCGCGGCTGCCTGACCTCTAGGGCCCTTCGCCAACAAGCCGATCCAGCCGCTTGCCACTGCATGGCCTGCAAAAAATCCGAATGTCATGCACGCGATACCCGCGATCACCACGGGCAGCGAACTCGACAACGTCAACGCGACGCCAAAAATCATCAGCAGAAGCGCGGCAATCAGGACGCGGCCACGGCCGAATATATCGGCCATTTTCCCGGACCACGGCGACGCCACCACACCCGTCAGATACACCACGAAAATTGCGCCAATCTCCGTCTGGCTCAGGTTGAACGGCGCCGCGATCAATCGATACCCAACGTAGTTATAGAGCGTCACGAAGCTGCCCATGAGCACGAAACCCATCAGGATCACGCAGCGCAGGCCGCGGTTTTTCAGATGCCCGGTGAGCGCCGTCCGGTGATGGCGAAACCCCATTCCCGCGCGCGGCACGAAACGTCGCGACGGCGGCAAGAGCGCACGAAACGCGAGCGTGGCAAGCAGCCCAAGCACTCCAATTCCGCCGATAGCCACGCGCCACGAGAAACAGTCCGCGAGTATTCCGCTGATCACGCGGCCGGCCATTCCGCCGATGGCCGTGCCGCCGACATAGAGTCCCATCGCGAGGCCGAGGCCTTCGGGTTGCACTTCCTCGGCAAGATAGGCCATCGCAACAGCCGGCACGCCCCCGAGCGCCAACCCTTCGAGCGCGCGCACGAACAGCAGCGCGTGCCAGCTCGGCAGAAACGCCACGATGATCGTCAGCAGCGACGAAGCGGTCAGCGATAGCGTCATCAGCCGGTGCCGGCTCCAGCCCTCTGAAACAAAGCCGGCGATAAATATCGCCACGGCGAGTGAAGCCGTCGTCACCGATACCGACAACGCACTTTCCGCCGGACTCACGCCAAACGTCTTGGTGAATTCCGGAAGGAGCGGTTGCACACAGTAGAGCAGCGAGAAGGTGGCGTAGCCTGCAAATAGCAACGCGATCGCCGCGTGCCAGTAAGCACGCGATCCACGTTCGAGATGGGGCAAGGGATCGGGGGAAAGCGAAGAGGACGAAGCTGACCGGGACGGCGCCGGCGATGAAGTCACAAAGATATCTCCGGTGGCGAAGGCCATAACGATACCGTGATCGTCGGGGTTTTGCCGGACGTTGCACCATGCGCTTTCAATCGACTTTCAAAAAGCGATTGAACCGCAAATACGTTGTTTCAATGCAATGCAAGTTTTCGCCCCACGCGAATTGATGCGCTAAAGTAGAACATCGTTTCAGCCGAAATCATCGGGATAGGACTGCGGTTTGCAGGCATTCGAGGAATGACGCGCGGCACTTGAGTTTCGTGCACAGGGCCTCACGCTCCTGTGCTTCATGCAGAACCGACCGGCACGCGCACTGTTTTGCCGGCACACCTCGGGGAGTCATCATGCAAATTGGTTCAATCGTTCGCTCCGTCCATATCGCTGTGCCACAAGGTGCGCGCGGGATCGTCATGCGGATTCTCGGCGACATGGCGATGGTCGCCTGGTACGCCGACGAACCCGGCACGTCGGAGTTGCTAAACACGGAACCGTTCTTCCTCGAAGATCTGATCGATACCGGCGAACTGGTTCGCCCTACTAACGCGCTGATGCATTGAGGAATCAGCGCGTTTCAGAACTCTGTTTCACAGTAACCGCGCATCGCTGATGCTTCCACCCGCGATGCGCGTCACAATGCAGGGATGAACTCGAACCATTCCGATGCATCGCGCACGTCCGCAGACAGCCCCTCTCTCTCCGGCGACGACGCTAATCTCCCGCCTCCCCCTTTCGCCGATCTCACGCCCGAGCGTGTGCTCGATGCGCTCGACAGCGTCCTCATGCCGCTCGGCGAGCGTACCGACGGCGGCATGCTCGCGCTTAACAGCTACGAAAATCGGGTGTATCAGGTCGGCATGGAAGACGGACCGCCGATGGTCGCAAAGTTCTACCGGCCGTTGCGATGGTCCGACGACGCCATTCTCGAAGAGCACGCTTTCGTTTCGACGCTTTATGAGCGCGAGATTCCGGCGGTACCGGCTCGCGTGCT
Organism: Caballeronia sp. LjRoot29; assembly: GCF_964252755.1. Classification (NCBI taxonomy): domain Bacteria; kingdom Pseudomonadati; phylum Pseudomonadota; class Betaproteobacteria; order Burkholderiales; family Burkholderiaceae; genus Caballeronia; species Caballeronia sp. LjRoot29. Next base: position 323,106 of record NZ_CAXUPU020000005.1, on the reverse strand, counting down.
GAATGGCGCGTCGCTGCATACCTTCGAGGGTTTCCGGTTTTCGATTTTTGAACGACGCGGCGGGCGGGCTCCGGACATCGACCGGCCCGAGACGTTGGAGTGGCTTGGGCGGTTTATCGGGCGGATTCACGCGGTCGGACAGATCAAGCCGTATGTGGAACGGCCAGCGCTCGATATCCAGACGTTTGGATACGAGCCGCGGGAATTTTTGCTCTCGCACGGTTTTGTGCCGAAGGACGTGCGGGAAGCGTATGAAACCGTGGTGAAGATGGCGCTGGAAGGTGTCGAGCGATGTTATGAACGCGCCGGCGATGTAAAAAGCATCCGGCTGCACGGAGATTGCCATCCGAGCAACGTGTTGTGGACGGACGCGGGTCCGCATTTCGTCGATTTCGACGATAGCCGCATGGCACCCGCTATCCAGGATTTGTGGTTGTTGCTGCCGGGCGACCGTCCGGAGGCGTCGCGTGCATTGGGCGACTTGCTGGCCGGATACGAAGATTTCTGCGATTTCGAGCCGCGCGAGCTGCATCTGGTCGAAGCGTTGCGCACGCTGCGGTTGATTCACTACGCGGCTTGGCTGGCGCGTCGATGGAACGATCCGGCGTTTCCCGCCGCGTTTCCGTGGTTCAACACGCAGCGGTATTGGGAAGACCGGATTCTGGAGTTGCGCGAGCAGGTTGGCGCGATGGAAGAAGGGCCGCTCTGGCCGGTTTGACGGGCTTTTCATCGGCCATTCGCGGGTGTTTCCTTGCCATGGCCGACGCGCCCCTCCTGCGTCGGCGTCTGTTGGCCGCCTAACACGGACTGTTGAAGATTTTCAATGTTCGTGTAATGATAACAATTCTCATTTGAAAGCTTGACTCCGCTGACGAGCTTGCCTCTGGCTTGGCGGCTTATTAGCTGTATCGATGAGAAATCCATCCGCAGCATCCCCTTATTCGCACTGCCCTTTGGAGAGACGCTTGAACGCGCCTGAAACTCTTGAATCCGCGTCCAACGTGACCACCATGCCGTACGCGCCGCGCGGCGGCCGCCTGATGGATGACGCCGAACAGTTCGCCCGGAAACAACGTTCGCGCCGCGCAACCTTTATCAAATGGCTTCGCAAAGTGCATGGCTGGGTCGGCTTGTGGGGCGCGGTGTTGGGGTTGCTATTCGGGACGACGGGCTTTCTGCTGAATCATCGCGCCGGTCCGCTGAAGATTTCGAGCGGCGAACCGCAGGTTTCGCAGATGCAAATGGCCGTGCCCGCGCAAGGCCTCAAGTCGCCGATGGAACTGGGGAAGTGGCTCAAGCAGGAACTCAAGCTCGACGGCAATATCGGCCGGCCGAAACGTGAGGCGGCTCACACGGTTGGATGGGGCGATCAGAAGACCATGCAGCCGGAATTGTGGACGGTGGCGGTGGCGTCGCCGGGCGGGTCGGTCGCGGCGGAATACTGGGTGGGGAATGGGTTTGTATCGGTGAAACGCACCGAGAACAGTTTTCTCGCGACCATGAGCAATCTGCACAAGGGCGTGGGATTGAGCGTGGGCTGGGTGCTGCTCATCGATACCTTGGCGGGCAGCATTATTTTGCTGTCGCTGACAGGCGTGTTGCTGTGGACCGAGTTGAATAAACGCAAGACGGTGGGCGCGGTGATTGTGATGGCGTCGATTGTCGCGATGGTTTGTATGGGGTTGATGTGAGCAGTAGTAAGCATTTAGTGCTTGAATGTCGAACCAGCGGCTTCCATAGCGCCACCTACTCGTCAGCAATCCGTGAGCAATCGGAAACCCCCGCCATCGACGCGTTCGATGCTCTCAGATTGATCCGCGCACCGCCGCCAACGGCAAGAACATCGTCAACGGTGTATCGGGTAGCGCAATAAAGCCGTGATGCGCGTAAAACGCCGCAGCCGTTTCATCTTTCGCATCGACTACAAGCGCAAACGCCGCAATTTCCGAGCGCGCGGCACACTCAAGCGCATCAACCAGCAACGCGCCGCCAAGCCCTTGCCCCTTGAACGCCTGATCGACCGCCAGACGCCCCATGCGTATCGCCGGAACACTCGGGTAGCGCGGCAACTTCTTCGCCGTCGCTCCGGGAAGCTCTGCCAACAACACACTGGTCGCTGCTAACGTGTAATAACCGGCCACGCGTTGCTCGCCGTCCAGCGCCACGAAGCACGCGGCAACCCGGCGCCGTACGTCCTGAGTAACCTGCTGTAGGAAGTAGCGATTCAACGTCTCCGAATCGCTCGCGAACGTCGTTCGTTCCTGCTCGCTCTCAAGCGCTACGACTCGATAAGGCGCGCTACTCATCGGCACCCAGCAGCTTGCGCCGGCGTGCGAACGCGCGCTTGAGCGCAGGCGTGGGCTTGGGCGGGGACAGCAACGCCTGCGCGAAACACGCCTGATCGGCCAGCGACAGACGCATCACCTCCGCTTGCTCAATCGCGCGCTGCGCCGCGTCTTGCACCGCCGCAACCACGAAGTCAGTCATCGTGCGCCCCTGAAGTTCGGCCGCGCGCTTGAGCATAGTGTGCAAATCGGTGCTGATACGCGCTTCGAGTCGGGCAGTGGATTGGACGGTGGGCATAGTGAAATCCTCCTGTATTTGCATACAATACGGCAATCCGCCGTACATTTCAAGACGCTTGATCTCTCCGTTGCCGCGTATGACGAACCAACTTCGACGTGCAAAGTTGCTGCACACACGCCGCCATTTGTTGAAGTCAGAACGCCCCTCTCTTTCTATTTCCGTTCCCGCGCGATAACCACAGATAAAGCCCGCTCCCCAACACGACAATAGTCAGTACATCGAATGCCGCCCAGAAGATCTTCAGCGGCATGCCGCCGAAATCGCCGAAATGCAGTGGTTGCGAACCGAGCAGCAGTTTCAGATACCACGGCAATTCACGCGAATCCGTGAGCGCACCCGTTTCTGCATCGATGAGAACCGGGCGCAGCAATCGCGTCGTCAAAATGCCATCGCCGCGCATGAAAACCGTGTAATGGTGCGGACTGCTGAAACGCGTACCGGGAAAAGCGACGAACGATGGAATCATCGAAGGCGCTGTGTCGCGGGCGATCTTGATGGCTTCATCGACGGATGCCGTCGCCTTCACCGGCGGCTTGCCTTGATAAGGCGCAAGCATTTGCGCGAGTTGATCGTTGCGCCAGGCATCGAGGAGAAGATCGGCGAGCGTGTTGATCGACCCCGTTACGCCGACCAATAGCGCCCACACGAGCGTCAACATGCCGAGGGCGTTATGGCCATCGAGCCAGGCGATTCGACGCGACTTTTTGATCCGTACGCGACCGAGGCCGACCTTCTTCCAGAACGGCAGATAGACGATGACGCCCGAGATAATCGCCGTGACAAAACTCACGCCCATCGCGCCGAGAAACAGCTTGCCAGGCAAGCCGGCGAACAAATCCACATGCAGTTTCAGCAGAACGAATTTCAGCGATCCTTTCCCCGGTGGTGCGCCCAGCGCCTGAGCGTTGCGAGCATCGACGGTCGTGCTTTGAGTATCGTCGGGCGGCGTATCGGCGCGCGGCGCTGTGACGATGATCGGAAGCATTGGCTCATCCGGTTCCCAAATCATGTATTGCGGCACGTGGTCCGGATTTTTTGACAACGCTGAATTCAGGATTGCGTCGTAACTCGCGCGGGCGCTGGATTGATGCGCGGGGAGTTCAGGCGCTTCGATGCCATCGCCTAAAAGCACATCGAGCTCGTGGCCGAACACGAGCGGCAATCCCGTCAGGCAGAGCAACAGCATGAACGCCGTGCAAACGATGCTCGTCCATCGATGAATAAAGGACCAGATGCGAAGGGATTGCGGAGAGGGCATGGAGCGATGGGGGGTCGTCAGTTCGGTGGCGAGAAGCGGCGCGGCGACAGGAATAAATGCATCGCTGGCGAATTTGATCGGAGATGGGCGTTGGAGGCGGTACCGACCCGTCCGGAATCGGTGGGTTCACATCGCTCAAATGAGAATGATTATTATATACGGCGAGTGTGAGGCGGCGTTCCATTTGCTTAATCTGTACGTTTCGCCGATAGGTGGTGGAGATGGGGCCGCGCCTTCCACCCCCGATTGAAACTCTTTGCGACCTTCAACAGCAAACAAAACGAGCCGATCCTGGTCCGCACAACATGTACCATCGAGGGTTCAATCCTCGCGCAACTCTTTCGCATCGCTAAATTTTTCACAATCGACTATGTCCAACCACCACGTCCTCATCTGCCTCCCCACCTACAGTGAAGAAGTGCACATCAACTTCGCCTTCTCTCTACTGGACTTGACTCACGCATTGACCAAATCTGGCGCGACGTACGAGACGTTGCATGTTGCGTCGTCGCAGATCATTCGCGCACGAAACTTCTTCGCGAATTATTTCTTGAATCACCCTAAATTCACGCATCTGCTTTTCCTCGATACCGACATGAAGTTTCCCGCCGAAGCTGTCCTCAAGCTTCTGGCCGCGAACAAAACGCTCTCGGGCGTTGCGTATCCGTTTAGACGCTTCAGTTTGGATCGTGCCGTAGAGCCCGGCGATGCCGGCCTCTGCATGCATCAATGGCTGGAAAGCCATGCCGACTACACGTTTGCGCCTATTACCAATGCGGACGGAGATCTCGACTTCGCGAATGGATTTGCTGAAGCGCGGCACATTGGCACCCGCGTTTTCCTCGCACAGCGAGAAGCGTTTGAGGTAACGAAACCCTTCTCCGATTGCTATTCGCCGCCGAAACAATATGCGTCGTTGCTACCCAGCGGCAGGTTCTACGGATTCTTCGAAACGATTGAAGAAGACGGCGTTTATCTGGGTGAAGACGTGTCGTTCTGCATCCGCGCGCGTCAGGCGGGATTATCGATTTGTGCACTGATTAATCAAACCGTGGTCCATTACGGCGCGTCGGAAGTATCCGGCCAATACCTTCAATCCATGCGGCTCAACGCCAAAGTGACCTGACTCTCACGAACGCCGCGCTGGTGTTTGAAGCGATCCAAAGCGCGGCAATACCGCATCAATCTATATCCCGCAAACCTCCCCCGTTCCTTCAAGTTCCCGCGCCGCTTTCGCGCCTTCAACCTGCAGAATAGTCGGCAACGAAACACCGTTTTTAGCCGCCGTTACCTCAGCGAGAATAGACACCGCAATCTCCGGCGGCGTCCGGCTGCCGATATAAATCCCCACCGGTCCATGCAGACGCGACAACTCGGCATCGGAGAGATCGAACTCTTTCAGCCTTTCCCTGCGTGCCGCATTGTTCTTCCGCGATCCCAACGCGCCGACATAAAACGCCGGCGTCTTCAACGCCTCCATTAACGCGAGATCGTCAAGCTTCGGATCGTGCGTCAATGCGATCACCGCACAGCGTTCATCGAGTTTCATTTCCATCACGGTATCGTCGGGCATGGTGCGCACGATCTTCGTGCCCGGCACATCCCATTCGTCCGTGTACTCCTCACGCGGATCGCACACCGTCACGTGATAATCCAGCCCGACCGCGATGCTGCATAAATACCGCGACAATTGCCCCGCGCCAATCACGAGCATCCGATACCGCGGCCCGTGAATAGTCGAGAGCGTGGTTTCATCGAACGTAACGCCATCTGTTTCCCGCGCCGCTTCCAGCTTGACGGCGCCGTTGTTCATATCGAGCGTGCGCGTCACCAGCCGTCCCGCGAGAACGGCCTCGCACAATTCCGCGATACCGCTCGCCATCGACAAGGGTTCAAGCACCAGTTGAATGGTCCCGCCGCAAGGCAATCCGAACCGATGCGCTTCTTCCGCCGAGATTCCATATTTCACGCTTTCGGGCTTGGTCTGCTCAATACCGCGCTGCCTGACGCGCTCGATCAAGTCGTCTTCAATACACCCGCCCGACACCGATCCCATCACCGCGCCGTCATCGCGCACGGCGAGCATCGCGCCTTCTGGCCGGGGCGACGAGCCCCAGGTTTTCACCACCGTCACCAGCAACACGCGATGCCCACGTTCGAGCCATCGCGCGCTGTTTCTCAGGACTTCGAGATCCACGCTGTCCATGATCTTTTCCCCTTCTTCTCTTCACCTGCATCGTCCGCAGAATCGGCGCCGAGTTCACTTTCGGTATCGTCGCCCTGCGTCAACTGCGCACTGAAGCGCTTGAAAAATTCCCCGGCAATCTTCCGGGCCGCGCCATCCACGAGCCGCGAGCCGATCTGCGCGAGCTTGCCGCCCACCTGGGCATTCGCCGTGTAAGACAACATGGTCGAATCCGCATTGTCGCCCGGTTCCAGATTGACCTTCGCCTGCCCCTTGCCGAAACCGGCCGTGCCGCCTTGCCCCTCGAACACGATGGTGTACGTGTGCGGCGCGTCGATGTCCACCAAATTCATGCGTCCCTTGAATTTCGCTTTCACGGGTCCAACCGATGCCGTCATGGCCACCGCATACGCATTTTCGCCATCGGCTTCGATGCTTTCGCAACCCGGAATGCACGCGCGCAAGATTTCGGTATTGTTCAGCGCTTCCCACGCAACATTCTGCGGCACGGGCAGATTATGCGTCTCGGTCAGTTCCATGATGTGTCTCCGGCTGATTTCCGGTCCGCTCGACGCGTGACCGCCGCGAGCTCCCGGCCGACAGCGTTCAGGCTGTCGAGGTTATGAGCCGCAAGCATCGCATCGACATGCGGCAGGATCGCCCGCACGCCCCGCGCGCGCGGGGTGAAATCGGTGTATCGAAGCAACGGATTGAGCCACACCAGCCGATGCGCAAAACGGCGCAGACGTTGCATCTCGGTTTCGAGGACATCGATTGCTTCGTGATCGAGCCCGTCCGTGACGAACAGAACCGTCGCCCGGCCGCTCAGCACACGCCGCGCCCAACGCCGGTTGAACTCGGCCAGCGCCGCGCCAATCCGCGTGCCGCCCGACCAGTCGACCACCTGATCGGAGATCGCGGCAATCGCCACGTCAGGATCGCGTTCGCGTAACGCGCGCGTGGCGTTGGTCAGGCGCGTGCCGAACAGGAAAACCTGCAGGCGTTCGCGCGATTGCAACAAAGCATGGCAGAAGTAAAGCACAGCCCGGGAATACGCGCTCATCGACCCGGAAATGTCGAGCAACAGGACAAGCGGTGGGCGGCGCTCGACCACTTTCTTGTATTTCCACGTGGTCCAGTCGCCGCCCGAGCGCACCGCGCTCCGGGCGCTGGCGCGCAAATCGGCGTGCGTGCCGTGCGATGCGGTTTTTAAGCGGCGTGTGGGCTCGGTGGCAAGCGGCATTCTGTGCGAACGAATTTGATGCCGAAGCGCGCGCCATTCATCGGATGTAAGGGTGTCGAAATCGCGATGGCTCAACCGTTCTTGCGCGCTGAACGTAAAACGCGCGTGGAGATGTTCAACGTTATCCGGCTGTTTGTTCGGCGGCTTCAGTTCAGCCGCGCGTGCGGCGAGGGCATCGGCAAGACGATTGTTGCGCTTGGGCGGCGGCACGCCGTTCGTCACTTTCGGCAGCAATAACGCGCGCAGTTTCCCTTCCCAAGCGGGATCGCGCCAGAAAAGATCGAAGGCCTGGTGAAAGAGTTCGCGCTCATCGGGCGCGTGGACAAGCAGCGCGGCGAGCGCGGCGCGGACATCGTCGCGACGGGTGATATCGATCCAGCGCAGCGCTTCGAGCGCGTCCACGCTGTGGGCCGGCGACATCGCCAAACCCGCGCCGCGCAGCAATCGCACGAAATGCACGACATTGCGCGCAAGCGTTGGGGTTTCAATCGTTTCCATGGTCGTTCAGGCAGGTGCGGCGAGGCACTGCGCGATCTCGGCGGCGTCCACGCGCGCGAGATCGTCCTGGTACTTCAGCAGTACGCCCAATGTGTCCTGCACCGATTGCGGATCGAGCTCGCTGACAGAAAGCGCCGCCAACGCTCGACACCAGTCGATAGTCTCCGCCACGCCCGGCGCCTTGAACAAATCGAGCGTCCTCAACCGATGCACAAACGCCACCGCTCGCACCTGCAAGTCCGCGCTGGCCTCGCGCGCGCGCGCGGCCACAATCTGCAGTTCCACATCGCGAGCCGGATACCCGATCCATTGATATAAACAGCGCCGCTTGAGCGCGTCGTGGACCTCGCGCGTGCGATTCGATGTCATCACGACCAGCGGCGGCCGCTCGGCGCGCACGGTTCCGTATTCGGGAATCGAAACTTGAAAATCCGACAGTAACTCAAGCAGGAACGCTTCGAACGGTTCATCGGCGCGATCGATTTCATCGATGAGCAAAACGCGTCGAGTGCCCGGATTCAACGGGTCGGGCAAAAGCGCTTGCAATAATGGGCGCTTGAGCAGGAACTCGCTTCTATAAAGCGAATCGTTCGAAGGTTGTTCGCCAGAGGCTTCGGCCACGCGCAGCGCCATGATCTGGCGCGGGTAGTCCCATTCGTAGAGCGCACTGGCTGTGTCGAGACCTTCGTAGCATTGCAGCCGCAGCATTTGCGTCCCGAGCATGCCGGCAGCCGCCTTCGCCAGCTCGGTCTTGCCAACGCCCGGTTCGCCTTCCAGAAATAGCGGGCGCTGCATTTTCAGCGCAAGAAAAAGCGCCGTCGCGAGTTCTCGGCTGGCGAAGTATTGCTGCCCGCTCAGCGCGGCGAGGGTTTCATCGATGGATGCCGGGTCCATGAGGTTCCTGGGTCTTGGGTAGGTCAGTGTTTATTTCGCTCACGCCGGGAGAACCCCAGCCCGTTCATCGGCGCGAGCAAAAAGAACTGAAACGCTAAAACGCATTGGCCCGCTCGACCGCCCTGCCGGCGAGAATCGGGATCAAATGCGCCCGATACGCCGCGCTCGCGTGCATGTCCTCGTTGAGGGTATCGGCGGAAATCGATGTACTGCGCGCCGATGCAACCGAGAAATCCTTCGACAATGCGTCCTCAAGTGCCGATGCCCGAAACACCGACGCCGCCGCGCCCGTGATCGCCACGCGCACGCCGCCGTCATGCTTTGCAACGAACACGCCGACCAGCGCAAAGTGCGACGCAGGATTGCGAAACTTCTCGTACCCGGCGCGCTCGGCAATCGGAAACTCAACCGACGTAATCAGCTCATCAGGTTCCAACGCCGTCTCGTACATGCCGAGGAAAAAGTCATCGGCGGCGATACGCCTTCTATCCGTCACGATCGTCGCGTTCAACGCCAGGACAGCCGCCGGATAACACGCCGCCGGATCGTCGTTGGCAAGCGATCCGCCGATCGTTCCGCGCTCCCGAACCTGCCGGTCGCCAATATGGCCGGCAAGATCCGCGAGCCCCGGCAGCGCGCGCTGCACCTCTGGGTTCGCCGCAACCTGTGCATGACATACGGCGCCGCCAATCGTCACCTTGTCACCCGTCACGGTGATGTCCTTCATCGAACCGATCCGCGTCACATCCACCAGCGCCGACGGCTGCGCGAGCCGCAAGCGCATGGTCGGCAGCAAGCTCTGCCCGCCCGAGAGATATTTGGCGTCATCGTGTTGCCTGAGGAATGCCACCGCTGCGTCGGATTGATCCGGCCGTTGATAATCGAATGAGTACATGTCGAAGTCCTCTCAAGCGGGAGTCGAAGCGCCACGAGCGGCTGAAGCATCGGCGGCGGCATGCATTGCGGCCCACACGCGATGCGGCGTGGCAGGCATCTGCAGGTCGGTCACGCCGAGCGGCGAAAGCGCGTCGATGATCGCGTTGATCACCGCCGGCGGCGAACCGATCGCGCCCGCTTCACCGCAGCCTTTCACGCCCAGCGGGTTATGCACGCACGGTGTGCCCTTCGACGTTTCCACATCGAAATTCGGCAGGTCGGACGCGTGCGGCATGGCGTAATCCATGAACGAGCCGGACATCAACTGGCCGCTTTCGTTGTCGTACACGGCGCGCTCCAGCATCGCCTGACCAATTCCCTGCCCGATCCCTCCATGCACCTGTCCTTCGACGATCATCGGATTGATGATGTTGCCGAAATCATCGACGGCGGTGAACTTCTGGATGCGCGTTTCGCCGGTGTCCTGATCGACTTCCACCTCGCACAAATACGCGCCCGATGGGTACGTGAAGTTGCTCGGATCGTAGAACGCGTTTTCGTTGAGGCCGGGTTCGAGTTTGTCGAGCGGGAAGTTGTGCGGCACGTAAGCCGCCAGCGATACCTCCGCGAACGCCTTAGTCCGGTCGGTCCCCACCACGCGAAAAATCCCGTCCTTGAACTCAATATCTTCCGCCGATGCCTCCAGCAAATGCGCCGCGATCTTCTTGGCCTTGTCCTCGATCTTGTCGAGCGCCTTCATGATCGCCGAGCCGCCCACCGCGATAGACCGTGAGCCATACGTGCCCATGCCGAACGGAATCCTACCGGTGTCGCCGTGGACGATCTCGATGTTATCCATCGATACCCCCAGCCGGTCCGCCACCACTTGCGCGAAGGTGGTTTCGTGCCCTTGCCCGTGGCTATGCGAGCCGGTGAACACGGTGACCGAACCCGTGGGATGCACCCGGATTTCGCCGGCTTCGAACAAGCCCGCCCGCGCGCCCAACGCGCCCGCCAGATTCGACGGCGCCAATCCGCACGCCTCGATATAGCAGGAATACCCAAGCCCGCGCAGCTTGCCGTTTTTCTTCGATTCCTCGCGCCGGGAAGGAAACCCATTTACGTCGGCGAGTTCCATGGCGCGATCGAGCAATGCCGAGTAATCGCCGGAATCGTAGGTCAGCCCAACCGGCGTAGCATACGGCCACGAACGGATGAAGTTGCGCCGCCGCAATTCCGCCGGATCGATGTTCATCTCGCGCGCCGCCGTCTCCACGATGCGCTCAAGCACATAGGTCGCTTCGGGACGTCCTGCGCCGCGGTAAGCATCGACGGGAACCGTGTTCGTGAAGACCGCCTTCACCTCGGCGTAAATCGCGGGCGTGGTGTACTGGCCGGCAAGCAGCGTGGCATACAGGATGGTCGGAATCGCGGACGCGAACGTCGATAAATACGCGCCCATGTTCGCCGTCGTATGAACACGAAGGCCGAGGAACTTGCCGTCGGCGTCCATTGCGAGTTCGGCTTTAGTGACGTGATCGCGGCCGTGTGCATCGGAGAGAAATGCTTCCGAGCGCTCGCACGTCCACTTGATCGGCCGCCTGACTTTCTTCGATGCCCACGTCAACGCCACATCTTCCGCATAGAGATAAATCTTCGAGCCGAAACCGCCACCCACATCGGGCGCAATGATCCTCAGTTTCGATTCCGGCAACGACAACACGAACGCCGCCATCAACAAACGCTCGACGTGCGGATTCTGGTTCGCGACGTACACCGTGTAGCTATCATCGGACTTCGAATAACTCGCGTTCACGGCGCGCGGTTCGATCGCGTTCGGCACCAGGCGCTGATTCACGATATCCAGCGTGGTCACGTGCGCGGCCTTCGCGAACGCGGCGTCGGTGGCGGTTTTATCGCCGTGGCCCCACGTGTAGCAGAGGTTGTTCGGCGCTTCATCGTGGACTTGCGGCTGGCTTGGATCGGCTGCGGTGGCGGTATCGACGCAAGCCGGCAGCACGTCGTAATCCACCTCGATCAACTCGAGCGCGTCCTTCGCTTCCTTCACCGATTCCGCCACGATCAACGCCACCTGATCGCCCACATGGCGCACTTTGGTATGCGCGATCACGGGATGCGGCGGCTCGTTCATCGGCTTTCCGTCGATGTTGTGAATCAGCCAGCCGCAAGGCAATCCGCCGACGCTCTCGCCGGCCATGTCGGCGCCGGTGAAGATCGCGACGACGCCGGGCGCTTCCTTGGCGGCGGTGATGTCGATGCTGCGGATCGTCGCGTGCGCGTAGGGCGAGCGCAGGAAGACGCCATAGGTTTGACGCGGGAGGACGACGTCGTCGGTGTACTGGCCGTTGCCCGTCAGGAAGCGATAGTCTTCCTTGCGTCGAACGGCGGCGCCAATCATGTGATGGGTATCGGGTGTCTCAGGGGCGTTCATCGCGGACTCCTGTTCAGGCGCGAATCTTCATCGGAAAGGTGAGTGCGGCTTCGTTACAGCTTTGGTTGAAGCGCGGGCGACAGCTCAGGGCGCGGCCTTCATGGCTTGGGCGCCCTGCACTATGGCTTTCACGATGTTGTGATACCCCGTACATCGGCAGAGATTGCCGTCGAGTTGTTCGCGGACATCAGCTTCGGAGAGATCGGGTTTTTGCGCGGCGAGGGAAGTCGCGCTCATTACCATGCCGGGCGTACAGAAGCCGCATTGGAGGCCGTGGCACTCCTTGAACGCCGCTTGCATGGGGTGGAGCTCGCCATCCTTTGCCATTCCTTCGATAGTCGTCACCGACGACCCGTCTGCCTGTACGGCGAGGATGTTGCACGACTTGATGGCGCGGCCATCCAGGTGGACTGTGCACGCGCCGCACTGAGCGGTGTCGCAGCCGATGTGCGTGCCCGTGAGACCCAACTCCTCACGGAGAAACTGGACTAGCAGGATATGAGGTTCGACGGTGGCGGTAACGGCTTTGCCGTTGACCGTCAGACTGATGCTGAGCGCCATGCTTCTGTCTCCTTCGGGGGATGTTTCAGCCGAAGCTCACTCACCGTTTTTCTTCACTGGCCGTGCGACTTCACGAGTGTGAGGGTCTGGCTGGGTTCGTGTTTATTGAATCTGGTAATTAGTAAAGCACAAAACGAAGATGGTCGCTATTGGGCTAAAGGCGGGTGGGGCGCGGGTTATCAAGACCTCCGAGAGCGCGAGCGTAAAAACGCCGCCTCAAAGGGCGGCGTAAGGCTTCTTAGCGAGGTTCAACCCCGGCGCGTCACACCTCCCCGCGCCCCAGTTTCGAATGCCGGCGTGAGTAGCCGAAATAAATCGCCAGCCCGATTGCCAGCCACGCCACGAACGCGATCCACGTCACGGCTTGCAGGTGCAGCATCAGGAACAGGCAAGCGGCGACCGCCAGCACCGGCACAACCGGCACGCCCGGGCAACGGAACTCACGCGGGAGATCCGGATGCGTACGACGCAAGATCAGCACGGCGATAGACACCATCGAAAACGCGGCCAGCGTGCCGATATTGATCAATTCCGCCAGCACATTAAGCGGCACGAGCGCGCCGATCAGCCCGAAGAACAGGCCCACGAGCCACGTCGTAAAGAACGGCGTACCGAACTTCGGATGCACCGTCGACAAACGCGCGGGCAGCAAGCCATCGCGGGACATCGCGTAGATGATGCGCGTCTGGCCGTAGCTCATCACCAGGATCACGGTCAGCATGCCGAGCACCGCGCCCAGATCGATGAAACCCGCTACCCATTTTTGCCCGACAATCTGCAGCGCGTAAGACACCGGATGCGAGATATTGGCGAACTGCGCCGACGGAACAATACCCGTCACCACCGCCGCCACCGCCACGTAAAGCACGGCGCAAACTGCCAGCGACGAAATAATCCCGATCGGCAAATCGCGTTTCGGATTCTTCACTTCTTCCGCTGCCGACGACACCGAGTCGAAGCCGATAAACGCAAAGAACATCACGGCCGCCGCGCCAAACACGCCATGCCAGCCGTTAGGCATGAACGGGTGCCAGTTGGCCGGCGTGACGTGGAACACGCCGACGCCGATCACCATCAGCACGACCGCCACCTTGATCGCGACCATGATGTTGTTCACGCGTGCCGATTCCTTGATACCAATCGACAGCAGCGACGTGATCACCATCATCACGAGAAACGCGGGAAGGTTGAACAGCGTGAAATGTCCGGGCACGGCGCCGGGCGCCGCGGTGAGAACCGTGGGCAACGAGATGCCGAAGCCTGACAGCAGCGACTGCAAATAGCCCGACCAGCCAACCGATACGGCAGACGTCGCCAGCCCGTATTCGAGCATCAAATCCCAGCCGATGACCCACGCAGCCAGTTCGCCGAGCGTGGCATACGAATACGTATAGATAGATCCGGCGACGGGAATTGTCGATGCAAATTCCGCGTACGCGAGCGCCGCGAGAGCGCATGCAATGGCCGCCAAAATAAACGACACCATCAGCGCCGGTCCGGCTTGCACCGCGCCGGTCCCGGTCAGCACGAAAATCCCCGTGCCGATAATCGCGCCGACACCCAGAAACGTCAGATCGAGCGCCCCCAGCGTTTTTTTGAGTCCGGCGCGTTGCGCCCCGGCGAGCATGTGCTCGATGCTTTTCTTGCGGAACAGGGACATGAACGGGTGACTCCTCAAACCTCGGGCGCAATGCGCCAAATCGATTGGAAAACCCGCGATTTTATCGGATTGAGTAGGTGAAGCGTCGCAAAACGTTGCACACAATTGTTTTTTGACTTCCCGGTGTCAGCGTAAATTTCTAAAAATCGTTCGAAAATTGCTTAATGGCGCTAATTTGAGATGAGATCGGCTTTCGTCAACTCAACCAATAGTAAAAGCCGCTCATTAGGGCTTCTCATCGCAACGCGGAGTTGCATATCGCGATTGGTTTAAAGCACGGCCCAAATGAAAAAACCGAAGCACAAAGGCTTCGGTTTTCGTTTCCAGCGCGCCGCGGCAAGGCAGCACCCGCCAAGCTCAACCCACGAAGGCCTTCTCCACGACGTAATGTCCCGGATGATTGTTGCTGCCTTCCTGGAAGCCCATTTCATCGAGAAGCTGACGCGTGTCGCGCAGCATGTGCGGGCTGCCGCAAAGCATGACGCGGTCGTTTTCCACCGAGAACGGCGCTACGTCCAGATCGGCGAACAGCTTCTTCGTTTCGATCAGGTCCGTAATCCGGCCGCGATTGGCGAACTCTTCACGCGTAACCGTCGGGTAATACACCAGCTTTTCCTGGATCAGTTCGCCCAGATGCTCGTGCGCCGGAAGATGCTCGGTGATGAAATCCTTGTACGCGAGTTCATCGACGAAACGGCAGGTATGCGTGAGAACGATCTTGTCGAAACGATCGTAGACGTCCGGGTCCTTGATGATCGACATGAACGGCGCCAGGCCCGTACCCGTCGACAACAGCCACAGCGTCTTGCCCGGCAGGAGGTTATCGGCGACCAGCGTACCCACCGGTTTCTTGCCGATCAGCACCGGATCGCCGACCTTCAAATGCTGAAGACGCGATGTGAGCGGACCGTCCTGCACCTTGATGCTGAGAAACTCGAGATGCTCTTCGTAATTCGCGCTCGCGAGGCTATAAGCGCGGAGCAGCGGCTTGCCATCGACTTCGAGGCCGACCATGGTGAACTGGCCGTTTTCGAAACGGAACGCGGAATCGCGCGTGCAAGTGAAGCTGAACAGCGTGTCGGTCCAGTGATGGACGCTAAGAACGGTTTGAGGATTAAGGTTGCTCATGGCTTCATGGATAGTGCGGAATCAGGGCGGCGCAGTAGTGCGTTCCGGCGGCCGTTGTTGCTTGATAACTCGGGCTCGATTCCGGCGACAACACATAGAAGGCGCAACGAAAGCAATGTGTGATGCTAAAGCGGAATTTCTGGCGATATACGCAAACCGGGGCGATTGCTTCGAAGACCCGGACGATCCGCCGAATGTCGAATCTACTGCATTCCCCGCTTGCGTCACGCGTAATCCGCTATTTTACCGCACACGCGATTTCCGGGTTTAGGGCGCTTTCTTTCCGCGCGTAGCACTGGAACGACCGGCCGATGGAGGAAACCTTCAGGCGGACATAGAGCAAGGAAGCAAGCGTTCCGGAGTCCGCATGATAGCAACCCGTGCGCGCAGCAAGGCAAAGGCCCTGCTGCCGTCAGGCTGGTATAGGCGAAACGGAAAGGAAGGTGGCGCTGATCAGCCGGTTTTGCACCGGCCGTGAGTATCGAAGCAACGATTCGGCTTCGGCTTCGATCACAAGTCAGGGAACGCGGCGATAACCGCGTCCCCCATGCTTATCGATACAGCTTTAAATCCGCTGATCCGTCGATGGCTTTTCCCACAGGTTGATCCCGCCTTCGGTCGCGTGCTGATCGATTTCGGCGAGTTCCTCCTTCGAAAACTCCAGGTTTTTCAACGCGCCGACGTTCTCCGTCACTTGTTCCGGACGGCTCGCACCGATCAGCACCGACGTCACGCGCCCGCCGCGCAACGCCCACGCCAGCGCCATTTGCGCGAGGCTCTGACCGCGCCGTTGCGCGAGTTCATTAAGCTTGCGCACGTGCTCGATATTCTTCCCGCTCAAATGCTCCTGCTTCAGCGACCCGCCGCCCGGCTTGTTGACGCGCGCATCGGCCGGAATGCCGTTCAGATACTTGCCCGTCAGCAGCCCTTGCGCCAATGGCGTGAACGCGATACTGCCAGCGCCCACGTCATCGAGCGTATCGAGCAGATCTTCTTCGATCCATCGGTTCAGCATGTTGTACGACGGCTGATGAATCAGCAGCGGCACTTTATGCTCGCCCAGCAGCTTTGCCATCTCGCGCGTTTTAGCCGACGAATACGACGAAATACCCACGTACAGCGCCTTGCCTGAATGCACGGCGGTCGCCAGAGCACCGGCGGTTTCTTCGAGCGGCGTGTCGGCATCGAAACGATGCGAATAGAAGATGTCGACGTAATCCAGCCCCATGCGCTGCAGGCTCTGATCCAGCGATGCCAGCACGTACTTGCGCGAGCCGCCGCCCTGGCCGTACGGGCCCGGCCACATGTCCCATCCCGCCTTCGACGAAATCAGCAATTCGTCACGATACGGCCGGAAATCGTCCTTGAACAAGCGTCCGAAGTTCGTTTCCGCGCTGCCGTACGGCGGGCCGTAGTTGTTCGCGAGATCGAAGTGCGTAATGCCGAGATCGAACGCGGTGCGCAGGATGTCGCGCTGCGTGGAGATCGGCGTGGTGTCGCCGAAGTTGTGCCAAAGACCCAGCGACAACGCCGGCAACTTCAGGCCGCTCTTGCCGCAGGTGCGGTAAGTCATCTCTGAATAGCGTTCGGAAGCTGCTTCGTAAGCCATGACGGAATCCTCGATTTGGTGAAGGGACAAAATGGGGTGTGCGAGCACAGGCAAGCAACAATCGCGCGGTTCATGTCGTCTGACGTGCGCCGAGTCCGTCATGGTAGCGAATCGCGCGGACTTGCGTCGACCTTGACCTGAAACACTTCAAGGCTATCCCGATATTCGGGACATGGCCAAATGGCCAGCAAGGGGAACGATTAGGGGCCGGAGCCAGCCCAACCCTGTTCATTCGAATGAGGAGAAGTTTCATGGACCCGCTGGACAAACTACGCCCCGCCTACGATTTTCTACTGACAGCAGGCGTAACGTACGGATTCAACGTATTGATGGCCGTCGTGATTTTGCTGGTCGGCTGGTGGGTATCGAACCGCGTGGCAAACGCGGTGAAACGCGCGCTCGGCCGCACGAACGCTGACGCCACCTTCACCCCCGTCATGGCGAGCCTCGTGCAGTGGGCGATCCGGGTGGTCGCCATTGTCGCGGCGCTGGGCAAATTCGGCGTGGCGGCGGCCAGCATCCTGACCGTGCTCGGGGCGGCCGGACTGGCTATCGGCCTGGCGTTGCAAGGCACGTTGCAGAATATTGCAGCCGGTTTGATGCTGTTACTGCTACGGCCGTTCAAGGTCGGGGACTACATTGAAGGCGCCGGCGCGACGGCTGGAACCGTTAACGAAATCGGCCTGTTCACCACTCGTCTGACGAAAAGCGACGGTGTCATCATGTTCGTGCCGAACAGCACGATCTGGGCGAATCCGGTCACCAACTTCACCGCGAACGACCGTCGTCGCGTGGTGCTGAACGTGGTTATTCCGGAGGATCAAAATATCGAAGAGTCGCTGGCGTCGCTGCATCGGATTGTGGAAACCGATCCGCGCATCATCAACGACGAGAAGACCAAACCGTGGATTGCTGTGTCGGAATACACCGATACCGGCGTGAAGCTCAATGTTGGCGCCTGGACGAACCGCACCGATTACGCGAACGTGCAAGCCGACTTGCTGCGCCAGATCAAGCCGGGGATCAAGCCAGCGCCGAATCCAACGCCACCCGAGCCTCAAGAGCTGCCGCGGCGCTGGACTCATCGGCCAAGGCCCAATAAGCTGGGCGCCCGCACATTGACGAGATTTTCATGACCAAGGCGATATCCATTGCACTGATCGCAGGCGGCATCGTGCTGCTGTATTTCGGCGGCCAGTCGTACCATTCGCTGGGCAACGACGTTTCGCGTTTCTTCACCGGCGTGCCGACCAACAAGACGATCTGGCTGATCGCAGCAGGCGCGGTTGCCATGCTGGCCGGGTTGATCGGGCTGGCGATCCCGGCCAAACGCTGATGCGTTCAGGCGCAGGCGTCAAATAAGCGGCACGTCTTGCATCGACGCAGACCGTGTTCCCGGCAACGGCAAGTTGCTGGCGCCACGGTAGGTGTAGACCAGCGAGAATTTCACTTGATCCGTGAGATTCTTGCCGGCCGAATGCAGCGTGTTGCAGTGGAAAAAGACCACGTCCCCGGCATTCAGTTTCGGCGATACCGCGCTGCGAATCAGCACTTCGTTCTCGGGAAGATCGGAACGGAAGAACTTGGCGTTATCGAAACGTTCGGACGTGAATGGCAACTTGTGCGACATCGGCACGAACCACAATGCGCCGTTCTCGACCGTCTCGTTACCGAGCGCCACCCACGCCGACACGAGATCATCCCGCTCGAAGTTCCAGTAACGCACATCGCGATGCCAGCCGGTCAGGCTGCCGTAAGCCGGGTGCTTCGTCATCACGCAGTTGTGGTGAGCGCGCGAAAGCGTCGGTGCCTCGCCGAAATACACTTCCATCCAGCCACGCACGTCGGGCGACGTAGCCCAAGCGGCGAAGCGTGGATCGCGCCCGTATGCATCGAGCAAGCGCCGCACGGTATGCCCGCCGGGCGCGTCTTTTGAATTCGGCGCGCCGGGATATTGCAGGTCGGCTTCAAACTCCACCGGCGCTGCCGCTTCCACCAATTGCTGCTTCGCCACGTTGCGCATGGCTTCGCAGCGCTCCGGCGAGACCAGGCCGGGCACCACCACGTAGCCGTTCTCACGCAGCTCGCGGACTTGTTCCATCTTCGATTGATTCGGCATATCGACTCACAGGGAAAGCGTCTGGCCGGCTGACTTCATCGGACTGCAAGAGAGCCGGCTAATTAGGGCGAATACATCGATTGTAAATCGCCCGGGGCGTCCGGCGCTCCGTCCTGCGGGTTCTGGCCGTCGAACATCCGTGCGGGAAAATGCCGACTTCCGGCAGTAACAATTCTTCTATAACCTGCCGTCGTGCATTGAGAGAGCCCATCGAAAATTCCGTTCGATGAAAATCTATTAAATAAGTGCGCGCTTCAAGTTCGCAACTTTTATTGTGTTCAATCGATCAAACTATTGAACGCTTTTTTTGATCCGACTAATGTCGGGTTGCAGCCATTGCGAACCCGAGCCTGTGAATCCATGAATATCCGTTTCACGAATCGTCTTACCCGTGCCGCCGTCCGTGCTGCACGTCCCGCCGGCCGCAGCGTTGTTCGGGCCTTACGTCATCATTCCGCGCGCACCCAGTTGCTCGCAGGACAATTCAGGAATACCCATCCCGTCGATGGCATTCGTTCCTGGTTTCACGGATTTTTTTCAAATCTGCGATTAAGGGCAGCATCGCGTCAGGCCGCATTTAAAGCGTTATTGCGAAAACCAACGCAATTACGCGCACCCGTGGCTAAATTGAAATTGGCACCCGGTGTAATTAATACGACGAGTCGTCGTCCGCGAAGGCTTTCGACCAGCAACGAATGGTTTGCATTTGGTGCTCGCTGATTATTTCTGAAGACGCCTGGTCTGGATTCGCTCGCGCTCGTGCGTGCGCGGTTTTGCCGCTGTGATCGCGAGATGAAGCAGCGTGCGCTGCCAGCGGACAGCTCGGCGTCAACCGCAACAATAAAAAAAGCCCGCTGAGCGTGATGCTCAGCGGGTTTTTTTACATACTCAAGCTCAAACCAGACGTTCAGGCTGTTTCAACAACCGGTTCTGTGCCGGCGGCTTCTGCCAGCAACAGCGCTTTGTCCGTGGCTTCCCACGAGAATTCCGGCTCTTCACGGCCAAAGTGACCATACGCCGCAGACTTCTCATAGATAGGACGCAGCAGGTCGAGCATCTGGATGATGCCCTTCGGACGCAGGTCGAAATGCTCGAGGACGAGCTCCTGGATCCTTGCATCCGACACGCGGCCCGTGCCAAACGTGTTGACCATGACCGAAGTCGGACGCGCCACGCCAATTGCGTAGGACACCTGGATCAGGCAGCGCGAAGCCAGTCCTGCCGCGACAATGTTCTTCGCGACATAACGGCCGGCATACGCTGCCGAGCGATCAACCTTAGACGGGTCTTTGCCCGAGAACGCGCCGCCGCCGTGAGGCGCTGCACCACCGTATGTATCGACAATGATCTTGCGACCCGTCAATCCGCAATCGCCTTGCGGACCGCCGATCACGAAACGACCGGTCGGATTCACCAGGAACTTGATGTCGCCCTTGATCAGATCGGCCGGCAGGACCGGCTTGATGATCTCTTCGATCACGGCTTCACGCAGCGCCTTCAGTTCGATTTCCGGTGCATGTTGCGTGGAGAGCACGACAGTGTCGATGCTATGCGCCTTGCCATCGACATAACGCACGGTCACCTGGGACTTCGCGTCCGGACGCAGCCAGTTCAGGCGGCCATCGCGACGCAGATTCGCCTGACGCTCAACCAAACGGTGCGCGAGGTGAATAGGCAACGGCATGAGTTCGGGCGTTTCGTCGCATGCGTAGCCGAACATCAGGCCTTGGTCGCCTGCGCCCTGATCAAGGTTGTCGTCATGAGCGGCGTCCACGCCTTGCGCAATGTCGCGCGACTGCTTGTCATACGCGACGAGCACCGCGCAACCGCGATAGTCGATGCCGTATTCCGTATTGTCGTAGCCGATGCGCTTGATGGTGTCCCGCGCGACCTGGATGTAGTCGACGTTCGCCTGCGTGGTGATTTCACCCGCCAACACGACAAGACCCGTGTTGCAAAGGGTTTCGGCCGCGACACGCGAATACTTGTCCTGCGCCAGGATGGCGTCGAGGATGGCGTCGGAGATCTGGTCGGCTACCTTGTCCGGGTGGCCTTCGGAGACGGATTCAGAGGTAAAGAAATAATCGTTTGACACGCTTCAGACTCCATTTGAGTACGGGTAAGTTGCTCACGTAGCCGACTTCGTATGGAGTCTGAAGCGGCGACGCTTTAGCGGAAAACATGGTCCGGATAGCGCCGTAAAACGCTATCCAGCTTCGCCCCGCAAGTTGTCCATTAACTCGGCGAAGGTTTTATTATAGCGGCTTCTCACTTTTGTCACAGAGCCGAACGTTTGCTGCCACCCCAGAAATACCCTCACCCGCGTCATGCCCGGAACGCTCCCGGGCAGAGTCGAAACCCCGTTTTCCTGACCCATGGGAGCGTCACATGTTAGGTCGCATTGGCGTCGCCCTCGCAGTGGGCTTCCTGAAACTGCTCGCCCTCATTCCCTACGGCATCACCGCACGTTTCGGCGATGGCCTCGGCTGGCTGCTTTATCAGATTCCAAGCCACCGCAAACGGATCGTGCATATCAATCTCGGCCTGTGTTTCCCCGAGTGGACGCCTGAGCGCCGGGAAGAAGTCGCCCAGAAGCATTTCCGGCACGCGATCCGCAGTTACGTGGAGCGCAGCGTGCAATGGTTCGGCTCGGCGGAAAAGCTCGCCAAGCTGATCGAGGTGGACAGCGAAGTGGATCTCCTCGATCCCGACATGCCGCCCACGTTGTTGCTCGGTTTCCACTTCGTCGCAATCGAGGCGGCTTCGGTGTGGATCAACTACTCGCTGCACAGGACCTGCGGATCGCTGTATCAGCCGATGTCGAACAAAGCGCTCGACGACATCGCGAAGAAACAACGCGGCCGTTTCGACGCCGAAATGGCGAGCCGCGCGGACAGCGCGCGCATCGTGCTGCGCTGGCTGCGGGACCGCAAGCCCGTCATGCTTGGCGCCGACATGGACTACGGCATGCGCAATTCCACCTTCGTGCCGTTTTTCGGCGTGCAAGCCTGCACGCTGACCGCGGTCGGCCGTCTCGCCAAGACCGGGCATGCGCAAATCATGCCGTTCGTGGGCGAAGTGCTGCCGAACTACAAGGGTTACCGCCTGCGGGTATTCAAACCCTGGGAAAACTACCCGACCGGCGACGACGCGGCCGACGCCCGCCGCATGAACGCGTTCCTTGAGGATCAGGTCCGGCTGATACCGGAGCAGTATTACTGGGTGCACAAGCGCTTCAAGACGCGACCGCCGGGCGAACCGGGCTTCTATTGACCGGCTGATACCAGTCTGCGGGAAACAATGGGCAATTGCAGTACAAGTTCGGGGTCATCGGCCATTTGGTCTAGTGCATGCCCTTGCTGCGCGTCACTTACAATAGCGGCATGAAACTCGAATTCACCAAAATGCACGGCGCGGGCAACGACTTTGTCGTGCTCGACGGCTATTCCAAACCACTCTCGCTGAGCGGAGCGCAAGTGCGCGCGCTCGCGGATCGGCATTTCGGCGTCGGCGCGGATCAATTGCTGCTGGTCGAGAAACCGGACATCGACGGCGTTGATTTCAAATATCGCATCTTCAATTGCGACGGCGGCGAAGTGGAGCATTGCGGTAATGGCGCGCGCTGCTTTGTGAAGTTCGTGCGCGACCGGGGCCTCACCAGCAAGACAAGCGTTCGAGTACAGGTACATCAAGGCGTGATCGTGCTGACCATGCAGGAGAACGGCGACGTGGTGGCGGACATGGGCCGTCCGGAGTTCGAACCCGCCTTGGTTCCCTTCAACCCGGAAGGTTTGCAAGGACGCTCCGAAGGCGCCGACACGCTCTGGCCGCTCGACGTTCAAGCAGAAACCCGCTGGGTTTCGGTGGTGTCGATGGGAAATCCGCACGCCGTACAGATCGTGGCCGACGTGGAAAACGCGCCGGTATTGATCGAAGGGCCGGTGATCGAACATCACGCGCGCTTTCCTAACCGAGTGAACGCCGGATTCATGCAGATCGTGAACCGCAATGCGGTCAAGCTGCGTGTTTTCGAACGCGGCGCCGGCGAAACGTTGGCATGCGGCACCGGTGCATGCGCAGCGGTCGCTGCCGGTATCCGGCGCGGTCTGCTCGACTCGCCTGTGCAGGTCCAGACCCACGGCGGCACGCTGACCATCACCTGGGCTGGCGCGCGCAACGCCGAGGCGCCGCTCTTTATGGCCGGCCCCGCCACCACTGTATTCGAAGGCGAGATCGAGCTTGATCCCACACTTGCGAATGCTGAATAAAGCCGACTGATCGTCAGGAACCCGATGCTGCCCGATACCATGAACGAACGCGAAGTCGCCGATTACCTGATTGCGAATCCTGATTTCTTTGCCGAACACGCCGAGTTGCTCGGCACGATCCGGCTGTCCAATCCGCATGGCAAGTCGGCGGTGTCGCTGCAAGAGCGCCAGATGCAAATGCTGCGCGACAAGAACAAGCAGATCGAACGCCGGCTGGCCGAATTGCTTCGTTACGGACATGAGAACGACAGCATCGCCGCGAAGTTTCATCGATGGACAATTCGCGTAATGTCCGAGCGCGATCCCCATGCGTTGCCGAAAACCATTCCCGCTGGCCTGTGTGAAATTTTCGAGGTGCCACAAGCCGCGCTGCGGGTGTGGGATGTCGCCGAGCCCTACGCGCAAGCCGAATTTGCAAGGACCACGAGCGAGGAAGTCCGCTCCTTCACGAGCGGTCTGACTACGCCGTATTGCGGGCCGAATACCGGCTTCGAGGCCGCTCAGTGGCTGACATCGGCGAGTTCGGTCTCGGTGGCATCGGCTACAACGGATGGTGTCGTCGATACCGCCAACACCACGGAATCCATCGCCCTGCTCGCGCTGCGTGACCCGTCGGCCGGCCCCGAAGCGCCTGCATTCGGCTTGCTGGTCATGGGTTCGCCCGATCCGCGCCGGTTCCACGAAGGCATGGCGACCGACTTCCTGACGCAAATCGGCACGCTCGCCAGCGCCGCGCTCAGCCGCTTGCTGCCCCACTAACATGACCGACGATCCGGTAACCGCCTATCTTTCGATGCTCGAGCACGAGCGACGGTTATCGGATCACACGCTGCGCGGTTATACGCACGAACTCGACGAACTGAAGAAGCTGGCGAACGGCCGGGCGCTGGAGTCGCTGAGCGCCACCGACATGCGGGGCGCTGTAGCCCGCGCTCACGGCGGCGGATTGTCGGCGCGCTCAATCGCGCATCGGTTATCGGCGTGGCGGGCGTTTTATCGGTGGCTTGCCGAGCAGGTTGAAATGCAAGCCAATCCGGTCGCGACCGTGCGCGCGCCGAAACGCGCGAAGTCCTTGCCCAAGGCGCTTTCCGTCGATGACGCCAACGCACTGATGGAAGCGCCTCAAGGCGATACACCCGAAGCGCTGCGGGACCACGCCATCCTCGAATTGTTCTATTCGTCCGGCTTGCGGCTCGCCGAACTGGTCGGGTTGGACGTGCATTTTGTGCAATCCGAAGAGTATTTGTCGGCGGGATGGCTTGACCTCGCCAGCACCGAAGTCAATGTGCTCGGCAAGGGAAACCGGCGGCGGTCAGTGCCCGTGGGCAGCAAGGCGATCACCGCGCTGCGTGCGTGGATCGAAGTGCGCGGGCAATTTGTGAAAGACGATCCCCATGCGCTGTTTCTGTCTGTGCGTGGCAATCGGATGTCGCCGAATGTGGTCCGTGATCGGGTGAAACGCATGGCGTTGCTGGCCGGCGTGCCGTCGAATGTGCATCCGCACGTCTTGCGGCATTCGTTCGCCACGCACGTGCTGCAATCCAGCGGCGACCTTCGGGCCGTGCAGGAACTGCTCGGCCACGCGAGTATTGCGGCCACGCAGGTTTATACATCGCTCGATTTCCAGCATCTGGCACGCGTGTACGACCAGACGCATCCGCGCGCAAAAAAACGCGATTAACCTGGCGTTTGGCGGCAAGCAACAAGATGTCTGCGCGGCGCCGCGCCCAAAAACGCGGCCCACTCACCGCGAAACTAACATAACCGACGGACCCACCCGATTCTCCCGCTGCCAATAGAAACAGAAACAAAACGCGGCCCGAACCTCCACCGGCGTTCACTCCGACGTTCAGTCAGCGCTTTCACCGAAGACCCGAATGAACATCATTACGCTGAAAGCGGCGAACGAAAAGTCGCTTGCGCGCCGCCATCCGTGGATCTATTCAAATGCGATCGAGCACGTGGAAGGTAAGCCCGCGCCCGGTGCAACCGTGCTGATACGCGCCCACGATGGCCGGTTTCTGGCGCGTGCGTCGTATAGCCCGATCTCGCAGATTCGCGCCCGCGTCTGGAGTTTCGACGAGAGCGAGCCCATCGATCACGCGTTTTTCAAGCGCCGTGTACAGCGGGCGATCGCGCACCGGCAAACAATGGTGCGCGACACAGGCGCCACGCGGCTGATTTTCGGCGAGGCGGACGGGCTGCCGGGCTTGATCGTCGATTACTACGTCGCGGACGATGAAAACCAGCGCGGCCAGTTGGTCTGCCAGTTCATGGCGACGGGCGTGGAACACTGGAAAGAGGCGATCGTGCAAGCGCTGATCGGCGCAACCGGCTGTCCGAACGTCTATGAACGCTCCGACGTGTCGATCCGTCAGAAGGAAGGGCTCGAACAGATCACCGGCGTGCTGGCCGGCGATCCGCCCCCAGCCACCCTGATCGCGAATGAAGGCGGCGTGCGGTATCACATCGACGTCGAACGGGGCCATAAGACGGGCTTTTACATCGATCAACGCGACAATCGCGCGCTTGTGCGCCAATACGCCGACGGCCGCGACGTCCTAAACTGCTTCTGCTACACCGGCGGTTTTTCCCTGGCGGCGTTGAAAGGCAGCGCAAAACGCGTGATATCGATCGACTCCTCCGGTGACGCGCTGGCGCTCGCCCAGCAAAACGTCACGGCAAACGGTTTCGATCCGCAACGCGCCGAATGGCTCGACGCCGACGCGTTCAAGACCTTGCGCCGCTTGCATGAGGAAGGCGACCGCTTTGACCTGATCGTGCTCGATCCGCCCAAGTTCGCGCCGTCGCGAGAACACGTGGACCGCGCCGCGCGTGCGTACAAGGACATCAACCTGACTGCCTTCAAACTGTTGCGCCCGGGCGGCTTGCTGTTCACCTATTCGTGCTCGGGCGCAATCGACGCCGATCTGTTCCAGAAGATCGTCGCGGGCGCCGCGGCCGACGCGAAAGTTGACGCGCGTATCCTGAAGCGCCTTGGCGCAGGCATCGATCACCCGCTCTTAACCGCGTTCCCCGAAGGGGAATACCTGAAAGGCCTATTGTTGCAAATCGCGTGATCGCCCATAGTTGAACGCTTCGGACGGCGCGCGTTCAAGGAGCACAGAGGAGCACAAAGCGTCCGCTTGACAAATATGTTTCAATAATCGACCGACTGCATGTTTTTGGGCGTAGCGCGGGTGTCTCAGATCACGCCCCCAGCCTGAAAACATGCCGCACGATCCTTCGACTTTAAAGAACAGGGCAACCACCATGATTCCCGTTACCATCCTGACCGGCTTTCTAGGCAGCGGCAAAACCACGTTGCTCAAGCGCATCCTGAACGACAAGCACGGCATGAAGATCGCCGTGATCGAGAACGAGTTCGGCGAAGAAAATATCGACAACGAGATCCTCGTCCAGGAAACGAACGAGCAGATCATCCAGATGAGCAACGGCTGCATCTGCTGCACGATCCGCGGCGACCTCGCGCGCGCGCTTGAAGATCTCGCCGATCGCAAGAAGGCCGGCACGCTGAACTTCGATCGCGTGGTCATCGAGACAACTGGACTCGCCAATCCGGGCCCGGTTGCGCAGACGTTCTTCATGGACAACGCCATCGCCGACGAATTTCTGCTCGACGCAATCATCACGCTGGTCGATGCAAAGCACGCCAACCATCAGCTTGACGAACACGAAGTCGTGCAGCGCCAAGTGGGTTTCGCGGACCGCCTGTTCATCACGAAGTCCGATCTGGTCGACGCCGCCGCGCTTGACGCGCTCAAGCACCGTCTGGTTCACATGAACCCGCGCGCCGCGATCAAAGTGGTGAACTTCGGCGAAGCGGACATCAAGGAAATCTTCGATCTGCGCGGCTTCAACCTGAATTCGAAGCTCGAAATCGATCCTGATTTCCTCGCGGAAGACGATCACGCGCATGACCACGATCACGATCACGCCGGGCACGACCATGCGCACGACGACGATCACGACCACGCCACTTGCGGCCACGACCACAGTCACGACCACGAGCATGGCCACGCGAATCACCACCACGCGCACCACGACGACAAGATCAAGTCGTTTGTATTTCGCAGCGACCGCGCCTTCGATCCCAACCGCCTTGAAGACTTCCTCGGCGGCATCCTGCAGATCTACGGTGAGCGACTGCTGCGGTAC
The DNA here is from genome assembly GCF_964252755.1 of Caballeronia sp. LjRoot29. Classification (NCBI taxonomy): domain Bacteria; kingdom Pseudomonadati; phylum Pseudomonadota; class Betaproteobacteria; order Burkholderiales; family Burkholderiaceae; genus Caballeronia; species Caballeronia sp. LjRoot29. The sequence goes on along the minus strand of NZ_CAXUPU020000005.1, from coordinate 295,590 downwards.
AAAGGCGTGCTGTATATGAAGGGCGTCGATCGCAAGGTCGTGTTCCAGGGCGTGCATCAAATGATGGGCAGCGATCTTGCCGCGAAATGGCAACCGATCGAAAAGAAGAACAGCAAGATGGTGTTCATTGGCATTGAGCTGCCGCAGGATTTGATCATCGACGGGCTGACCGCCTGCCTGGTCTGATCGAATACGCTGAAGAAAACGGCGAAACCGAAGAAAACGGCGAAACGCGAAGCCCTTAAACGACAGCTTCGCGTCGCCGCTCAATCCGAAAAGCGCCATTTCCGGCACAGTTCTCGCTATTTCTCCCCTGAAGCGCAATCATGCCGACACGGCGGCGAGGCTAAAATCGCTGCGCTTCCAGGAGCCGGCGCTTTTTGGCGATGAACGTCGTTGCAATATGTGTTCACGCTCACCGAGAACCATCGCTTTTTAAACGTCAGCGCGTTATATTTTTGAGATAACGAACGAATTGCGGCAGTGTTTTGCTCAGGTGTAGTACGCAATTGCGATTCAGTTACAATACAGCCCCACTGGAGAATCCGGGACACCGCCAAGCCTTGACTACAAAGCCCGGCGCAATTGCTACTGAAAAAGAAGCGGGCCGGACGGAAGTGAAAGGGCAGAAGTGAACAGTAAAGTGTTGTTCCGAACATCGGGCACCGGTCGAATCGCTTGAAAATCAGTCCAGATGAATTGATCAGAATGCAGTGTTCCAGATGAATTGGCCCCACGTGGCGCCGCGAGGGTCGCAGCCCGTTTAGCGTAGTAAGTGCATGCAGTAATTGTTGGCGAATATCGCCGGAGTGCGGGAAATCCGGACAACGGCGGCGGCGAGCGCGGCGAGCGACCGCGAAGATGGCGAACGACATCGCCCCACATTGAAGAAGCAAGCCAGATGACGACGAAACGATTGTTGACTGAAGACGAAATCCAGAAGATGGCCGACAAGGACTACATGAACGAGGATCAGCTCGCGTTCTTCAGGGTCCGACTGGAACAGTTGCAGGCCGACATTCTTAAGAATGCGGGCCAGACGACGGAAAACCTGCGCGAAACGGTCATCGTTCCGGATCCGGCCGATCGCGCGACGATCGAGGAAGAGCACGCGCTCGAACTGCGCACGCGCGACCGCGAACGCAAGCTGCTGAAGAAAGTGCAGCAGTCGCTTGCGCGCATCGAGTCGGGCGATTACGGCTGGTGCGAGGAAACGGGAGAGCCGATCGGCATTCCGCGCCTGATCGCGCGCCCGACGGCCACGCTCTCGCTCGAAGCGCAGGAGCGACGCGAACTACGCCAGAAACTGTTCGGCGACTGATCTGTCCCAGGCAGCGTTCGCCGCGGCCTCGGTCGCGGCGGAAAACCTGCCGGCCGGGATTTGGTCCGACGAGGTTGGACAGCGCTCGAAACACGTTGAAAAAACAAAAGGCACACGAAAAATCGTGTGCCTTTTGTTTTTGTGCCGCGTTTTTGCGCCCGGCAAGGCGTGTTCCGTCGTACCGGTGCGCTACAAACCTGGCCCAATGGCCAACGCACACAAGATGCCGCGCGAAGCGCCTTGATAAATTCCGCTGCGCCCTAAAATAAACTGGACGCGCTCTCGTGGCGCGGGCGTGGCGAATGTCCGCTGGAGCGCAACATTGCAGCGCACCCGGCCTTCTCACGCTGCCAAAGGATTCCCCGGCGGCGCGGCGGCATACGGGTTTTCCAACTGCCGCGCCCACTCCGCTTTCAAAGGAATGCACATGGAACAGTTTCACGGCACGACCATCGTCTCCGTACGACGCGGTGACAAGGTCGCCCTCGGTGGCGACGGCCAGGTCACCCTCGGCAATATCGTGATGAAAGGCGGCGCGAAGAAAGTGCGCCGCATCTATGGCGGCAAGGTCCTGGTCGGTTTCGCGGGCGGCACGGCCGACGCGTTTTCCCTGCTCGACCGCTTCGAAGCCAAGCTGGAAAAGCACCAGGGCAACCTGACACGCGCTGCCGTCGAGCTCGCCAAAGACTGGCGCACCGACCGCATGCTGCGCCGGCTGGAGGCCATGCTGATTGCCGCCGACGCGCAAACCACGCTCGTCATCACGGGTAACGGCGACGTGCTCGATCCGGAAAACGGCATTTGTGCGATCGGTTCGGGCGGTGCCTATGCGCAGGCCGCAGCGCAGGCGCTCGCCGAAAACACCGAACTCTCGCCACGCGATATCGTCGAAAAGGCACTCACCATCGCGGGCGATATGTGCATTTATACGAATCACAATCGCGTCATCGAGACGATCGAGTAACAGGGCTTTCGCGTAACACGCGAGCACAGGACAAGGACCAACGATGACCACCATGACTCCCGCCGAGATCGTCTCGGAACTCGATAAACACATCATCGGCCAGGGCCGCGCGAAAAAAGCGGTCGCTGTCGCGTTGCGCAACCGGTGGCGGCGTCAGCAAGTCGCCGAACCGCTGCGCCAGGAAATTACCCCGAAGAACATCCTGATGATCGGACCGACAGGCGTCGGCAAGACGGAAATCGCGCGCCGCCTGGCGAAACTCGCCGACGCGCCGTTCATCAAGATCGAAGCAACGAAGTTCACCGAGGTCGGCTACGTGGGTCGCGACGTGGACAGCATCGTGCGTGACCTGATCGAGATTTCGGTCAAGCAGACGCGTGAGAGCGAGATGCGCAAAGTGCGTTCGCGGGCCATCGACCGCGCCGAGGACCGGATCCTGGACATCCTGCTGCCAAGTGCGCGGCCGACCGCGGGTTTCGGCACGGCCGAATTGCAGGACGACAGCGCGAACAGCACGCGCCAGACATTTCGCAAGCGCCTGCGCGAAGGCCTGCTCGACGACAAGGAAGTGGAGATCGACATCGAGGCGCCGCAAGCGACCATGGACATCATGGGGCCGCCGGGCATGGAGGAAATGACGGACCAGATCCGTTCCATGTTTGCGAATATCGGCGGCGGCAAGAAGACGCAGCGCAAGGTGAAGGTCAAGGATGCGCTGAAACTGCTCACCGACGAAGAAGCCAGCAAGCTGCTCAATGACGAAGAGGTCAAGACCAAGGCGATTCAGAACGTCGAGCAGAACGGCATTGTGTTCCTGGACGAGATCGACAAGATCGCTTCGCGCAGTGAAACGGGCGGCGCGGAAGTGTCGCGTGCAGGTGTGCAGCGCGACCTGCTGCCGCTTGTGGAAGGCACGACCATCAATACGAAATACGGGATGATCAAGACGGATCACATCCTGTTTATCGCTAGCGGTGCGTTCCACTTGGCCAAGCCGAGCGATCTGATCCCCGAACTGCAAGGACGTTTTCCGATTCGCGTCGAACTGGATTCGCTGTCCGTGGAGGATTTCGAATCCATCCTGAATACGACCGATGCCAGCCTCGTGAAACAATACACGGCTCTGCTGGCGACCGAAGATGTCGAGCTGGATTTCAGCTCGGACGGGATTCGCCGGATGGCTGAGATTGCGTTTTCGGTGAACGAGAAGACCGAGAATATCGGCGCGCGGCGGCTTTATACCGTGATCGAAAAGCTGCTTGAGGAAGTGTCGTTCGCGGCGGGCAATCACACGGGTCATCCGGTGAAGATCGATGCCGCTTATGTCGACAAGGCGCTGAACGATGTAGCCGAAGACGAAGATTTGTCGCGCTACGTGCTGTAAAGCGCGTTTGAATCAAAAAAGGGCGGTTCATGATTTCAGCGAATGACTGAAATCATGAACCGCTCTTTTACGTTCTACATAACGTTTATTGCCGCACGGGTTTCTTAGCCAGCTTGCGCTGCAGTGTACGTCGATGCATGTTTAACGCTCGCGCCGTGGCTGAAATATTGCCGCTGTTCTCGGCCAGCACGCGCTGGATGTGCTCCCACTCCAGCCGCGCGACCGACAGCAGCGCCGGATGCTCGATAGCCTCTTCCGCCGTCTGCTCGCTGGCTTCTTCCTGCAACGCGGAGAGGATTGTCTCGACGTTCGCCGGCTTCGCCAGATAGTTATCGGCGCCATCTTTCACGGCCTGAACTGCCGTCGCGATGCTCGCATAACCCGTCAGCACGAGAATCCGTGCATCGGGCTGAAGATCGCGCAAAGGCGCGACGAGCGTCAACCCGGAATCGTGCCCGAGGTGCAAGTCGACCGTGATCTGGCCAAACTTCTGCGTGTTCGCCAATCTCAACGCCGTGGCGGCGTCATGCGCCTGATGCGGCGTATAGCCGCGCCGTGTCAGACCGCGCGCGAGAATGCCCGAGAAAACCTCGTCGTCATCGATGACCAAAAAATTTGTATCGCTCATGCTCTTTTCTCCGTAGTGTCGGAAGGGGCGACGCCGCCGCGGCCCGTCCTTGCTGCTTTTTCCCGCGATGCTGGGGCGCTTGTGTCGGCGAGACGCAGGATGGCGTGCGTACCGTGCGGGTTGGCTGGCGTGAGCTCGATCGACCCTCCAAGCCGCGTTGCCGCCGAGAATGCCAGATACAGGCCGACACCGTGGCCACCCTGCGTACTGTCGACGGGCATCGCGCCGAGCGAACCCCGCAATGCCGCCGGAATGCCGGGGCCCTGATCGCGGATATCGAATTGAATCACGGGCTCGCCAAGATGCCGGCTCGCCGACGTCGCGAGCGTCACCGAATCGCTGCTGGCCCGCGCCGCATTATCCAGCAGAATGGTCAGTATTTGCCCTACCGCGACGGGATCGCTCAGAAACTGCCCCGCCCGCTTGCGCTCCTTCGTTTCGTCTCCCGACTCATCTTTCGCTTCATCGTACGGCTCGATCAATTCAAAACGCACGTGCGGATGGCGTAAGCGCCATTGTTCAACAAACCCGTGCAGCCAGTCATCCAGCGGTTGCCGCGGCGCGGGTCCGGTCGCACGGCTGCGCAGGCGCGCGAGGGCGGACGTGCACAACGTCATTTGCTGCTCGAGCAGTTCGATATCGGCGGAATAGGGGGCGAGATTCGGATCGTGGCGGGCGGAGTCGCGTAACTCCTCGCTCAGCATCGCGATGGTCGACAGCGGCGTGCCAATCTCATGCGCAACCGTGGCCGCCTGGACACCCAGCGCCACGGCGCGCTCGTCGCGCAGCAGCCGCTCCTGGGCGTCGGCCAGCGCAAAATCCCGCGCGCGCAGCGCCCGCGACATCCGCGCCACGAACCAGCCGATCAAGCCTACGCTGACCATGAAGTTCACCCACAGCCCGATGCGGAAATACTCGAACAAATTCAGCGGGTCTTCCATGTTCAGCGGGACGTAGCTGACCGTCAGCAGTGAATAACAGACGACCGCGAACAATGCGAGCCAGATGGTCAGACGCCACGGCAGCACCGCGGCGGCAATCGCGAGCGACGGGAGGTAAAGCGTGACAAACGGATTCGTCGCGCCGCCGCTCAGGAACAGCAGCGCGGACAGCGCGCCGAGATCGACCCCGAGCTGCCCGAACAGTTCGAGATTCGTTTCAGGCTGCGCGCGCGCAACGCGCACCCATGTCAGCGCGTTGAACAATACCTCCAACGCGACAATGGTCAGCATGGCCGCTAGTGGCAGATGCGCGCCGTAGAACTCCTGTACGACGGCGATCGTGACCAGTTGGCCGATGATCGCAAGGCTGCGAAGCCAAAACAGGTGACCGAGATTGACGCGGCCTGTGTTCGTTATTCGATGCATCGCGGTGAATTTCACCTCTAATTTCAGAATAGTCTAATGGTTGGATATAGCCACTTGTCGCACCATCTAGCGTTGTCCCGAACAGGGCGGCAAGGCCGCATACACAAGATGACTAACAGCCCATCGTCCCGCCCCAATCAGCTTCTCAGCGAAGCGCCACAAGCGGATGCACTTCAAGACACCATTATCCCGCGTGCGCTGAACGTGTTCATTGACAACGCGCGCAGCTTGAACGCGCAAGGCAACCAGGTCGAGCGCGCCGTGTGGCTGCAGGCCGCCATGACGTTGCAACCTGACCAGCCCGAGACTGGCCTTGATCTGATCGATGCAATGCTGAAGCAGAATCGCATTGGCGACGGCATTCAGCTCGCGGCTCAACTTGTTGATCGGCATCCGCAACACGCGCTCGCGCTCTGGCATCTCGGTTACGCGCTTCAGCTCGCCAACCGTCACGCCGATGCAATTCCCTTCTACGAACGCGCCCATGCAATCTATCCGGCCGTCCCGACCTTGCGCAACAATCTCGCGGTCGCCTACGAAGTCACGGGCAGCGAAGGCAAAGCGTTGACCATGCTGTAAGAGGCTGTCGCTGCGAATGCCGGCGATATTGAAGCGTGGACGAATCTGTCGCGCGTCTATCCGCGCCGCCGGGAACTCGAGCGTGCGCTTGCGGCAGGCAAGCGTTCGGTTGAAATCAATCCGTCGAATTCGCTCGCGTTGTCGAACTACAGCCTCGCCTTGAAAGAAGCGCAGCGGTGGCCGGAGGCCACTGCAGCCGCCGAAGCGGCGGCCAATATCGCGCCCGGAATGCCGCGTCTTCCGTTCAATCTCTCCATTCTCGATCTCGTGCAGGGCAAGTACGCGCGTGGATGGGCCAAATTCGAATCGCGCTGGGACGGTTCAAGCGAACTGCACAATTCGCATCCCGAGTTCCCGGTGCCGCGATGGAACGGCGAAGCATTGCGGGGCAAGACCTTGTTGTTGTGGGGTGAACAAGGTTTCGGCGACGCGCTGCAGTTCTCGCGTTTCGTCCCCCTGCTCGCGAAAAAGGTTCACGCGCAGGGCGGCACGCTCGTGTGGGCTGCCTTCAAGGCGGTGCATCCGCTGATGGCGCGCATGGCGCCGAAGGGCGTCGAATGCCTGCCGCACGACGGGCCGTTGCCCGCGTTCGACTTCCATTTTCCGCTGCTGAGCCTGCCGCTGCATTTCGGCATCGACGCGGAGACCATTCCGGCGAAGCGCGCGTATCTTTCCGCCGATGCCGACCTCGCCACTGAATGGCGCACTGAATTCGCCGCCGACAAACGCCTGCGCGTCGGCCTTGTATGGAGCGGCAACGAAGGCCATCAGCGCAACATGTTCCGCAGCGTGGGCATCGAGCGGTATGCGAAAGCGTTCGCCGGGATCGAGAATGTCGCGTTCTTCTCGCTGCAGAAGGATGCGTCGGGCGCGGTATCCACGGCGCGGGACAGTGGCTTCGAGATCGCGGACCGCACCGGAAAATTTGAAACGTTCGACGATACGGCGGCGTTTATCGATTCACTCGATCTCGTGATTACCGTGTGCACGAGCGTCGCGCATCTGGCGGCGGCGCTCGGCAAGCCGACCTGGATTCTCCTCGACACCAATCCGCACTGGGTCTGGCAACTGGAGCGCACGGACAGCCCGTGGTATCCGACCGCGACGTTGTACCGGCAGGCGGAATTTTCAGCGTGGGAACCGGTGATGGACAACGTCGCGCGCGATCTGGCCGCGCTCGCGGCAACGCACACGGGTGCGGCGCCGCGTAAGCGGGCGGCGAAGAAAGCGGCCACGTAAGCACTACGTCGGGTGCAGTCAGCAAAAAAGCGGTGATCCGGCAACGAATCACTGCTTTTTTTCGTGCTCGATTCCTCCTCAGGCCGTTTCCGGCAACTCCCCTGAAAACGCGCCCTTCACATGTTTATGCTACGTTGCGTTTCTTCACGCAGACAATCCGGGCAAAGACATGTCATGCCAGGATTCGATCGCGCGGCGGGCAAAGCGGGAAGCGCTGCGCACCAGCACTGCGCATCGCCGGTTTGCTGGGCACAGCGGAAAAACGCTCCGCACAGCGCGCAGCGTTGAGGAGTGGGATCGGTTGAGCTCATGATCGGGGCCAAGCCTTTTGAAAACGGAGCACACAGTCACGCGCCGCAATGCGCACGACGCGGCCGTTGCCGAAGCGCCACGTTTTGACCCACCCACGCACGCTCGATCACATTATTATTTCACGCGCCAATCCCATACTGGCGCGACCAAAGGCTAACTTTCACCCGTCATCGGAATGCTATCGGAAACGCATGATGCAGCGCGTCAGTCCTGTACAATTCCGCCTGTTTAAACTGCTCCTCGCCTTATCGCCGCCATGTCCGAGCTTCCCGACCTTACGCAGATCGCGCCGACCCTGAAAGCCGAAATCCTGGCCGAGGCGTTGCCCTATATCAAGCAGTATCACGGCAAGACGATCGTGATCAAATATGGCGGCAACGCGATGACCGAGGAGCGCCTGAAACAGGGCTTCGCGCGCGACGTGATCCTGCTGAAATTGGTCGGTATCAATCCGGTGATCGTGCACGGCGGTGGCCCGCAGATCGACCAGGCGCTCAAGAAGATCGGCAAGCAGGGCACGTTTATCCAGGGCATGCGCGTCACCGACGAAGAGACCATGGAAGTGGTCGAATGGGTGCTCGGCGGTGAAGTGCAGCAGGACATCGTCACGCTGATCAATCATTTCGGCGGTCATGCGGTTGGTCTCACCGGCAAGGACGGCGGCCTGATCCACGCGCGCAAGCTGCTGATGCCGGATCGCGACAACCCGGGCGAATTCATCGATATCGGTCAGGTGGGTGAAGTCGAAGCCATCAATCCGGCCGTCGTGAAAGCGCTGCAAGACGACGCGTTCATTCCGGTCATCTCGCCAATCGGCTTCGGTGAAGATGGTTTGTCGTACAACATCAACGCCGATCTGGTCGCGGGCAAGCTGGCCGTCGTGCTGAACGCCGAGAAGCTCGTGATGATGACGAATATTCCCGGCGTGATGGACAAGGAAGGCAATCTGCTGACCGATCTCTCGGCGCGCGAGATTGACGCGCTATTCGCCGATGGCACCATTTCCGGCGGCATGCTGCCGAAGATCTCATCGGCACTTGATGCCGCGAAGAGCGGCGTGCGCTCGGTGCATATTATCGACGGGCGAATAGAGCATTCGGTGTTGCTCGAGATCCTGACCGAACAGCCGTTCGGGACGATGATTCGCTCGCATTGAGCATGGATCCTGCCGGCGTCCGAACCGGACCATTGCGTTCCTCACGACGCCGGTTGAACACGCACAAGCGCCCCGTCTGGTTATTCGATCTCGACAACACGCTGCATCACGCGTCGCATGCGATCTTCCCCGCGATCAATCGCGGGATGACGCAGTACATCATCGACCGGTTGGGTGTGGATGTTGACGAGGCCAACCGCTTGCGTACCGGTTATACGCAGCGATACGGCGCCACCCTGCTCGGCCTAGTGCGCCATCATCCCGTCGACGCTGCGGACTTCCTGCATGTCGTGCATGACTTCGCCGATCTCGGCTCCATGGTGCGTGCCGAACGCGGCCTCGCGCGGATGATCCGCGGGCTGCCGGGTCGCAAGATCGTGTTGACCAACGGGCCTTCAATTTATGCCCACGCCGTGCTCAATGAACTGGGTATCGCCAAGCTGTTTGAGCGCGTGATTGCGATCGAGGATATGCAGGATCGAAGCGGTTATTGGCGCGCGAAACCCGATGCGTCAATGCTTCGACGTGCAATGCGGCGCGCTAACGTGCCACTCGCCGATGCCGTTCTTGTTGAAGATACGCGCGGGCATTTGAAACGGTACAAGCGCTTGGGCATTCGCACGGTCTGGATCACCGGGCATCTGCCGTCGGTTTTGAATGCCAGCGGAGCGAAGTCGCTTCGGTCGCCGACTAGCGGCCGTCCTCATTATGTCGATCTGAAGATCCGGTCGTTAAAAGGCCTGCGCGGTCTCGCCTAAACCCAAACGTATTTCGAAGTAGTACGGACTTCAAACGGCATCGCCTGAGGTGACCGCTCCGTGCCGCCGTAGCGCCCTTTCCCGTTTTTCCGATATACTTCACCGCTATCTTGATTTGTTTCAACGCGCCGATTTGCTGACTCGATTGCGGGCGCGCGAACCCTGACCCGGTTCACTATAAATGCGGCTAAAGAGGTTGTCAGCCGCGCCGCTTATCTTTCTCAGCGCATCGCCGACGCCATTTAGCCGCCCTGTTTTCTCTAGGCGGATGAATGGAATCAATCGGCATCGTCACTCCCCAAACACTGCATTTCACCGAACCGCTGCGCATGCAAAATGGCAGCTTGCTCGGTGACTATGATCTCGTCGTCGAAACCTACGGCGCGCTCAACGCCGCCCGCTCGAACGCTGTGCTCGTCTGCCATGCGCTGAACGCTTCGCATCACGTGGCGGGCGTCTACGCCGACGACCCCAAGAACGTCGGCTGGTGGGACAACATGGTGGGTCCGGGCAAGCCGTTGGATACGAACAAGTTCTTCGTGATCGGCATTAACAACCTGGGCTCGTGTTTTGGCTCGACCGGCCCGATGAGCGTGAACGCCGTCACCGGCAAACCCTACGGCGCGAGTTTCCCCGTGGTCACGGTCGAAGACTGGGTTCACGCACAGGCGCGCGTAGCTGATTTATATGGCATTGAAAAATTCGCCGCAGTGATGGGCGGCAGCCTTGGTGGCATGCAGGCGCTGGCGTGGAGCATGATGTATCCGGATCGCGTGGCGCACTGCATTGTGGTGGCATCGACGCCGAAACTCTCCGCGCAGAACATCGCGTTCAACGAAGTCGCGCGTTCCGCCATCCTCTCCGATCCCGATTTCCACGGCGGCGATTACTACGCGCATAACATCAAGCCGCGTCGCGGATTGCGGGTCGCGCGGATGATCGGCCACATCACATATCTGTCGGACGACGACATGGCCGCCAAGTTCGGCCGCGCGTTGCGACGTGCGGAAGGTGCGCTGGATGCGTACAACTTCAACTTCGATGTCGAGTTCGAAGTTGAATCGTACTTGCGATATCAAGGCGATAAATTCGCCGAATACTTCGATGCCAACACGTATCTGCTGATCACGCGCGCGCTGGATTATTTCGATCCCGCCAAGGCATTCGATGGCGACCTGACCAAGTCGCTCGCCCACACCACGGCGAAATATTTGATCGCCAGCTTCTCCACCGATTGGCGTTTTGCGCCCGTGCGTTCGCGCGAACTGGTGAAAGCGCTGCTCGATCACAAACGCACGGTGAGCTACGCCGAAATCGATGCGCCGCACGGCCACGACGCCTTCCTGCTCGACGACGCGCGTTATCACAACCTGATGCGCGCCTATTACGAACGCATTGCCGCCGAGGTGGGCGCATGAACCAAATCACGCTGGACTCCCTCTCCTTGCGCTCGGACTTTCGGGCGATCGCGCGCTGGGTTGAACCGAACTCATCGGTGCTGGATCTGGGTTGCGGCGATGGGTCGCTGCTCTCGCTGCTCGCCGAAGAACTCGATGTCAAAGGTTATGGCATTGAAATCAACGATGCCGGTGTCCTTGCCTGCGCCCAGAAAGGCGTGAACGTTATCCAGCAGAATCTGGAAGACGGATTACGCCTGTTCGAAGACGATAGTTTCGATTTCGCGATCCTCTCGCAGACGCTGCAAACGATCCATCAAACCGCCGCGATCCTGCGTGAAACCGTGCGTGTGGGACGCGAGTGCATTGTCTCGTTTCCTAATTTCGGCTACTGGCGGCATCGGCTGACCGTGTTGCAGGGACGCATGCCGGTGTCGAAAACGCTGCCGTATCAATGGCATAACACGCCGAACGTGCGTGTTCTCACCATCCGGGATTTTGAGGCGCTGGCGCCGGAAGTGGGTATCGAGATCCTCGATCGCGCGGTGCTGCATGGCGGGCAGTCCGTCCGTTGGGGGGCGAACTGGCGTGGTAGCCTTGCGGTCTATCGCGTAAAGCGAAGCTGAACTGAGCTTGCCGGTTCGTCGCTCGCGCACCGCTTACTGCTTCGAATCGACCCTATGTCCAACTCGCCACACGAGGCGCCCGCTCTTACCGCTCACGAAGAACACCCCGGCTGGCGCGCCTTTCTGAACAAACGCATGTTGATTTGCGTGTTTATCGGCTTCACGTCGGGGCTGCCGCTCTTCACGCTCGTCTATCTCGTCCAGGCGTGGTTGCGCACTGAAGGCGTGAACCTGAAGGAAATCGGCCTGTTCGCGCTGATCCAGTTTCCCTACACCTGGAAGTTCATCTGGGCGCCAATGATGGACCGCTACGTGCCGCGCCTGCCCGGCTGGCGGCCCGGACGGCGGCGAGGATGGATGCTCGTCACGCAGTTGCTGGTGGCCGTGGCCATTGGCGCGCTTGGGTTTACATCGCCGAAAGACCAGATCTGGACCGTCGCCGCGCTGACTGCGCTCGTCGCGTTCTTCGGCGCGAGCCAGGATATTTCAATCGATGCGTATCGTCGCGAACTCCTGGCGGACACCGAGCAGGGACTCGGCAACGCCGTCTTCGTCAACGCGTACAAGATCGCAGCGCTCGTCCCCGGTTCGCTGGGGTTGATTCTCGCCGATCACTTGCCGTGGACCACGGTTTTCATGGTCACGGCGGCGTTCATGCTGCCGGGCATGGTGCTGACGCTCGTAGTTAAAGAGCCCGAGATCCATGGCACGCCGCCCAAGAATCTACGCGATGCCATCGTCCAGCCGTTTCGCGAATTTATCGCCCGGGACGGCTGGCGCACGGCAATGCTGATCCTCGGTTTCATCTTCCTGTACAAGCTCGGCGACACGATGGCGACCACGCTCTCCACGTCGTTCTTCCTCGATATCGGCTTCAATAAGACGCAGATCGGCGTAATTGCGAAGACCGTCGCGTTCTGGGCGAGTCTGGCGGGCGGGATTGTTGGCGGCGTGTGGCTGATGAAGATCGGCATTTCACGCGGGTTATGGATCTTTGGCGTGCTGCAGATCGTCTCCACGCTCGGCTTTGCGTGGCTGGCGAAGATCGGGCCATCGCCGCTGGCGCTGGCCGGGCTCTACGGGTTCGAAACCTTCGCTACCGGCCTCACCATGGCCGCGTTCGTGGCTTATATCGCGAGCACGACCGATCCGCGCTATACCGCCACGCAATTCGCGCTCTTTACGAGCCTGGCTTCGGTGCCGCGCACGCTGGCGTCGGCATCGAGTGGCTTTGTGGTCGCGCAAACCGGCTGGTTCGAGTACTTCATGATCTGCGCTGCGCTGTCTATTCCGGGCATGTTACTGTTGCCGAAAATCGCGCCCTGGAGACCTGTCCGATGACGGTGCACGCCCCGATCCGCGTTGCCGCTTGCGCCGTGTTGCTACACGCCGGCTTGAGCTTCGCGGCGTCCGTAGCGTCCGTAGCGTCCGTAGCGTCCGTAGCGTCCGTAGCGTCCGGAACTTCCGATGCGGCGCCGCCCGCTGCACCTAACGCACAACCGCCCTATTCCACGGCCACCGACCAGATCCGCTTCGGCAATGCGGCGTTGTTTCGCAACCTGATTCCATCGGCGACTTTAGAGCAGCAGTCCGCCGATGAATACGCTCAAATCCTTCGCGAAGCCCGGCGCACGAAACATCTTCTCGGCGACGATAATCCGCTGGTCAAGCGCGCACGCGAAATTTCCAATCGCGAGATTCCGTTTGCGCTGAAGTGGAATGACCGCTCGAAGAACTGGAAATGGGACGTGAATGTGGTGCGTTCCGACGAGATCCGCATGTATTGCCTGCCGGGCGGCAAGATTGTGATTTATAGCGGACTGATAGACCGTTTGCGTCTCAACGATCAAGAACTCGGCATGATGATCGGCCATGAGATTGCGCATGCGTTGCGTGAACATGCGCGTGATCGGCTGGGGCGTCAGCAGGCGGCGCAATTGAGTACGGGAACGATTCCGCCGTTATTCGGTTTCGCCGATATCAGCTCGACCCCGCTGGGAATTGGCGAGCAATTGCTGGCCATGCGATACACGCCCGCCGATGAAACCGAAGCCGATGTCATCGGTAGCGAAATAGCATCGCGTGCGGGTTACGATCCGCGCGCCGCCATCACGTTATGGCAAAAGATTGATGCGCGCACGCGGCGCACGCCGAACGGTTTTATCTGGATGCATCCGTATGGCGCTGCACGCGTACACGACCTGATGAAGCGCTTGCCCGACATGATGCCGCTCTACGCAAAAGCGATCGGGAAAACCGTGGATCAGTTGCCCAACTACGCGGGAATGGGCCGCTTTAAAAAGCCGCGGCTTTAAACTTTCCAGTCGTAATCAATGATCAGCGGTGCGTGATCGCTGAACTTGATATCGCGGAAAACGGAAGTTGCCGCGGCCGTGTCCGCCACGCCTTTCGTCGCAATCTGATAATCGATCCGCCACCCCACGTTCTTCGCGTAAGCCTGTCCGCGATTGCTCCACCACGTATATTGCTCAGGCCGCTGGTCCAGCGTTCTGAAGACGTCCACATATGCTTTTTCGTCGAAGAGTTGAGTGAGCCACGCGCGCTCTTCCGGCAAGCAACCCGAGTTCTTCTGATTGCTTCTCCAGTTCTTGATGTCGATTTCCTTGTGCACGATATTCACGTCGCCACACAAGATCACTTCGCGCTTCGTGGCCAGTTTCTCAAGATGCGGCATGAACTCGTCCATGAAACGGTATTTGGCCTGCTGTCGTTCTTCACCGCTGGACCCTGAAGGCACATACACCGAGATCACCGACAGATCCCCAAAGCGCGCTTCCACATAACGCCCTTCCGGATCGAATTCCTCGCTGCCAAAGCCGATGATCACTTCATCCGGTTCGTGCTTCGTATAAAGCCCCGCACCGGAATAACCCTTTTTCACGGCGTGCTGGAAGTAACCCTGGAAACCGTGCGGCGCGAGAAATTCCGGCGTGAGATCGTCTTGCGAACACTTGATCTCCTGCACGCAGACAACGTCAGCATCCTGCTCGCCAAACCAGTCGAAGAAACCCTTCTTCGCGGCCGACCGAATGCCGTTCAAATTAGCGGTGATGACACGAAACATGAAGCATCCTTGTATGTTGGTGAACTACTCGACCTTGATCCCTTTCAGCGACTCTTTCGCCGGCGGATATTCGAGTTTCAAATCCTGCAGCGTGCGCACCATCAACTCTGCAACCATGACGTTGCGATGCGTCTTTGAATCGGCGGGAATCACGTACCAAGGCGCAATATCCGTCGATGTCGCCCCAAGCGCGTCTTCATAAGCCTGGCAATACTCGTCCCACTGTTTGCGGGCATCGAGATCCGATGGATCAAACTTCCAGTGCTTCTCGGGATTATCGATACGCGCCTGCAAACGCACTTTCTGCTCGTCCTTCGATATATGCAAAAAGCACTTCACGATAGTCGTGCCGTTCTCGGCAAGCATCGATTCAAAGTCGCGAATCTGGCGGTATCGGCGTTCCCACGCGTCCTGGTCGATCTGTTTCAGCACGCGCGGCACCAGCACGTCTTCATACTGGCTTCGATTAAAAATGGCGAACTCGCCGACCACCGGGACTTGCGAATGAACGCGCCAGAGAAAGTCGTGCGCGGCTTCTGTTTCGGATGGCGCCTTGAATGGCACGACGCGCAAGCCGAGCGGATCGACTTCGTGGAATACGCCTCGAACCGTGCCGTCCTTGCCGCTCGTATCCATGCCTTGAAGAATGAGCAGGATGCGATGCGAACGTTGCGCGTGCAGCTTCTCCTGCAGCCCGTCGAGTGCCGTGCTCAACTCGCTGAGACGCTCGCGATCCGCGTCTTTTCCGCCAGCCGAAAACGGCTTCGACGCGGTATCGATCGATGCCAGGTCAAACGGCTTGATCTTCTTGCCGTCGAAATACGGCACGCGATATTCATCCAGTTCAGGTTTCTTAGCCACGCGTGCGTTCCCGGTTGGTCACGGTTCATAAAATAAAGGGTTGCTGCCAGACGAACCCGGCAGCAACCCGCGTTTTACATCAGCCGTCAGCTCAAGAGGATAGTTTCTTCTTCAAAAGCTCGTTGACCTGCTGCGGATTCGCCTTGCCCTTGGTTGCTTTCATCGCCTGGCCGATCAGCGCGTTAAACGCTTTCTCCTTGCCCGAACGGTATTCATCAACAGACTTCTGATTCGCGGCCATCACTTCGTCGATGATCGCGTCCAACGCGCCGGTATCCGAGATCTGCTTCAAACCCTTCGCTTCGATAATACGGTCGGCGGCGTTGTCGTCGGTGGCTTTCTCTTCCCAGATCGCCTGGAAAATATCCTTGGCGATCTTGTTCGAGATCGTGCCGTCAGCCACGCGCTGAATCACCAGCCCGAGTTGCGCGGGAGAAACCGGCGAGTCCGCAATTTCCAGCGAATCGCGATTCAGTTGCGACGATACTTCGCCCATCAGCCAGTTGGCCGCGAGCTTCGCATGCGCTGCACCCACCACGCCAACGACGCCTTCGAAATATGCCGACATTCCCTTCGATGACGTCAGCCCCGCCGCGTCATACGGCGTCAAACCGTATTGCTCGACGAAACGCGTTTGCATGGCTTCGGGCAATTCGGGCAACTCGCTGCGAACCCGCGCGATCCACGCTTCATCGATGACTAAAGGCATCAGGTCGGGATCGGGGAAATAGCGGTAATCGTGCGCGTCTTCCTTGCTGCGCATGGACCGCGTTTCGCGCTTGTCGGGATCGTAGAGACGCGTTTCCTGCACCACCGTCCCGCCGTCTTCGATCAACTCGATTTGCCGCCGCACTTCGTACTGAATGGCTTCTTCGAGGAAACGGAACGAGTTCAGGTTCTTGATCTCGGCGCGCGTGCCGAATGCCTCTTGTCCGACCGGGCGCACGGAGACGTTCGCGTCGCAACGGAACGAGCCTTCCTGCATATTGCCGTCGCAGATTCCGAGCCATTGCACGAGACTGTGCAGGCTTTTCGCGTAGGCCACGGCTTCGGCGGCACTGCGCATTTCAGGTTCTGTCACGATCTCGAGCAGCGGCGTGCCGGCCCGATTCAAGTCGATACCCGTCATGCCCGCGAAGTCTTCGTGCAGCGACTTGCCGGCGTCTTCTTCCAGATGCGCGCGCGTCAGGTTCACGGTCTTTTCATACGCGGGCTTGCCGGTTTTCTCGTTGGCCGGAACCTGAATCGTGAGGCTGCCGCCCTGGACGACCGGAATCTCGAACTGGCTGATCTGATAACCCTTCGGCAGATCGGGATAGAAATAATTCTTGCGCGCGAAAATGCTGCGCGGCGAAATAGTCGAGCCGATTGCCAACCCCAGGCGAATCGCGCGCTCCACGGCGCCGCGGTTCATCACGGGCAACGAACCCGGCAACGCCAGATCCACAGGGCAAGCCTGTGTGTTCGGCTCAGCGCCGAATTGCGTGGCCGCGCCTGAAAAAATCTTGGAGACGGTCGACAACTGCGCGTGCGTCTCTAGTCCTATAACTACTTCCCATTGCGTAGCCATGCTCATACTCCTGCCGGTGATTGCACGTGCCAGTCGGTTGCGCGCTGAAATGCGTCGGCGACCTGGAGCAACCGGGCTTCGTTGAAATAGTTGCCAATGATCTGCAAGCCGACCGGCCGCGTGGCATGGCCGCTGCCCGCTTGGCCGAAACCGCAAGGCACGCTCATGCCTGGCAAGCCGGCAAGGCTGATCGACAGCGTGTAGATATCGGCGAGATACATCTGGACGGGGTCATCGGCTTTTTCGCCAAGATTCCATGCCACCGATGGCGCCACCGGTCCCATGATCACATCGCAGTGATTGAAGGCTTCCTGGAAATCCTGCGCGATGATGCGGCGGATTTTCTGCGCCTGCAGGTAATACGCGTCGTAATAACCGTGCGACAACACGTACGCGCCCACGAGAATCCGGCGCTTCACCTCCGGCCCGAAACCTTCGGCACGCGACTTCTTGTACATATCGAGAAGGTCGGTGTATGCAGCCGCGCGATGCCCGTAGCGCACGCCATCGAAACGCGACAGGTTCGACGAAGCTTCCGCCGGCGCGATGATGTAATACACCGGAATGGACAGCTCGGTCTTCGGCAACGTGACTTCAACCAGCGTCGCGCCCAGTGCTTCGTATTGCTTGAGAGCCGCGTCAATTGCGCTTCGCACTTCTGCGCTCAGGCCCTCGCCGAAGAACTCTTTCGGCAAGCCGATGCGCAAGCCGGCAAGCGGCTTGGCCTTGTCCGTGCCGCTCCAGTTCTGACCGATGTAGCGTGTGTAGTCTTCGTCTTCGCGCTGAAGGCTGGTCGAGTCGCGCGGATCGAACGATGCAATGGCGTTGAGCAACAGCGCGCAATCCGAGGCGCTGCGGGCCATGGGTCCGCCCTGATCCAGCGATGACGCGAACGCGATCATGCCGTAACGCGAAACGCGTCCGTACGTTGGCTTGATTCCGGTAATACCGGTGAACGACGCGGGCTGGCGAATCGAACCGCCGGTATCGGTGCCAGTGGCTGCGGGCGCGAGGCGCGCGGCGACGGCGGCGGCCGAGCCGCCCGACGAGCCGCCCGGAACGGCCTTCAAATCCCACGGATTCTTGACCGGGCCGAAGTACGAATTCTCATTCGACGAGCCCATCGCGAATTCGTCCATATTCGTCTTGCCGAGCGTCACGACGCCTGCATTCTTGAGGCGTTCGACAACGGTGGCGTCGAACGGGCTCGCGTAGTTGGCGAGCATTTTCGAGCCAGCGGTGGAGGTCCATCCGCGCGTGACAAACACGTCTTTATGGGCGATCGGCAGGCCGGTCAGCACGCCTGCTTCGCCCTTGGCGATCAGCGCATCCGCCGCTTTTGCCTGCTCGAGCGTGAGCTCGTGGTCGACACTGATAAACGCGTTGAGATTCTTGGCTGCATCGATGCGCTGCAAAAAGAGCTGCGCAAGTTCGACGGCGGAGAGGGTCTTGGCATCGAGTGCCGCGCGCAGTTCGGTCAAGCTTTTCTGATGCATTGCGTTCTTCCTGATAGGCGCCGCCTTCCAGAAACCTGGTGACGGACGCCTTATGTTTTCGTGCGTTATTGCATGGCCTCGATTGCATGGCGCAGAGGCGCTGCCTCAAAACACCACACTTATTC
Organism: Caballeronia sp. LjRoot29; assembly: GCF_964252755.1. Lineage (NCBI taxonomy): Bacteria > Pseudomonadati > Pseudomonadota > Betaproteobacteria > Burkholderiales > Burkholderiaceae > Caballeronia > Caballeronia sp. LjRoot29. Next base: position 276,722 of record NZ_CAXUPU020000005.1, on the reverse strand, counting down.
GATAACCTTGGGCACGAGATACAGCCCGTCGCGCACGGCGGGTGCAGGCCGTTGGAACTCTTCGCGATTTACTTGCTCTGTAACAGCATCGTTTCGCAAACGCAGTTCGGCTTTCTCGATCTGTTCGATCGGATGAGCAAGCGGTTCGATACCCGTGGTATCCACGGCCTGCATTTGCTCGACGAGACCGAAGAAATCGTTCAGTCGCGCAAGCGTGGGTTCGGCCTCGTGCTCGGGCAATTCGAGCCGCGCGAGGTGCGCAATGCGTTTTACATCGGTCAGGGTCAGAGACATTCGATCACCGGTTTTTTCGACTTACACGCTGATAAACAGCGCGACTGCGAGAGCGACTACAAGAGTGACTGCAGTTCGAGATAAAGGAGCCCTAAAAAGCAGGCTTGACGGTGGCAAAATGTACCGTCCTTTTCCTTCGAACACCCCAAAATTATAAGGTATCATTACGCGTTCGACCCAAATCCGGATCGACTTACCAGCAGCCTGTTCTTAGTTACAGATTTTTAAGAAAAGTGCACGCCTGGTTCGCTTGCATCCTCCGGTAGATTTCTCCGCAGTCTTGCAATTTGCGTGGCCAAAAAATGGGTCCCGCTGCAGGCTGTCATTTTTTTCCGCTGCCGTCCTTTGGCGCTCGAAGCGAGGCACGGCTCCCAGCGAGACAGGATTTTGAATGTTCGGTTTTTTGCGCAGCTACTTTTCAAACGATCTGGCGATTGATCTTGGCACAGCCAACACGCTGATCTACATGCGGGGCAAGGGCATCGTTCTTGACGAGCCATCGGTGGTTTCAATTCGCCAGGAAGGCGGTCCCAATGGTAAGAAAACCATTCAGGCTGTCGGCCGCGAAGCGAAGCAGATGCTCGGCAAGGTGCCGGGCAACATTGAAGCTATCCGGCCTATGAAGGACGGCGTTATCGCCGACTTCACCGTCACGGAACAGATGATCAAGCAGTTCATCAAGACTGCGCACGAATCGCGTATGTTTTCGCCTTCGCCGCGCATCATCATCTGCGTGCCGTGCGGTTCGACCCAGGTCGAACGCCGCGCAATCAAGGAAGCGGCACATGGCGCGGGTGCGTCGCAGGTGTACCTGATCGAAGAACCCATGGCTGCGGCTATCGGCGCCGGCTTGCCGGTGTCCGAGGCAACGGGCTCCATGGTTGTCGACATCGGCGGCGGCACGACCGAAGTGGGCGTGATTTCGCTCGGCGGTATCGTGTACAAGGGCTCCGTGCGCGTGGGCGGTGACAAGTTCGACGAAGCGATCGTCAATTACATCCGTCGCAATTACGGCATGTTGATCGGTGAGCAGACGGCTGAAGCCATCAAGAAGGAAATCGGTTCGGCTTTCCCGGGCTCCGAAGTCAAGGAGATGGAAGTCAAGGGCCGTAATCTTTCGGAAGGCATTCCGCGCAGCTTCACCATTTCGAGCAATGAAATTCTCGAAGCACTGACCGATCCGTTGAACCAGATCGTTTCGTCGGTGAAAATTGCGCTGGAACAGACGCCGCCGGAACTGGGCGCTGACATCGCCGAACGCGGCATGATGCTGACCGGCGGTGGCGCTTTGCTGCGCGACCTGGACCGGTTGCTGGCTGAAGAGACCGGCTTGCCGGTGCTCGTCGCTGAAGATCCGCTGACGTGCGTCGTGCGTGGTTCGGGCATGGCGCTCGAACGCATGGACAAGCTCGGCAGCATCTTCTCCTACGAGTAAGCCTTGACGCCTTTCATCAAGGCGCCAACAGCACGCACTCGCTCAATGCAACAACGGCGACGTGCGCGAAGTATGCGACTTGCGCAATGGTTGACGTGGTCCGGCTTGATCCGGGTCACGCAGGACAGCGCTGGGCAGGGCCGCGCCCCCACGCGGACCCGCAGCATCGACCCAACCGATCACGCCCTCGGCGCCGACCATGGAATACAGTCCGCCGCCACTCTTTAAGCAAGGTCCATCCGCTCTCGCGCGATTGATCTTCTTCGTGGTGCTTGCCCTCGCCCTGCTGATCTCCGACGCGCGTTTCAATACGCTCGAGATCGTGCGCGGCGTGCTGGGAGCGGGTTTGTATCCGCTTCAGCGCGCCGCGCTCGTACCGCGCGACATCTTCATGGGTGCGGCCGATCTGGCCGTCACCAGCGCAAACCTGCGCAATGAGAACACCAAGCTGAAAGCAAAGAACCTCGATTTGTCGGTGAAAGCGGGCGATGCAACCCAGCTCGCTGCTGAGAACGCGCATCTTCGTGCGCTGCTGCAGCTCGGCTCGCGCGCCAGCACGCAAACCACGCCCGTCGAAGTCCAGTACGACACCCGCGATCCTTTCACGCAGAAAGTCGTGATCGGCAAGGGTTCGCAGCAAGGCATCCAGGACGGCGCGCCGGTGGTGAACGAAGACGGCGTGATCGGGCAGGTGACGCGTGTGTTCCCGCTGCAATCGGAAGTCACGCTGCTCTCCGACAAAGACCAGGCCGTGCCCGTGCAGATCGTGCGGACCGGATTGCGCAGCGTGATCTACGGCACGCCGAAGGGCGACACGCTGGATCTGCGATTCGTGCCCATCAGCGCCGACGTGCAAACAGGCGACGAACTCGTGACCAGCGGTCTGGACGGCATTTATCCGCCGGGATTACCGGTGGCAAAAGTGGTTCGCGTCGATAAACAAGCGGATACCGCGTTCGCCCGCGTCGTCTGCCTGCCGATCGCCCCAGTCCGCGGTGCGCGCCAGCTGCTCGTGCTGCATTACGAGATCAACCAGCCGCCGAATCCTGAAGAAGCAGAGGAAGCTGCTGCAGCCAAGGAAGCGAAGGACAACAAGGGCAAGAAGAAGGCAGCGCCGGCGAAAGGCGCCAGCGCAGCCGCCCCTGCGGCTGCTGCCCCAGCAAGTGCGCCGGCTGCGAAGAAATCCGAACCGCCCGTGGCGGAGAAGAAATCCGAACCCGCCAGCGCGAAGAAAGCCGAGAAATCCGGGCACAGCAGGAAAGCTGAACCTGCCGCCAAACCCGCGCCCGGAGCAGCACCATGAACCGTCCGCAATACATCCTGCAGCCGGTCAATCCGTACTTCATCACGTTCAGTCTGGCCGTGGCGTTCCTGTTGAACCTGATTCCCTGGGGCAGGACCTTCGGCATCCCGGATTTCGTGGCGGTCGTGCTGCTGTTCTGGAACGTCCATCAGCCGCGTCGCGTGGGCATGGGTATCGCGTTCATGCTCGGCATGCTCATGGACGTTCACAATGCCAGTCTGCTCGGTGAGCACGCGCTCGCGTATACGTTGTTGTCCTATGGCGCCATCACCATTCACAGGCGCGTATTGTGGATGTCTCTGCCCGTGCAAACGTTCGTGGTCGCGCCTTTGCTGATCGGTGCGCAAATCGTGCCGTTCGTGATCCGCCTGCTGACCGGCGCGGCGTTTCCCGGCTGGGGGTATCTGATCGATGGGTTCGTCGAGGCTATTTTGTGGCCGGTCGCGAGTTTCCTGCTTCTGATTCCGCAGCGCCGCGCCACGGACCCGGACGACACGCGGCCAATCTGAGTTTAGTAAGTTTAGTTGAGCGTCTGCCGCAACCGCTGCACGCTGATTACGGCACACCCGACGCCACACACGCGGTCCCCGCGAACATTGCATGACCGAATTTCAGAACGCCGAACAACAGTTATCGAAGTTTCGCCTGCGTGTGGCTGCCGCCGGCCTGTTCGTGTTCGTCTGTTTCGGGCTGATCGGCGTGCGCTTCCTGTACCTGCAGGTCTGGCATTTCAGCAAATACTCGCTGCAAGCCGATGAAAACCGCATCTCGGTCGCGCCCATCGTGCCGAACCGCGGCATCATCACCGACCGCAACGGCGTGGTGCTGGCGAAGAATTATTCGGCTTACACGCTGGAAATCACGCCATCGAAGATCAACACCACGCTCGACGACGAAATCGACCGCATTGGAACCGTGATTCCTGTCGATCAACGCGATCGGCGGCGTTTCAAGAAGCTGCTCGAAGACTCGAAGAATTTCGAAAGCCTGCCAATCCGAACGCGTCTGACGGACGAAGAAGTCGCCCGTTTCACCGCCCAGAAATATCTCTTCCCGGGCGTGGAAGTGCGTGCGCGGCTGTTCCGGCAATATCCGCTGGGACCGACGGCGGCGCATGTGATCGGTTATATCGGGCGGATTTCGCAGCGCGATCAGGAACGGATCGACGAAGCGAGCGACCAGAATGACGCCGATACCGATCACTACGATCCCCGCGTGGACGCGAACAACTACAAGGGCACGGACTACATCGGCAAGATTGGTGTGGAGCAGAGCTATGAAACCGAGTTGCATGGCCTGACGGGCTTCGAGGAAGTGGAAGTCACCGCGGGCGGGCGGCCCGTGCGCACGCTTTCCCGCACGCAGGCCACGCCGGGTAACAACCTGGTGTTATCGCTGGATATCGGCTTGCAGCAGGTCGCCGAGCAGGCGTTCGCGGGCAAGCGCGGCGCGCTGGTCGCTATCGAACCGGCAACGGGCGACGTGCTCGCGTTCGTATCGGCGCCCAGTTTTGACCCGAATTCGTTCGTCGATGGCATCGACCAGCAGACCTGGGATTCGCTCAACAATTCGCCCGATCACCCGCTGCTGAACCGGCCGCTGCACGGCACCTATCCGCCGGGTTCCACCTACAAGCCCTTCATGGCGCTCGCCGCGCTGACGCTGCACAAGCGCACGACCGGCTGGGGTTTCCAGGACCCGGGTTCGTACACGTTCGGCGGCCACACGTTCCGCAACGACGTGCGCGCGGGTCAGGGCTGGGTCGACATGAACCGCGCGATCGTGGTCTCTAACGACACGTATTTCTACATGCTCGCGCACGATCTGGGCGTGAACGCGATGGCCGGCTTCATGAAGCCGTGGGGATTCGGCCAGATCACGGGTATCGATATCAACGGCGAAGCGCGCGGCATCCTTCCGTCCACCGAGTGGAAAAAGAAGGCGTACCGGAAGCCCGAACAACAACGCTGGTATGAAGGCGAGACGATCAGCCTGGGTATTGGGCAGGGTTACAACTCGTTCACGATCCTGCAACTCGCGCACGCTACGGCGACGCTCGCTAACGATGGCGTGGTCATGAAGCCGCATCTGGTCAAGGAAGTCGAGAATCCGATCAACAAGGCGGTCCGCGTCACCGTGCGCGACCCGAGTTACAGGATTCCGGTCAAGCAGGTGGACGTCGACTTCATCAAGCGGGCGATGGAAGGCGTAGTGACCAACGGAACGGCCTCCAAGATCTTCCGCGGCGCGCCCTATGTGGCGGCCGGTAAAACCGGTACGGCTCAGGTTTATTCGCTGCAAGGCGCGAATTATTCACACAGCGCGATCGCCGAACATTTGCGCGATCACGCGCTGTTTATTGCGTTCGCGCCGGCGGATCATCCGACTATCGCGGTTGCGCTGATCGTGGAAAACGGCGGCTGGGGCGCGGAATCCGCAGGCCCGATCGCGCGAAAAGTGCTGGATTATTATCTCGTCGACCGCATGAAGCCGGGTGCGGAAGCAGCGGCCGTGGCAGCGGCGGCATCGGCGACGGAAGATGCGAACGCACCCGTGATCGGGGGCGCGCAAAGCCCCGTGGATGCAGCGCTGCCCGCTTCGGTGACCAGTGCGTCGCCAGCGTTCAAGCCAGTGGCTGCATCTAATGCGACAGCGGCAAGTGCGGCTGCGTCCGATTCGGCTGCGTCCGCAAGCAGCGGGGCCGCAGCGGCGTCCAGCGCGCCGGCTGCATCGGCTGCATCGGCTGGTTCGGCGGCGTCGGCCGCTCCTGTCGCGCCGAGCATGCTGCGCGCGCTGGAAGCGCCGCGCGTGCCGGTCACGCCTATCGCCACGGAAGCGCGGGAAACCGCGCACCCGCCAGCGGGATCGAAAGCGCCCGGTGTGGTCAACGTGAAGGAAACCACCCGACCCACCGATGTCCGCAAGGCGCCGGCCACTAAAACACCGCCAACGCCCCCATCGCCGCCGAAAGAACCGCCGCCGACCGCCGCGATCCCACGTAACACGGGCAAAAGCGCCATCCAGACATTGACGCCGTCTGGCGGCATCGACGAGTAAAGGAGAATCTCCATGGAAGCGCTGCATTTCGACAAGCGCGTCTGGCTCGACCGTACGAAGCGCATGTTCGCGGGCTTCGATAAACCGCTCGCGCTGATCGTGTTCCTGCTGCTGTGCGTGGGTATCGTGACGCTGTACAGCGCGAGTCTCGATGTCCCCGGCCGCGTTGAAGACCAGTTGCGCAACATCATGCTGACGTTCGGCCTGATGTGGATTCTCGCCAATGTGCCGCCGCCCACGCTGATGCGTTTCGCCGTGCCGCTTTACACCATCGGCATGGCGCTGCTGATCGCGGTCGCCACGTTCGGGTTGACGCGCAAGGGCGCGAAACGCTGGCTGAACGTGGGCGTGGTGATCCAGCCGTCGGAGATCATGAAGATCGCGATGCCGCTGATGCTCGCGTGGTATTTCCAGCGGCGTGAGGGCGGTATCCGGTGGTGGGATTATCTGGTCGGCTTCCTGATCCTGATGCTGCCGGTCGCGATCATCGCCAAGCAGCCCGACCTCGGTACCGCCGTGCTGGTGTTCGCGGCGGGCCTCTTCGTGATCTATTTCGCGGGCCTGAGTTTCAAGCTGATCGTGCCGGTGCTGGTGGCCGTCGTGCTGATGGTTGCGAGTATCGGCGTGTTCCAGGATCGCATTTGCCAGCCGGAAGTGAACTGGCCACTGATGCACGATTACCAGAAGCATCGGATCTGTACGCTGCTCGATCCAACGTCCGATCCACTCGGCAAGGGCTTCCACACCATTCAGGCTGTCATTGCAATCGGCTCGGGTGGGACCTTCGGAAAAGGCTGGTTGAAGGGCACGCAGTCGCACCTTGAGTTCATTCCTGAAAAACACACCGACTTCATTTTCGCGGTGTTTTCGGAGGAGTTCGGGCTCGCGGGCGGACTGGTGCTGCTGTTCCTTTATATGGCGTTGATCGCGCGAGGGCTGTTTATCGCGGCAGCCGGGGCGACGTTGTTCGGACGCCTCCTGGCCGGATCGCTGACCATGGCGTTCTTTACGTACGCGTTCGTGAATATCGGGATGGTGAGCGGGATCTTGCCGGTCGTCGGCGTGCCGCTGCCGTTTATGAGCTACGGCGGAACCGCGCTCACAACGCTTGGCGTTGCGATCGGACTCATCATGAGCGTGTCACGACAAAAGCGGCTGATGAAAGGCTAGTGTTTTTCTACGGCAAGCGTTGTTAAAGCAAAGCCCACGATGATTGGCTTCATCGCGGGCTTTTGTTATTGCGGCTGTTCGTGCGCGAGTTCCGCGCTGAGTTGCTGGAACTTCAGCTTCGCCGCAGGATCGCCCTGCGCTGCCGCCGCCGCGTAATACGCGCGTGCCACGTTGATGTTCTTCTGCACGCCATCGCCGCCGCGTTCGTAAAAGGATCCAGCCACGTATTGCGCGGTCATGTCGCCGCCTTCGGCCGCCTTCTTGTACCAGACAAACGCCTGGGCGTTATCGCGAGGCGTGCCGCGGCCATCGAGGAACTGATTGGCCAGCGCAAGCTCCGCCAAAACATGGCCCTGGTTCGCCGCCCGCAAGAACCAGCGATGCGCCTCCGCCGGATCACGCGCGACAAACTCGCCATCGTCGTACATTTTCCCGTACACGTACTGCGCTTGCGTCATGTTGGCATCGGCGGCTTTGCGCAGCCACTTCTTGCCTTCTTCCACATCCGCCGCGCCGCCTTCGCCGTTCACCAGCATCATCGCGTAATTGAATTCGGCTAGACGGCTGCCGTTCTTCGCCGCACTCAGGAACTCCGAGCGCGCGACACCAAAATTGCCCGCGTTGTAATCGGCGACGGCGTTTTGCGTCGCCCTGTCACTGCCCTTGACCGTCTGTGCGCTTGCCGCGCTGCACGCCATCACCAACGCTACCGATACTGCGCCCAATATTCCGGGTTTCATGCCCTCGCCTCCTGCAACGCCTGTCGCGTCGCCTTTAACAGCCAACCCACATCCGCCGATAAGGCGATGACCTTCACGCCCGCTTCCGCATAGGAGCGTGCACTCGAAACATCGAGCGCAAAAATGCCGCTCGCGATGCCGGCTTGTTTGGCGGTATCGATAATTTTCGTGATTGCCGCGTGGACGTCGGGATGTTTCGTATCGCCGAGATGACCGAGACTCGCGGCCAGATCGGCCGGTCCAATGAACAGGCAATCGACGCCCGGCGTCGCCGCGATTGCTTCCACGTTCGCGAGCGCCTGCTCGGATTCAATCTGCACGATGGTCGATATCTGCGCGTTCGCCGAACTCACGTAATCGCGCCGGACGCCGTATGCCGCCGCGCGCACTGCGCCGGCGGCGCCGCGCAGGCCATCGCGGGCATCGGCGTCTGGATACTGCGTCAGCCGCACGACGTGTGCCGCCTCTTCCGCCGTTTCCACGTTCGGGAACATCAGGGTGCGCGCGCCCGCGTCGAGCACGCGCTTGACCAGCCAACCTTCATGCGCCGGCACGCGGACGATCGGTTCGGTCGGCAAGTGCGCAGCGGCAATCGCGCGAAGTTGCGCGACGACGTCATGGCTGTCGTTCGGCGAATGCTCCATGTCGATACACAGCCAGTCGAAACCCGCGTGCGCGACGGCTTCGGCCACGTCCGCGCTGCCCAGCGATAACCACAGGCCGAACAAGGTGCCGGATTCGGTGAAACGCTGTTTGAGGAGGTTGGTGTAGGTGCTCATCGCGTGGTCCCTGACAGGTCAGGCGCGGCGGGATGGCTGGCAGGCATGTCTCGCTCCAATAGGCTATGTCGCTGAATGCGCCGCAACAAAACGTGCGGCTTGTCCAAAGATCATACCGTGACAAAAGAGCGCTGGCAGGAGCGCGCCTTGGAGACGTGTGAAGCGTCAGACGCCTTCGACGTCCGCCCAGCAATTCGGCGTTTCGTACAGACGCACGCGCTTCAACTTCAGATCAACGCCGTAGTGGTCGTTGTAGACCCCGGAGAGAATGCGGAACGCTTCGGCGGCAAGATTTTCAACGGTCGGAATACGGTCAAGCACGACGGTCTTGTGGTCGGCCATTTGCTCGAGAAAGCTGCGCACGACTTCGTCGCGTGCATAGACGATAAACGCGTGGTCCCACTTGTTGACCAAATGTTCCATGGCGAGCGCCTTGACGTCGGCGAAATCCATCACCATGCCGCGATCCGGCGCGCCTTCCGTTTCAACGAGCTCACCCTGCAGCGTGATCTCCAGCACATACCGATGACCGTGCAGGTTACGGCACTGGCTGCGGTGATCGGGGATGCGGTGGCCCGCATCGAATTCAAGTTTTCGGGTAATCGTCTGCACGTCTGCTCAGCTAGGGGGCTTGATTCGCGTTAGGGGATGTTCAGGTACTTGTGCGTCTGCATGGACAGGCGCCATTGCGGATGCCGCTTGCACCAGTCGATAGCGAGCTTCGTATTAATGTCGCGCGACGGGCCGTCCATGGGTTGCACGAGGAAATACTCGAAGTCGAGTTTGGCGTAATCGGCCAGCGGCTGATTGTCTTGCGGCACGACGACCTTCAACTCGTTGCCCTTCGTCACGACCAGCGGCGCACCGGCTTTCGGGCTCACGCAAATCCAGTCGATGCTGTCCAGCACCGGCAGCGATCCATTCGTTTCTATCGCCATTTCGAAGCCGGCTGCATGCAGGGCATCGACGAAGGGCGGGTCGATCTGCAACATGGGCTCGCCGCCTGTGCAGACCACGAACTTGTGCGCTTCGCCTTCCGGCCATTGCGATGAAATCATGGCGACGAGGTCTGCCGGCGTTTTGTATTTGCCGCCGTTCTCGCCATCCGTGCCGACGAAATCCGTGTCGCAAAACTGGCAGACTGCGTCCGCACGATCTTCCTCGCGACCCGACCAGAGATTGCAGCCGGCGAAGCGGCAAAACACAGCCGGGCGGCCGGCATTTGCGCCTTCGCCCTGCAACGTGTAGAAAATTTCCTTTACTGCGTACGTCATGATCAGACCGGTTCGATAGTGACTTGCTCACCCGACTTGTAGGCTTCGTAGCCGCGCTTGCGCAGCTTGCACGCCGGACATTGGCCACAGCCAAAACCCCATTCATGCAACTCGGCGCGCTCGCCGACATAACACGTGTGCGTCTCGACGCGCACCAGTTCCACCAGCGCCTCGCCGCCTAGCTCTTCGGCCAGGCGCCAAGTGTCGGCTTTATCGAGCCACATGAGCGGTGTCTCGAGCAGGAAGCGGCTGTCCATGCCGAGGTTGAGGGCGACTTGCAGCGCCTTCATGGTGTCGTCGCGGCAATCGGGATAGCCCGAGAAATCTGTTTCGCACATGCCGCCGACGAGCACCTTCAACCCGCGCCTGTACGCAATAGCAGCGGCGATCGTCATGAACATGAGATTGCGGCCGGGCACGAAGGTGTTGGGCAACCCGTTCGCGGTGGCTTCGATTTCGATCTCGCGCGTCATGGCGGTGTCGCTGATCGCGCCGAGCACGGACAGGTCGATCATGTGGTCTTCGCCGAGCCGTTCGGCCCACTGCGGAAACTGCTGTCTCAGCGATTCACGGAAGCCCTCCCGGCATTCGAGTTCCACACGATGCCGCTGTCCATAGTCGAAGCCAAGCGTCTCGACGGTTGTAAAACGGTCGAGCGCCCAGGCGAGGCATGTGGCCGAATCCTGGCCGCCGGAAAACAGCACCAGTGCGCTGTCTTTAGCGTCTGTCCGAGTCACCGTGAAACTCCAATGGAGAAGATGAAGTGCGCGATATGGCTAATGTTCAGGAGCGGCCGCAGCGCAGTTCGCCGCGCAGTTTTATCCCGATCCTATTTTAGCCAAGTCTTTGAAGAACCAAGGATTTTACCATGATGGCCAATCTTCGCTCTCGGCCAAGGCTTGACCCAAAACCAGAACGAGCACGAACGACGAAACCCAATTGAAAATGCCCGGAAACCTTACGGTTTCCGGGCATTTTTGCAACTGTGGTGGCCTGGGACGGAATCGAACCATCGACACGCGGATTTTCAATCCGCTGCTCTACCAACTGAGCTACCGGGCCACGAAGAACGAAAGTATATCAAAGGGGATTATGTCGCTCAAGTGCTTTTTGCCAACTTTTCACTGTAACGATCCTCGTTCACCTCCTCTTCCCCCGCCAGTCAAGCGTCGCTCTTGTTCTTGCCCAGATCCACACCGAGCTGCTTGAGCTTGCGATACAAGTGCGTGCGCTCCAATCCGGTCTTCTCCGCCACCCGCGTCATGCTGCCGTTTTCACGCGCCAGGTGATACTCGAAGTACGCGCGCTCGAAGGCATCGCGGGCATCGCGTAACGGGATGTCGAAAGAGATGGACGCCGTCGCACCAGCCGGACCCGCAGCGGCACCTAGCGCGCCCGAATCTCCGCCAGCAAGACTCAGCGACGAAGCCACCGGCAACGCAGCGGAAGCCGGCAATGTCGAACCACTCGGCGGCAACGCCGGCCGCATGGCGGTGTTCGCGATGGGCGCGGCAGCCGTGCCGCGCGCAAGACCTTGCTCGACCGCCTTGAGCAGTTTCTGCAAAGCGATCGGCTTCTCGAGGAAGTTGAGCGCACCAATCTTCGTGGCTTCAACCGCCGTATCGATAGTCGCATGGCCCGACATCATGATCACCGGCATGGTGAGTTTGCCTTGCGCCGCCCACTCTTTTAGCAGCGTCACGCCGTCGGTATCGGGCATCCAGATGTCGAGCAGCACGAGATCCGGCGCCTGCCGCAACCGGTACTCTCGCGCATACTGCGCATTCTCCGCCGTCTCCACCACGTGACCTTCGTCGCTCAGGATCTCCGAGAGCAATTCCCGGATACCCATTTCGTCGTCTACCACCAGGATGGTTGCCATTTACGCTGCCCTTGTCTGCACTAATGCTTTTGTCGTTCCGTGGCTCGCCGCCGCCAAGGGCGGTGTCGCGCCCGGTTCGGCGGAATCTTCCGCGAGTTGCAGGAACAAAATCGAGATCTGCGCGCCTTCGATCACGTCAGGGGTCTTAGAACGATTGCGGATGTCGATGCGCGCGCCATGCTCATCGACGATCTTCTTTACCGTTGCAAGACCCAGACCCGTGCCCTTCGCCTTGGTTGTCACATAAGGCTCGAATGCGCGCGAGAGAATTCGCGCGGGAAAACCAGAACCGTTATCCGATACCGTCAACCGCACCGCCACGCGGGCATGACCTGACGCATCGGAGTCGCCATATTCTACTGTCTTCGTTTCAAGCAGCACGCGAGGTTCGGCCACATCGGCCACCGCATCCTGCGCGTTCTGTAAAAGATTGTGGATAACCTGCCGAAGCTGCGTGGCATCGCCGCGAATCACCGGCAATTTTGTCAGTTCCACCGTGATGTGACTCTTGCCTTCTTCAATGCCATACAACGTCAGCACTTCGGCCACGAGATCGTTGAGCTGCAGGTTGCCCAGGACAGCCGGCGGCGTGCGCGCGTATTCGCGGAAGTCGTCGACCATCTGCTTCATCGCCTGCACCTGATTCACGATGGTCGTCGCGCCGCGCTTGAGCACTTCGGCGTCGGCAGGAGCGAGCTTGTCGGCGAGCTTCATTTGCAAGCGTTCAGCCGATAACTGGATCGGCGTAAGCGGATTCTTGATCTCGTGCGCCAGCCGCCGCGCCACTTCGCCCCAAGCGACTGAACGCTGCGCGGAGATGACGTCGGAGATGTCGTCGAATACGACTACGTAGCCCGTTGTCTCGGCGTCGTCGGTATCGCTTTCGGTCAACGTCAACAACTGCGTACCGCGTACCAGCAAGGTCAACGGATCAGTCTCGCCAGCCACCGGAACGGCCAGTTGCTGTTGCCAGTGACCGCGGTCACCAATCGGCCGACCACTCCCGCTTGCCGCTGCATCGCGATCCGCGAATGCCTTGCGCACCATCGCGCCGAACTCGGACAGCACACCGATCTGTTCAAGCGGCAAGTTCAGCGACGCAGTGAACGGCTGCCGGAAAATCCGCGCCGCGCCGCGATTTGCCGTGGTCAGGCGGAACTGCCGGTCGAACACGAACACGCCGGCGGTCAGGTTAGCAAGAATGCTTTCGAGATACGCCTTCGAATGTTCGAGTGCGATCCGGTTGTTCTCAACCGCCGCACGCGCCTCCGACAATTGCCGCGTCATCGCGTTGAACGACTGCGTGAGGAAACCGAGTTCGTCACGCGACTTCACTTCGCGCTTGGGCGTGTAATCGCCCTCGGCCACTTCCTTCGTGCCTTGCGCGAGCAGGAACAACGGCCGCGCGAGTTGATTGCCAAGCGCGAGCGCCAGCATCATGGCGATGAAGGTCGCGAGGAACAACGCCAGCGTCAGCGTGCCGATATACATCTTGCGCAAGCCAGTCCGCCCCAGCGCCTTTTCCTGATACTCGCGATACGCGCGCTGCACGGCGTCGGCATTGCGAGCAAGCGCGGTGCTGACCGGCTGCTCGATTTGCAGGAAACGTTCCGCCGGCTGCAGTTCAGTCGTCGAGCTATCGGGAATCTTGACGATCACCCTCAGCCTCAGCGCGCCCTTGGGTCCGGTCAGGCTTGCATCGCCATCGACCTCGCCTTCAATAGCGCCATACGGCCTGCCGCGCGCCTGATTCAATTGCAGCGGCGTTGGCAAGTCGTCGGGCACGAGCGCCGCGAAGTTACTCGATGCCTGCGCCACCACGCGCACATCGGGTGCGGTTCCGGAGCCGCCCCTCGCCGGTTCAACAATGGTCGCATCCTGCACGTTGAACTGATCGCGCAAGCGCAACAGCGTGAGCGTGAGACTGGTTGGATCGGCGCTGGCAAGCTGGTCGCCCATCAGGCGGCCTTTGTTCTGCAGATCGGACAGCGATGCATCGAGCATGCCGCGCCCAAGATTCAGCCCCGACGTGAGCGCGGTTTCCACGTTCACATCGAACCATGATTCGATACTGCGCGACACGAACTGATACGACACCACGTAGATGATCCCGCCCGGGACCACGCCCACGAGCGCAAAGATAAACGCGAGTTTCGCGAGCAGCCGCGTGCCGAATTTGCCCTGCCGGACCCGGGTGATGATGATTGCAACCAGCCCGATCACGATCAGGATCAGCACGACCGCCACCGCGAGATTCGCGGCATAGAGCCACTGATAATAGCGATCGAAGAACTCGGTGTTCGCGCTGGCAAGGGCCAGCATGACCAGCAGCAAAATAGCCGTGAGCGCGACCGTGACCACGAGCACGCGAACCACAATGCCCGTCATGTTCGTGCGGCGCAGCGGCCGGCGGCGTAGTTTATTTAGCACTGGTCGCCGCCGTAAAAGTAAAACGCTTCCAGTCGGAAGAAAGATTCCAGTCGCGGTTGTTGACCGCGTCGATCTGGAACGGCTTGGGCATTAATGCGATATCGAGCTGCATGCGAACCGACGCGTTGTACGTCTCGCCAGGCTGGACCTGGTTACGATCGATCACGTGCCACGACGTCACATGCTTGATGACGGCAAGCGCCTCTTGCAGCGTAGCGAAGCCAAGCTGCAAGCCCCCCGTGGAGACACGATATTCGCGCGTCAGGGGTTGAAACGAAAGCCGGATGCTTTGCGACACGCTCACCGGCTCTTCGTCGAACCAGTACCAGCGCGGCCGGGAGAGATCGAAATCGGTTGTGAAATACAAAGGCACGCCCTTGTTCACGGCGTCTTCAAGACTGCTGTTGAGATCGAAGTCGAAACGGGCGTCGAGACTCCAGCCCGATCCGTCCGCCTGCAACGACGCGCGCTGCACAGCAATGGGATCGGCCTGCGCAGCCGAAACAGGCATGAACGACAGCGCAAGGCTCAATAACAGGGCCAGCACGGCCTGGCCGGCAGGCGCGAGCCGCAGCGGGAAAAAGCGTTTGATCGTCACCGTTTCTGAAAGCGCGCGTAGAAGAATCCGTCATGGTCCGCAAAGGCTTGCGCGTCCCGCGCAGATGATGTGCGGGTACGTTGCGCCTCGCCTGAATTGTCCGTCAGCGAGTTCGTGACCGGGTCCGGTGATACTTGCGAACCAACCGCGCCGGTGCGGCTGGCTGTCGGCAATAATTGCCCCGGCGCGTCCAATCGTACCGCATCTTCGTGCACCTCTCCAAACCACTGCGCCTGCAACTCGCCCTCTTCGGGGAAGATCGAACACGTAACGTAGAGCAACTCACCGCCGGTCGAGACCAGTGGCCAGAGCGCGGCGAGAATGCGGCGCTGCTCTTCGACCAGGGCGGCAATGTCGGTAGGACGGCGCAACCAGCGAATGTCAGGATGGCGTCGAACGATCCCCGACGCTGAGCACGGCACGTCGGCGAGTATGCGATCGAACGGATCGCCGTCTGACCAGGCCGACGGATCGCCGGCATCGCCTACGCGAATTTCCGCCTGCACATTCAGGCGCTGCAGGTTCTCGCCGATACGCCGCGCGCGCACCGGGTCGCTTTCCACCGCGATCAACTCGACATTCGCCAGTTCCAGCACGTGGCCGGTCTTGCCGCCAGGGGCCGCGCAGGCATCAAGCACGCGCATGCCGTCGCGCGCGTTCAGCAACTGCGCGGCAAGTTGAGCGCCAGCGTCCTGCACCGAGACGACGCCATCGGCGAAACCGGGAATCTTCTCGACGGACATGGGCGTCTTGAGGCGCACGGCGTGAATGCCGACGGCTTCGGCTTCTATGTGCTCGGCCTTGAGGACGTCGATATATTGCGCGACGCTCATGCGCCGTGCGTTGACACGCAACGTAAGCGGGCCTTGCCGGTTACCGGCGTCGAGGATGTTTTCCCACTCGTCTGGCTGGCTGCGCTTGACCGCGTCGATCCACCACGCGGGATAGTTGAAACGCGCGACGGGGTTGCTTTGAACCTCGGCCAGCAATGCATCACGTTCGCGCAAGAACGAGCGCAGCACCGCGTTGACCAGACCCTTCGCAAACGCGAACTCGCGCCGTGCGGCGATGGCGTTGACGGCTTGATCGACAATGGTGAAAGGCGTGTACGCGGCGTGGGCTTCGTCATCGACCAGCAGCGCGAACGCGCAGGCCATCACATTCGATACATGCGGCGGCGGCGGCTTGCGCACCAGTTTTGCGATCAGCGCGTCGGCCACGGCAAGACGCCTCAACGTGCGATACGCAATGTCCTGCGTCGCCCCGCGGGACACCGCCACGTGCGTTGTCGCAATAACCGTCTGCAAGGCTGCGGGCAACGCGGAACCGGCACGCACCGCGCCGAGCGCTTGCGCGGCGGCATCGAGCGCGAACGCGAGTGAATCGGGAGCGAGGTTAAGCGTGGCGAGACGGGCGTCGGACGACGCTCGGCTGCTGTCCGCCGATGAAGCTGTGCGGCGTCGGAAAGGCTTTTCGGTCATGTCGGGGCGAAGGCGTTCGAGCCGGCCGATGCCGGTCCGCACAAACGAAGCATTGTAACTTGCGAGGGGTTTGGCCTGAGATTAGGACCCGGACGATGGCCGAACGGACGGGATTAGAGGCAGTCCGCTGTTTATGACATGGTCTGAAAAAAGCCCACCGCCGCTTGCGCGGCGATGGGCTTGTGGCTGCGGCTTAGCCCAGCGTCATTATTCCATCCGTCCGGTTCGCGCCATCTCCATCAGGCGCGCGACGCGCTCCTCGGTCGCCGGGTGAGTGGAAAAAAGCTTGGAGATTCCACCGCCCGCCAGCGGATTCATGATCATCATTTGCGCGGTGGCAGGATGCTGCTCGGCGGTCGGAAACGGGACGCCCGCTGCATACGCGTGAATTTTCTCGAGCGCGCTGGCAAGTGCCTGCGGATCGCCGGAAATCTGCGCGCCGCCGCGATCGGCTTCGAATTCCCGCGCCCGGGAGATCGCCATCTGAATCAGCGCGCCCGCCAGCGGCGCCAGCATGGCGACGGCAATACTGGCGATTGGATTCGAGCGCCGGCCGTCGGAATCCCGGCCGCCAAAGAACATGGCGAAGTTGGCCAGCGCCGAGATCGCACCGGCCATGGTGGCGGAAACCGTCGAAATCAAAATGTCCCGATGCTTCACGTGCGCCAACTCATGCGCCATCACGCCACGCAATTCGCGCTCGGACAACACCCGCAGGATGCCGGTGGTCGCCGCCACCGCCGCGTGCTCCGGATTACGGCCGGTTGCGAACGCGTTGGGCGCGTTTTCGTCGATGAGATACACCTTGGGCATGGGCAGCTGCGCCCGCGTAGCAAGTTCGCGAATCATCCGATAAAACTGCGGCGCGCTGGCTTCGTCCACTTCCTGTGCGTTGTACATCTTCAGCACGAGCTTGTCGGAGAACCAGTACGAGAAGAAATTCATGCCGAGGGCGACGAGCAGCGCGAGCATCATCCCTTTGCTGCCGCCGATCATTCCCCCGATTACGACAAAGAGGGCCGTGATCGCTGCCATCAGCATCGCCGTTTTGACCCAGTTGAACATGTCTTGAACTCCTCACCCAATATCAATGCGCGTTGCGCGCGAGCGGCCGAAGCGGCCTTTTTGCCTGACCGGGCAATCCGTCAAAGATAGCCGGCCCCGGATTGTAAGCAAAATGTTAGATAAGGGCATCGCGGAAAAATTCAATCACCTGCGCGAAGTCGCCAGCTTGATGCCCAATCCGACGAACGCACTACCCACCACCCGGTCCAGCCAAAGCTTGACGCCCGGTTTCCCGGAGAAGCGTTGCGTCACGCTGCCCGCGATCCACGCCACGAACGTATTCCAGAAGGTGCTGACCAGCACGAACACCAGGCCGAGTGCGAGGAACGCGAGGGTCTTGTGTGCGCTGTCGGCAGCAACGAATTGCGGGATGAACGAGACGAAGAACAGCACCACTTTCGGGTTCAGCACGTTGGTGACGAAGCCCTGCGTGAAAAGCTGTTGCAGCGACTTCGGCGCAGTGCGAACGCGGCTTTCTTCTACTTCGTCGCTGGCTTTCGTTACCGCCGGCTTCGCGAAGATCAACCGCACGCCGAGATAGATCAGATAAATCGCGCCTGCGAACTTGACGATAGTGAACGCGGTAACCGACGCCGCCAGCAACGCCGTCAGCCCGAATGCGCAGGCCAGCGTATGCACGATGCAGCCAAGCGCAATACCCAGCGCCGATACCACACCCGCGCCCCGTCCTTGCGCAACACTTCGGCCGACGATGTACGCCGTATCCGGTCCCGGCGTAACGCTCAGCAACATGACGGCGACGATAAACAGCGTGAAACCGGTGATTCCAAGCATTGCGGGACCTTCGTTTTGTTTTTGCTGGCTTTAGATGTTTTGGCAGCTGCGCAGGAAACGCTCCGGCACCGGTTCAGGCACCCGGCGCCACTTCCTGAAGTTCGAATCGTTGCCCTTTAACAATAGGCGATCCGGCAAGAAATTCGCGTACCGGGAGTCGTTTGCCGCCGGGCTTTTGCAACTGCGTGAGACGCAAGCCGCCCTGAGCGCAGGCAACCACGACACCCTCCGGGCTGCTTTCCACAATCACGCCGGCTTCGGCATCGTCCGGCAATTCGACCGGCTCCGCCGCCCAGATCTTCACGACAACGCCATCAAGCGTTCCAAACGCGCCGGGGAACGGGTCGAAGGCGCGAATCTGGCGCGCGAGCATGCTTGCCGGACGCCGCCAGTCGAGCGCCGCTTCGTGCTTGGCAATCTTCTCCGCGTAGGTCGCGCCGTCCTTCGGCTGTGGCGCGGCGGGCAAGGCGCCGTCGCGCTCGATATCCCGCAGCGCTTCAACGATCAGATCCGCGCCGAGCTGCGCCATGCGGTCGTGCAGCGTGGCGGTGGTATCGGTGGAACCGATTGGGATATGACCCTTGACGATCATCGCGCCGGTATCGAGCCCGGCATCCATCTGCATCAAGGTGATACCCGTCTCGGCGTCACCGGCTTCAATCGCACGATGAATGGGCGCGGCGCCGCGCCAGCGAGGCAACAGCGAACCGTGGATATTGATTGCGCCCAGCGGCGGGATGTCGAGCACTTCCTGCGGCAGGATCAGCCCATATGCCGCCACGACCATGATGTCGTGCGGCGTGGCCTTCAAGAGCTCAATAGCAGCGGCCGCTTCCTCGGGATACTTGCCGTTGCGCCGCAACGAGGTTGGCTGCGCCACCGGCAAGCCGTGCTCGGTCGCAAACCGCTTCACCGGCCCTGCGGCCAGTTTCAAACCGCGTCCTGCAGGCCGGTCCGGTTGCGTCAACACGAGCGGCACAGGAAAACCCGCTGCGTGAATGGCGGCCAGCGCGGCAGCGGCAAATTCGGGTGTTCCGGCAAATACGACACGCAGCGATTGAGTCATCGATTCAGCAACCTGCAAATTCCAGCATCAGTCTTAATGAATCGACGCGTCACAGCGCCTTTTCGAGTTTTCTCATCTTGCCGCGAATTCGCGTCTGCTTAAGCGACGACAAGTATTCGACAAACACGCGCCCCATCAGGTGATCCATTTCATGCTGGATGCACACGGCGAGCAACTCGTCGCAGTCGATTTCGAACGTCTCGCCCTTCTCGTTCAGCGCGCGCACGCGGACCTTTTCCGGGCGCTCGACGAAGTCGTAAATGCCCGGCACCGACAAGCAGCCTTCCTCGTGATCCTTCTTCTCGTCACTCGACCAGATGATCTCCGGATTGATGAAGGCCTGAAGCTGGTCGTGCGTGTCCGATGTGTCGATCACGATCACGCGTTCATGCACGTCAACCTGGGTCGCGGCAAGGCCGACGCCAGGCGCCGCGTACATGGTTTCAGCCATGTCGGCGACAAGCCGGCGAATCCGGTCATTGACGACCTCTACGGGCTTCGCGACCTTGTGCAGACGCTTGTCCGGGTACTTGAGTATGTTGAGCAGAGCCATGATTCAGATTATCGACGCACGCCGCAGCGCGCGATAGTCGGCCATTCGGCCAGGTTGTAAAAGAGTGCCGGTATCGGGAAGATGATTGGGCCGAAACGCGGCGCTTCAACGTCGTTTCTGCGCCGCTCGTGGGGCGGCAACGCGTAGTCCGAACAGCCGGAAATCAGGCCGCTCGACAATCCTTTCGTATTTCGGAATATGAAAATTTTAACATGACACCTTTCCTGCTGCCGACGGCCGACGCCACGCCCTGTCTGGGCGAAACCGATTTACAGGACCTTTCAGCGTGGCTGCGGCTAGCGAACGCGAGCGGTTTGCCGCCCATCGCGCTGCGTGCATTGCTTGCAGAATTCGGCGGGCCGCAGGCGGTATTGAACCAGCCATTCGGTGCGCTTGCGGGTATCGCCGGCGAGAAAGCTGCGCATGCCGTGCTGGGTCCTCCGCCACGCTCGGAACTCGGCTCATTCGACGAATGCCTGGCGCGCACGCTCGAGTGGGCGTCGGTTCCAGGCAACAGAATCGTCACGCTTGCTGATTCAGCGTACCCGCCTGCGCTTCTGACCATGCCCGATCCGCCACCGCTGCTATATATAAAGGGCCGGCTGGACCTGCTCCAGGCGCGAGCAGTTGCGATCGTCGGCAGCCGGAGTGCAACGCCTCAAGGTATTGATGACGCCCGCCGCTTCGCGCACGCCCTTTCCGAGGCGGGCCTCGCGATTGTGTCGGGGCTTGCGCTAGGTATCGATGGTGCCGCGCATCGCGGCGGGCTGAGCGGTCCGGGCGGCACGATTGCGGTTATCGGAACGGGTGCGGATCTTGTCTATCCGCCGCTGCATCACGCGCTGGCGCATGAAATTGCGTTGAACGGCACGATTGTGTCGGAGTGGCCGCTCGGCACGCCGGCCCGGCCGGCAAATTTTCCGCAACGTAACCGGCTGATTGCGGGGCTGACGAGTGGCGTGCTGATCGTCGAAGCAGCCATGCGCTCGGGTTCGCTGATCACCGCCCGGCTTGCCAACGAAATGGGGCGCGATGTTTTCGCGATTCCCGGATCGATCCACGCGCCGCAGTCGCGCGGGTGTCATCGGATGATCAAGCAGGGGGCGAAGCTGGTCGAAACGCCCGAGGATATTCTCGAAGAGTTTGGTTTCGCGGTTCCCGCCGTAGTTGCGGAGGCTTCAGTTCCAAAACCACAAAGGCCGGGAAAACCTCGTCCAGCAGAAGACACCAGCACCGAACCGGCTACCAGTGAATTCGCGCTGGAGCTTCAGGACGCGTCAGGCAAAGTTTTCACGGCGCGCGGCGCCAAGCCGGCGAGCGCATCCTGGGCCTCCGCTTCCCTAAAACCTGCCAATCCCGAAGCCGAACGCCTGCTCGATGGGCTTGGACACTCACCCGCGACGCTTGAAATTCTCGCTGAACGGACCGAAATGGATGGCGCAACGTTGCAAAGCCTGCTGCTGCAACTCGAACTGTCGGGGCGAATTGGTGCGTTGCCGGGAGGACGCTTTACCCGGCTCGAACGCTGATTTTTCGACGCCATGCTACATTCGCGACAAAATCCGCTTCCAGCAAGACCCACATATTACCGACGAAAAGGATCGCAAGGAACCATGCCCGCGCTGAATCTCGACACCGACGCTGATCAGATTGCCGAGCGCCTGGCCAGCGCCGGCACGCTGCTCGTCGCCTGCCTGTGCGCCGAATGGTGCGGGACGTGCCGCGATTATCGCGAGAGTTTCAACCTGCTCGCCGATGCCCATCCGGACATCTGCTTTGCATGGATCGACATCGAGAACCAGGCGGATCGCTTCGATGACCTCGATGTGGAAAATTTTCCGACTGTGTTGATCGAAGACGCCGTGACAACCCGTTTTTTTGGAACGGTGTTGCCGCAAACGTCCATTGTTGCGCGCATGTTGACCGACTTGAGCGCGTTGCCGGGTATGGTGGGTGCACCGAAGATCCGGCCCGCGCTGGTCGCCGCGTGAACTGACGCGTGAGACGACGTTTGCATCAGCGGGTGAATCAGATCAACCGGCTGGAACACCATGCGCACCTAAGCGCATCCGTAAGCTGAAACGGCTTTTGCGCTTGCATCACAAAGCGCCCACATTCACCGTTCGGCATCCCGCGTTTCATCAAATGCCAGACCGCGCGCCGCACGCCATATGCTATAAAGCGGACGTTAACGGGTCCGAACCGTGGTGGCGCAAGCCGCCCAAACCCGGCCTCAATGCCAGTCCCTAACTAGAATCGAGTCATGTCCAAAGCCCTGATCATCGCTGAAAAGCCTTCTGTCGCGAACGACATCGCGCGCGCTTTGGGCGGCTTCACCAAGCATGACGAATATTACGAAAGCGAAGACTACGTGCTGTCGTCGGCTGTCGGCCACTTGCTCGAAATTGCCGCTCCGGAAGAGTACGAGGTCAAGCGCGGCAAGTGGAGTTTTGCCAATTTGCCCGTCATTCCGCCGCATTTCGACCTGAATCCGATCGCGAAGAGCGAATCGCGGTTGAAAGTGCTGACCAAGCTGCTCAAGCGAAAGGACGTCGATCGCCTGATCAATGCCTGCGACGCGGGGCGCGAAGGCGAGTTGATTTTTCGCCTGATCGCGCAGCACGCAAAAGCCAAACAGCCGGTGCAGCGCCTCTGGCTCCAGTCGATGACCGCCGGCTCCATCCGTGACGGTTTCGCGAACTTGCGCAGCGACGCCGACATGCAGCCGCTGGCCGACGCCGCTCGTTGCCGGTCGGAGGCCGACTGGCTCGTGGGCATCAACGGCACGCGCGCCATGACAGCGTTCAACAGCAAGGGCGGTGGTTTCTTCCTGACAACGGTTGGCCGCGTTCAGACGCCAACGTTGTCTATCGTCGTGGAACGCGAGGAAAAGATCCGTCGCTTCGTGTCGCGCGATTATTGGGAAGTGCGTGCCGAATTCATTGCCGCGAAGGGCATGTATGAAGGCCGCTGGTTCGACCCGAAATTCAAGCGCGTCGAAGGCGATCCGGAGCAGCGCGACTCGCGGCTTTGGAGCTTGCCGGCCGCTGAAACCATTGTTGCGGCCTGTCGTGGCAAGACCGGTACGGTCACCGAAGAAGCGAAGCCGACCACGCAGATGTCGCCGCTGCTGTTCGACCTGACCAGCTTGCAGCGCGAGGCCAATGGCCGTTTTGGCTTTTCGGCCAAGAACACGCTTGGTCTGGCTCAGGCGCTGTATGAAAAGCACAAGGTGCTGACCTACCCGCGTACCGACGCCCGCGCGCTGCCCGAAGATTACATCCCGACGGTGAAAGACACGCTCGCCATGCTCAAGGAGAGCAACAACTACTTGCCGCACGCGAAGCAGGTGTTGGACAAGGGCTGGGTGAAGCCGAACAAGCGCATCTTCGATAACTCGAAGATCAGCGATCACTTCGCCATCATCCCGACGCTGCAGGCGCCGAAAGCGTTGTCCGAGCCTGAGCAGAAGCTGTACGACCTGGTCGTGAAGCGCTTCCTCGCGGTGTTTTTCCCGGCGGCCGAGTACCTCGTCACCACGCGGATCACCGAAGTCTCGGGCCATCATTTCAAGACCGAAGGCAAGGTGCTGGTTGAACCGGGCTGGCTGCAGGTCTACGGCAAGGAAGTAGGCGGCGAAGAGGCGAATCTCGTGCAGGTTCAGAAGGACGAGAAGGTCGACGTCGAGAAGGTCGCGGCGGTCGGTCTCGTCACGAAACCGCCTGCGCGATACAACGAAGCATCGTTGCTCTCGGCCATGGAAGGCGCGGGCAAGCTCATTGAAGACGAGGAATTGCGCGAGGCGATGGCCGCGAAGGGTCTCGGCACGCCGGCTACTCGCGCGGCGGTTATCGAAGGGCTGCTGGGTGAAAAGTACATGGTGCGCGAAGGCCGTGAGCTGATCCCGACGGCTAAGGCATTCCAGTTGATGACCTTGCTGCGCGGCCTCGGCGTCGAGGAATTGACGGCGCCGGAACTGACTGGCGAGTGGGAGCACAAGCTGTCGCAGATGGAACGCGGCAAGCTCCCGCGCGACGAGTTCATGCAGGAAATCGCGCGCATGACGCAGACCATCGTGAAGCGCGCGAAAGAGTACGACTCCGACACCATCCCCGGCGATTACTCGACGCTCGAAACACCGTGTCCGAATTGCGGCAGCCAGATCAAGGAGAACTATCGGCGATTCGCTTGTACGAAGTGCGAGTTCTCGATGTCGAAGATTCCTGGCGGACGGCAGTTCGAGATTCCGGAAGTCGAGCAGCTGATCAAGGACAAGACCATTGGGCCGTTGTCGGGTTTCCGCAGCAAGATGGGCCGGCCGTTCTCGGCGATCCTGAAGCTGTCTTTCGACGATGAAATCAAGAACTGGAAGCTTGAGTTCGACTTCGGTCAGGATGCAGGCGGCGAAGACGGCGAACCGGTGGATTTCTCGGAGCAGACGCCGGTTGGCGCGTGTCCGAAGTGCCACTCGAAGGTCTATGAGCACGGCATGAGTTATATCTGCGAAAACTCGGTGGCGAACCCGAAGACCTGCGATTTCCGTTCGGGCAAGGTGATCTTGCAGCAGGAAATGTCGCGCGAGCAAATGTCGAAGTTGCTGGAGGAAGGCAGGACGGACTTGCTGACGGGCTTCAAGTCGTCGCGCACCGGCCGGAACTTCAAGGCATTCCTCGTGAAGCAGCCGGACGGCAAGATTGGCTTTGAGTTCGAGAAGAAAGAGCCGAAGCCGGGTGCAAAACCAGCCGTCAAGCGCGGGGCGGCGGCAGCGACTGAAACGGAAGACGAAGGTGACGGCGACGTCGCCGTGGTCGCCAAGAAAACAGCCGTGAAGTCTGCGGCCAAGGCTGCTGCGAAGAAAGCGCCGGCAAAGAAAGTCGCGGCCAAGAAGGCGCCGGCTCGGAAAGCGGGTTAGTTTTCAGTTCTCAGGGGCCTGTCGGTTGGGCCCGCAGCATTAAAAAAGCCCGCGAATCATTCGCGGGCTTTTTTCGTTCATCGTGAAGAAGCCTCACCACTGCGGCCTCCTCAGAAGGGCGAGGGCATCGCCGGCATCGCACGCGAGCGCGACTTGGCGGCCTTGCCAGCGACCTTGTTGTCATCGGCGGAAGGCAAATCGGCTTCAAAACGTGCGCCGCCTTCCGCTTCCGCGTAAGCCGCGTGCGCGACCAGCGGCTCGGAATCGCGTTCATCGATTGCCGGCGCGCCCGGCTTCACGAATCCGTCCTTCACCCACTGCTCGCCTAGCTGATGATTCGGCGTCTGGCTGAAATGCTCGACAAGGTGATCGATGAAGGTGCGCACCTTCGCGGGCAAATGGCGCCGGCTCGGATACGCGACGTTGATCTCGACCTGCGGCAACTGGTAGTCGCTCAGCAGGCGCACCAGCTTGCCGCGCGTGGTGTCGTTGCCGATCAGGTAGCTCGGCAGGATCGCGATGCCCATGCCCAGCAGCGCAAACTGGCGCAGCATCTCGGTATTGTTCGCGACAATCACGTTCGTCGGCCGCACGCGCACTTCGCCTTCCGGACCCGTGAACACGCGCTCATCGCCGAAATATTCGGACGGCAAACTCAACGACGGATGTTCAGACAAGTCTTGCGGCCGCGTCGGCACGCCATGCTTTTCGAGATATTCGGGCGTAGCGCAGACGGTCAGGCAGCCGGTCGTGAGGCGCCGCGTGACAATGCTCGCGCTGCGCATCTGGCGCGCGATCACAATGCCGACGTCGAAGCCCTCTTCCACCAGATCGACTTGCCGGTCGACCAGCGTGACGTCCGGCACGACTTTCGGATAACGCTCCGTATAGGTCTGCAGCACGGGCGCGAGGTTGTGCAGGCCGAATACGACCGGTGCGACAATTCGTAGCGATCCGACCGGCTCGTGGTTACGTGCAACCACCATTTGTTCGACATCCTCGAGTTCGTCGAGGATCTGGCGGGCGCGTTCCAGGTACACCTGGCCCGATTCGGTCAGCGACAGGCTACGCGTGGTGCGGTTGAGCAGCCGAGTGCCCAGGCGCCCCTCCAGGTCAGCGATATGACGTGTTGCCACTGCATTCGAGATATCCATCGCGCCGGCTGCGCGGGCAAAACTGCCGAGATCCGCCACACGGACGAATACTTTCATCGACTGCAAATGATCCATGAGACAACTCCTGCTGCTAGACGGCCTCTTTTAAATACCAGAAGCAATTCGGAATTATCCTAGGACTCCCGTTTTCGTGCAGAAGTTGCCTTAAATGTGACGTTTTCCAATAAAAGATTTCGGCTTTACCATTCGGTAAGGTGAAACACGGTGCATTGTTGCTAAATTCGGAACGATGTGACTAACAAACGTCCACCGTCATATTTCTGAAAAGCTGGCTGAAGCAATTTTGACGCAGTAAGGCGGGAAATGCATAAGGACCGCTAATGCGGCCCTTATTTCATCGATTATGTCGACTTCCGTCACTAATCGCGCTTAACTAGCTTTCACAAAAAATCAGGCCGATACCCGTTTTTCGATCGCAGCTTTTGTTTCTGCAAGTTCAGCGGGCAGCCCTTGAGCGAGTTTCGTGAACAACTCATCGTGCAGTTCGAGTTCTGCGCGCCATGCCGAGTCTTGCACGGAGATCACGCGCTCGAACTGCTCGCGCGTGAAATCAAGGGCGCCCCAGTCGATGTCCTCGAAGCGCGGCGAAAGCCCGAACGCGTGTTCAACGCCGTGAGCGGTGCCTTCAATACGGCCGATCATCCAGCTCAGCACGCGCATGTTGTCGCCGAAACCCGGCCACACGAACTTGCCGTCCGCGTCCTTGCGGAACCAGTTCACGCAGAAGAACTTGGGCAGTTTGGCATCGAGTTGTTCAAGCCGTTCGCCCATTTTCAGCCAGTGGCCAAAGTAGTCGCTCATGTTGTAGCCACAGAACGGCAGCATGGCGAACGGGTCGCGCCTGACCACGCCCTGCTGGCCGGCCGCGGCGGCGGTGGTTTCCGAGCCCATGGTCGCGGCCATGTAGACGCCCTCGTTCCAGTTGCGCGCTTCCGTGACGAGCGGCACGGTGTCGGAGCGGCGCCCGCCGAAGATAAACGCATCGATCGCGACGCCGGCCGGATTCTCCCAATCGGCATCAATCGATGGACATTGCGCAGCCGGCGCCGTGAAACGCGCGTTCGGATGGGCGGCCTTCTTGCCCGACTCCGGCGTCCAGTCGTTGCCCTGCCAGTCAATCAGGTGTGCCGGCGGCGTGTCGGTCATGCCTTCCCACCAGACGTCGGCGTCGTCGGTGAGCGCCACGTTCGTGAAGATCACGTTCTCCTTGAGCGTCGCCATGGCGTTGAAGTTGGTCTTTTCGCTCGTGCCCGGCGCCACGCCGAAATAACCCGCTTCGGGATTGATTGCGTAGAGCCGCCCGTCGCGGCCCGGCTTGATCCAGGCAATGTCATCGCCAATGGTCGACACCTTCCAGCCCGCCATGTCCTGCGGCGGGATCAGCATCGCGAAGTTGGTTTTGCCGCACGCCGACGGAAACGCCGCCGCCACGTGATACTTGCGCCCTTGCGGCGACGTCACGCCGAGAATCAGCATGTGTTCGGCGAGCCAGCCTTCGTCGCGTCCCATCGTCGATGCAATTCGCAGCGCGAAACATTTCTTGCCGAGCAGCGCGTTGCCGCCATAACCCGAACCGAAACTCCAGATCTCGCGGCTTTCCGGAAAATGGACGATGTATTTCGTGTCGTTGCACGGCCACGGCACGTCCTTCTGTCCTTGTTCCAACGGCGCGCCGACCGAATGCACGCAGGGCACGAACTCGCCTTCGGCACCCAGCACGTCATGCACCGCGCGGCCCATGCGCGTCATGATGCGCATGTTCGTCACCACGTACGGGCTGTCCGTCAATTCCACGCCGATATGAGCGATCGGCGAGCCGAGCGGACCCATCGAAAAGGGGACGACGAACATCGTGCGGCCGCTCATGCAGCCGTCGAAGAGACCATCCAGCGTGAGGCGCATTTCCGCGGGATTGATCCAGTTGTTGGTCGGCCCGGCCTCTTCGGGGCGCGCCGAGCAGATGAACGTGCGATCTTCGACCCGCGCGACGTCGGACGGGTCCGAGCAGGCGAGATAGGAATTAGGCCGTTTGGCCGGATTGAGGCGTTTGAGCGTGCCGGCATCGACCATGAGTTGCGACAGCCGGTCGTACTCCTCTTCTGATCCGTCGCACCATTCGACGCGGTCCGGCTTCGTCAGCGCGGCGACTTGCTGCACCCAATCGATGAGTTTCTGATTCTTCACGTACCCCGGCACGTCGTTGTCGGCGACGTGTTGATCTACTACTGCGGGCTGGTTCATCGAGCACACTCCGTTCTTGGAAGAGAAAACGGTTTGCAACTCGCCGGCGCTGCTCGCGAGAGGCGCATTCCGGTCGCGGTTCATCTGCACGGAGGAATTCACGTAGCAGACGGAGCGACACAAAAACAAGGCATGCGTCGGGGAGTTGTCTAGACTTGAAGGCGACTGCCGTCCTGAAATCGCGGCTTGCGTCGGCACGGAACAAGCTGTTAAAAAGGGATAGGAATTGTCTCCATCGTTGCCGGTATTCCGGCGGTAGCGACGCGTGAATGGCTAAACTGCCTGTTCCGCATTCGAAATCTTTCGAACACCATCCGACGACCGGTAAATTCGTCGGGTTCCACCAGCAGCTTAACGCGACGCGATGCCCGTATTTTGGCGAATTCATACGTAATTACCCGATTTCTCCGTAATTACCCGAACTTACCGCGTTGATCCCTGTCCATCCTCGAATTTCTGCAGCACGTTTGATGCCAATCAAAAGCCAATCCATGCCAATCAAAATTGCCATCCTGGACGACTACCAAGACGCCGTTCGCAAGCTCGATTGCTTTAGCCTGCTCGCCGATCACGAGGTGAAAGTATTCAATAACACGGTGCGCGGACTCGGACAGTTGGCTAGCAGACTCTCTGAAGTAGAAGCGCTCGTCTTGATTCGCGAGCGCACCCGGATCAGCTCGCAACTGCTCGACAAACTGCCGCGGCTGCGCATGATCAGCCAGACCGGCAAGGCGGGCGGCCATATAGAACTCGATGCCTGTACCGAACGGGGCATTGCCGTGCTGGAAGGCAGCGGCTCACCCATCGCGCCGGCTGAATTGACCTGGGCGTTGATCATGGCTGCGCAGCGCCGGATTCCTCAGTACGTCGCGAACCTGAAGCAGGGCGCGTGGCAGCAATCCGGTCTGAAAACCTCGGCGCTGCCGCCCAATTTCGGCCTGGGCCAAGTGCTTCGCGGCCAGACGCTCGGGATCTGGGGATACGGAAAGATCGGCCAATTGCTCGCCGGTTACGGCAAGGCGTTTGGCATGAAAGTGGTGATCTGGGGCCGGGAGCGCTCACAGGAAGCCGCACGCGCAGACGGCGTGGATGTGGCCGAAAGCCGCGAAGCGTTGTTCGAACAAAGCGATGTGCTCTCGCTGCATCTGCGGCTGAGTGACGAAACGCGCGGCATTGTCACGGCCGCCGATCTGATGCGCATGAAGCCCACCGCGCTGTTTGTGAATACCAGCCGCGCGGAATTGCTCGAAGAAAACGCGCTGCTCAATGCGCTGCATCACAACCGGCCGGGGATGGTGGCTATCGACGTGTTCGAGAGCGAGCCGATCCTGCAGGGTTACAGCCTGCTGCGCATGGAAAACGTCATTTGTACGCCGCACATCGGGTATGTGGAGAAGGAGAGTTACGAGCTCTACTTCTCGGCGGCGTTCAAGAACATCCTGGCCTTCGATGCCGGCGACACATCGAGTGTCGCCAATCCGGAAGCGCTGGTGGGCGGACGTCGTCGATAGCCGATAGTTAGACGGTGGAAATGTCCGTGGTCGGCTCGCATCGGACGGGGAAGTTGACCGAGTTCGCGATGAAGCAGAACTTATGCGCTTCCTCGTGCAGACGGGCGGCCAGCGTCACGTCGCCGCCCGCGCCGATGGTCACTTGCGGGCGCAGGACGACGTCGGTGAAGCGGCCACTTCCTTGCGCCGTTTCTTCCATCGTGCCGAGCGGATCATCCACGTAACCGGTCACCGCGATGCCATTCACGGCGCAAAGGTGCAGGTACCAGAGCATGTGGCACGACGACAGCGACGCGACGAACAATTCCTCCGGGTTGTGGCGCGTGGCGCTGCCGCGAAACGCCGGATCGCTCGATGCCTCGATGGCCGGTTTGTTCGCGACACGCACGAGGTGATCGCGGGAGTACGCGGTGTAGCTTGAGGTGCCGGAGCCCTGATCGCCGGTCCACACAACTTGCAGCGTGTATTTGTGGTGTTTGGTCATCGGTTCAACACTCCTTTTGAGATGCTAGAGATGCGCTGCTGCGCCGAGCAGATCGGGCAAGCGTGTCAGGAATTGCTCACCATCGTTGCGGCCCAGGTCGTATGCAGGGCGCATTAGCGACGGGCTCGTGTAATCCCATGCCGAAATTGGCACCTTGCGCGACGGCTGCACATACACGCGACGCTGGTCGCGATTCGCGCCGTGCTCCACGACAAACATCTGCGGTCGCGGATACACGCGCGTCACCATCACGAGAACGAGTCCCGGCGATGCGTCCAGCGCGCCGACCGGCACATTGTCGACCATGCCGCCATCGAGCACTGGCCGCCCGTTCCGGCGCATGACGGGCGTGAACGGCGGCGTACACGATGATTGCAGGATCAGGTCGGCGAGGTCATCGACGGTCGCGCAGTCTTGCGCCTTCACGAATTCCGGATGAAAACCGAGGGACTGGCCGAGTGTCGGATGCAGCTTCTTGCGCACGTACTTTTCGATGTTATAGGCAATCAGCCCCGCGGCCACCGCGCTGCGGGCGCCTAGCCAACGCGGCAAATGCGATACGCCGATACGAATTTCCGGCGCGTTTTCCAGCGATGGAAACCCGGCGCCGTAGATATCGAGTAGTGCCTGCCTGTAGATCCGATAGTGCGGGAACACCGATTGGCCGCGCAGCAAATTGCCCCAATACGCGTTCTTTGGATTGTCGCGCAGCGCGTGCGCGTAATAGTCCATCACCCATTCGGAGTGGTTCAGATACAGCATGCAGGCCGTGGCCGCGCCGGCCGAAATGCTGGTGATCACGCGCGGGCGCAGGTTGAGTTCCGGCTGGACAATGTCCCAGAAACCGGCCTGCCACCAGCAGCGGTTACCGCCGCCGGCGAATACGACTTGATCGAACATAGGTTTTTTAGGTGACAAGCATGACCGTGGTGGTCGCGTGAGCGGCGAGCGCGCCGGTTTCATCGTGGAGTTCGATTTCGCCGAAGACCAGGTTGCGGCCGCGGCGCAGGATTGACGCTGTTACCAGGACATCGCCCGTTTTTACGGGGCGCAGGAAGCTTGTAGTGAGCGAGACGGTGGTCATCGGCTGGAAACCACCTAGTGCGTGCGCGATGGCGACGATCATGGTGGTATCGGCGGCGGCCATGAAAACCTGGCCGCAGATCACGCCGCCCACGTGACGAAGTTTGTCCGCCTGCGGCAAGCGCAGGGTGACGCTGGTATCGGTGGAGCTTTCCGGCGCCAAGCCCAGGTCGCGGATCCACGGCGCGAAGGTGGTATCGAGCAAAACGCGGATGGCGGATTTGTCCATGGGGTTGGGTTTATTGATGATCGGGTCGCGCCGCTGCTTTCGTGCGGTTGAATGGTCCGCAGAAAGGGCGTCCGTCATGATAACGGCTCGTGACAATTGCTCGAAGCGGGGCTTTTTGGGATAGACGATAGGCACCTGAGCCATGTGTCATGGGGCTTACAGACGTCCGCGAGACGGTTTATTTCAGTTTTTGAGTTGCGGATAGTTGCGTAATCGACGAAAACGTAGCTATAATTCGGATTCAGTTTTTTGGGGCGTTAGCTCAGCTGGTAGAGCAGCGGACTCTTAATCCGTAGGTCGACAGTTCGAATCTGTCACGCCCCACCAAGTATTTAAAAGGGTTCCGAGCGATCGGAGCCCTTTTTCTTTTCAACGCAAAACCATCGTTGCCTTCTTTTTGTCTGCCGTGCCGATTGGACTGACGCCGAGGCGTATCCCAGTATTGAGCAAACCGACCAGCGGGATTTCCTCGTGCGACTTGAGCTCCCTAGTGGGAGTGCGGTCAAGCAGAGCCGGCCTTTGATGTGCGTCTCGATCGCCGCCTGACACAGGAAACGGGCGAAACGGACGATGCGGTCGCCCCAAATCCCGGAAGCGGAATACAGGCGTGGGTTGCGCACGCAATCGTCGACCTGATCAGTCGTCCAGTGCAGCTGATCTAAGGCCTAGGTAATCGACAAAAGGATTGAAGTCCCTGTCGCTGAACAGCAGCGAAACGCCATTCTCGATGCAGTAAGTTGCGATCAGCGTATCGATGGTTTTCCGGATCGTCACGCCCTGCGCTCTCAAGGCACGGTAATTTCGCGCAGCCTGAACAGCGTTATCAGGGCCGACGAGCGACACAACGCTCAGGCGCGTCGTCATCAGTTGCCTGGCTGTGTTGAATTCGGACTCGGCCGAGAAGCCCTGTAATACTTCCGCTACGATCAGGTCACCGGTTAGCAGCGCTTCCATGATCAGCAAGGCGTCGAGTTTGTCGGTTTCCGGCGAGGTCACGCCCCGAAAATAATCGATCCAGACGCTCGAATCAACGAGCGTCATCGATCCGTTCTCATTGCATCAAGATCGCCTTCCCAGTGAAGCTTCCCCCGGAACTGGCGGATCTGTTCCTGCTGTTTGAGCCGGATGATCGTCTTCAGGCCGAGTTCGACAGCTTCCCGCTTGGTCTTGACGCCTGTCGCGGCGAGTGCTTCGGCCATCAGCATGTCGTCGATGTCGATGTTGGTGCGCATGGCATACCTCGCAATGTGTATAGTCTATTTAAATTATACACATCTCGAACTTACGCAAATTTCATTCGAGCCGTCGGATTATTGAACTGCTGACGGAGGAAATCATCGAGCATCTGGTGTTTGGCCTGATGGACGGTAAGCGACATCCATCTCCGTTAGGCCCATCCAACGTGCCGCCGCCCCAGTCATATGCAACCATCGGTGACCGTGCTGACGCCGCAAGCTCAGCCGTCAGTTCATGATGCTTGATATTCATGCGCAAGGGGGACGGTACTGCGCCCCAGGGCGCGAAGCGGCCCTGCTCACGATCTCGCAGAGCAGCGACCGGCGTCCAACGCACAGCAAACGTAGATCGGCTCACGCCAGACGCTTCACGCCTGCCGCACGAGCATCTGTTCGGGAGTGTTCACACGACCGACACGCGCCTTAGCTTGCTCAAACGCCTGGCGCAGATCCGGCAGCGGCGCGCCGGCATCGACCTCGATGGCCGTGGCGATTTTCTCGATGTACATCACGCCACCTTTCGGATGTCCTTGGGAAGCATGATCTCGCGCTCGGCCTTGGCATAGGGCGCCACGAGCAACAGGATTTCCTCATCGGTTTGATTGAGTAGATCACGCGGGTGCCGCGAGACTTGCCGGTACCTTCGCGCTTCCAGTAAACCTAACGAGCACCATCGTTGCCCGGGATCAAATCCCCCGCATCAGGGTTTGCGGCGATCCAAGTGATCAAGCCGAAGCGCTCGGCCTCGGACCAGACACGCTCAGCTTACTTCTGGAAGAGAGGGGTTTCGATCACGGCCGTCGGAAGTCTTGCCATGCAGCCAAAGAGAGCAGATGCGCCGCTGCGGCCCTTCGGATAGAAGATTGGAGCAAACACCTTGGCCAAAATTTGACCAAAGTAGGCAAAAATTACCTCAAAAAGGGCTTAAAGCTCAGTCCGTTTGTGGAAGGCTACCACTGCAAGTGGTTTGATTTTGCTGAAGTTATATTCTTGCCTATTTGCTGCAGATGGAACTCCTAATCCGTAGGTCGACAGTTCGAGTCTGTCACGCCCCACCAAGTATTTAAAGGGTTTGTGAGCCGTGCGCTTGCAAACCCTTTTTCGTTTCAAAGCAGTTCGGCCGGTTCTTTGCCCCACTCCCTGCACCCGATAGCTTTTATCGAGCGGGAATGAGCAGAAATTTAAGGATCGGATGCGTCAATTCGAAACGTCACAGCATGAGCCCCCAGATGTGCTCCGATGCGCCAACGCGCTGAGTGAGGAGTCGGCGTGCTCGCCAATCCGGGGAGGCTTTTTCCTCGAAAGAAGCGGTGTTGCGCTACGCCCATGACGCTTTGGAAGGGGGTGAATTAGCCTCTCGATGCCGGTGTTAGGGCTTAGATGGCGCCAAAGTTTTCGTGCGGACGTCGAAAACCAGCCCATGAAAAACAATAGACCCCTCGAAATCATCCTCGGCGGCTCGGTGGACATGGAAGCGCAGTCGCACGGCTTGTCGGTGGCGGCGATCCGCAACGCCCAGGGCAAGAAGAACCCTGGCGACTTCCCCGTCGATTCGACTGAATGGCATCGGGTGTGCGAGGAATTCGTTAGTGACGTGTATGTGACGCTCGGCGGAGATCCGAACGACATGTGGGACGATTCCGCATTTTTCGAGCTTGGCTACGAGAGCGAAGAAGGCTATCAGCAGGCGCTGGACGAAGAGTTGCGCCATCAGACCTAAGGTCTCCACCGCCAGAATTAATAACCCATCTGCAAAGCCCTTCCCGTTGATACCGTCGGAAAGGCCTGGAAACGCGTTGCCTTTACCCGGGTTCCGCCTCCCCGGTGTTTTCTTTGTCCTCCGGTGCACCAATGATCGCCGCCACGAGCCCCAGTACTCCCCTCTTTTCCCGGGGTTTAAGCTCGCGATAGCCGGCGAGCAACCGTTCCTCGTCGCTATCGAGCGCGAGAGTTGACTGGTCAGACGTACGTCCAGTCAGGAGATACAGCACGTCGACGCCAACCTCCGCGATCCCCGCCAGATAGCCGGCATCCGGATATCTCAACCCTTTCTCGTAGTTGAGCTGCGCATGCTTCTGCACACCGCCAGCATTCGCCAGCACCGCCTGGTTCAGGCCCAGCCGACGTCGCTCCTGCTTCAGTCGCGACGGGAAGGTATCCATTTGTGAAACTTGTCTTGAAATATTCACGTTTAGATACTATTGTTGGTGGTATATCCAATTGGCTACCTGATGATGGTATCGCGCCTAGCGCGATACGCACCTGTTTTACGCTTCTACAATCGTTCGCGTCTATCCGAAAGGGGAAATGTCATGCTGCACAACTACGAAATTCGCGGTGCCCTAGCGGTCCGCGCCGGCTTCAGACACGCCCACGCGCAACAGCTCGCTGAAAGCCTTGCCAAGCCGGCCGACGTCTATTTCGCTACCGATGCGGTGACCCATTCGCTCGTGATACGCGTGCGTGGTGCGCTCTCGCCAGACGCACAGCAGTCGATCGAAGACGCGCTCGCACGGTTTTCGCAGAAATGGTCTGCGGCCGGCGCGATCTTCGTCCGGCAACGCTATGGCGAGTCGTCGTTCGTTGCGTTCGGGCTTTCAGCCCATGTCGAACTGCTCGACGAACTTGCCGATCTTCGCCTCCAGCTGGAAGCGCTAGTGGGGCGTCACGCCTTCGTTCTGGGCCAACTGGGCGCGACGGCCACCGAAACCAGAACGGGGCCGGTCGCCGACGACTAACACGACTTCAAGCATACAAGGATAACTGCCATGGAAAACGGAACGTACATCCTCTCGGGCTCGCTGCCCGTGCATGACGACCTCGAAGTGGAACAGATCGAACGGATCAGGCAACACCTCGGTGGCATCGCCACAGTGTATCTGGCGCACGATCAGACCGCGCATGCGGTATCTCTGCATATCTCCGGCACGATGCTTCGGGATGATGCCCGCATCATCGAGAAACGGATCGAGAAATTCGCCGAAGAAAACGGCACCGCCGGCGCCATCCTCCTGAGCGAATGGAACGGCCTGTCGGACTGGCTCATGGTCGGGTTGAACTGGCATGTGCAATGTCTGCTCAAGCTCGATGCCGTGCAGGAACAGTTCGCAAGACTCGTGGAACGCGACTTCGATTTCCTCGTGCGACTTGATCCAGCCAACGGGAACGCGGCCCGTGAGGGCCGGACGTTGATGTGCGTGTCGGTCGCGACGTGAGCATCGCAGCCATCGTCCGGAATCCTCGATCAGGAGGGGGACGACCCTCCTAACTGAGCTGGGAGTGTGCTGCCCTGCCAGCCCGAAGCAACATCGCTGCGACATCCAACATCCGGCGGACCAGCCTGAACGCTGGACATGATGATCTCGAAATGCTCGAGAAAAGCGGAATCGATGTTCGGACGTTTGATGTAGGGCGCGATTTCGTAGAAAAGTTCGTGTAGCTGCTGGCGGTTATTCATGTAGTTCTTGATTTTCATCGACCGCTCCTTGTGGCTTGGTGGACACCTAAATTGTGTCGGCACGTGCGTCTCATCATGTTAGGAGCGCCCGAATTACCGGAGCCTATCGCGAAAGCACTGGGACGCTAGCCACCCGTTTACTGGTCCGGTGCTCTGACTGACCCGGCAGCGCTGCGTGGCTCGATTCAGGGCGGCTTTGCTGTGCGCTTAACGTCGACCTGATAGCGATCCGCCGCCCTGTTTGAGTCGGACCACGAGCTTGTCGACAGCTTTCGGCGTGTTCACGATTCCACCGACATATACGACAGCGATGGTGTGACTATGCACATTCAGAGCAACCTACTGGCCAACATGTGCGTGATCTGCCCCCTCAATGCGGCTCTAGCTGCTGGTTTGCTCCGTCTCAAGCTTAATCCGCATACATATTGAAGTGTGGCAGGCCGATACATGATATTGGCCGCCTAAACCAGCTTGACATTGTAAGGAATATTCCTTACAATGAAAGGAAGTTTTCAGGAGAATGCCTTTTCAGGAGAATGCCATGTCCACCCTACACGAGTTTGCGACGATCACCTCCAAGGGACAAATCACATTGCCCAAGCCCATTCGCCAGGCCCTTGGGGTTGATACGGGCAGCAAGGTCGCATTCGACCTGCACGATGATGGGCACATTACTGTCAGCCGTGCAGATGCTGAGCACGAAGATCCGGCTATCCGCGCGTTCCTGGCGCTGCTGGCCCAAGACGTCCAGCACGGTCGCCATGTCCACGGGGTATCTGATGAACTAGCTAAGGCGATGCTGCGGCATGCAGAATTCGCCGATCTGAGCGAGGACATAGCCGGCGACGTGGCTATCTGATGCAGCAACATGGTTGGACGCTGCTGTTCCACGATTGCATCATTGGGCAGCTACAGGCATTGCATGCTGCCGTTCAGCGTGCAGAGCAAAACGACCCGACGGAATTCGAGTCCAATGCGAACGTCAAGTTGTTTCGTGCCATGAGTCAGTTGATTACTGACATCGTGCCAGGCGATCCCTCTCGCGATGAGTACCGACAGGGCAATACCTTGGGTGCTGCTTACCGACACTGGCGGCGAGCCAAGATCGGAAGGCGGTTTCGCTTGTTCTTTCGCTACGACTCGAAGGCGCGCATCATCATCTACGCTTGGGTAAATGATGCGGAAACCTTGCGGTCGTCCGGCAGCAAATCTGACCCGTATGCCGTATTCGAGAAAATGCTCGGTCGTGGCAATCCACCGGATGATTGGGATGCCTTGCTGGCAAGTGCACAGGCGGGCTGGCCATCGTTGAAATCAAACTTGACCGCAACTTGACCAAAGTAGGCCGAATTGACCCCAAGAGGCCTGAAAGTGGATCTGGCTAGTGAATGGCTTCCGCTGGAACTCTCTGATTAGACTGCACTTTTACTTCTGCCTATTTGCAAATGGCGGGACTGTTAATCCATAGGTCGACAGTTCGAATCTATCCCGTCCCACAAAAGATTCATGTAAAAAGCCCAGTCTCGGTGACTAGGCTTTTTGTTTTGTGGCGTCGCTCGACGCCGCTTGCCGGATCCCTCACATCCCTCTCAAACCACCGCATCCCCTTCATCGATACTAAACCGCACTCTCCCCGCATCGATAAACACCCTCAACTGCCGATACCTTACCAAGTACCGCACTCCAACAATCGCCGCCGCGAATCCCGCCGCTGCTGCTACGCCGAGCGCCCAACGCGGGCCGAAGGTATCGGCGACCCAACCTACAACTGGCGCGCCTAAAGGCGTTCCACCCAACGCTATCGCCAGGAAAATTGCCATCACGCGACCGCGCATGGCGGGCTCGGTGGACAGCTGCATCGTGCTGTTTGTCGTCGTGGTGATGGTTTGCGCGGACACGCCAATGACCACCAGCGCAAGACCAAAGAACCCGTAGCTCGGCGCGATCGCCGCCAGCGCACAGCCACCGCCGAAGACCGCGGTACTCGCGAACAATACGGCAATCCGCGGCTTCGCCCGTCTCGCGGCGAGTAGCGCGCCCGCAATTGTTCCGATCGCCATGATCGATGTCAGGAGTCCGTATTGACTCGCTCCAGCATGAAAGACGGTGACGGACATCGTGGAGATGAAAATCGGGAAATTGAGTCCGAACGTGCCAATCAGAAACAGCATGAGCAACACCGCTTTCAGGTCCGGGCGCTTCCAGACGTATCGAAACCCTTCAGCAAGACTCCCGCGTGCGCGCACAGCCCGCTTGCTCTGATGAAACTCACTAACGCGAAGAAATCCCAGCGAGCAGAGCACTGCGACGAATGACGCCGCGTTGATCAGGAACACCCATCCGGTCCCCACCGATGCAATCAGCACTCCGGCAATGGCAGGACCAATCATTCGCGCGGCGTTGAACGACGTGGAGTTCAGCGCGACTGCATTCGACAGATCGGTTTCGCCGACCAGTTCCGCGACGAAGGTCTGGCGCGCGGGGGCATCGAAGGCGCTGACGCTGCCGAGCAAAAACGCAAACAGGTACACGTGCCACAACTGGACCCATCCGGCGACGGTGAGAATGCCCAGTCCAAGCGCGAGCATCCCCAAAGCCGCCTGGGTGCCGATCAGGAGTTTGCGGCGATCAAGATGATCGGCCGCAAAACCTGTGAAGGGCAGCAAGAGAAGATGCGGACCGAACTGGAGCGCCATGACCACGCCGACCGAGGTCGCATTGTGGTGGGTCAGTTGCGTGAGCACGAGCCAATCCTGGGCCGTTCGCTGCATCCATGTCCCTATGTTGGAGACAATCGCGCCGCCGGCCCAGACTCGGTAATTGAAGCTGTTCAGCGAGCGGAAGGTGCCTTTCACCGGGCGACTCCCGAGGCTGCTATCGCCGCGCTGGACGAGCTCACGCGCGCGTGCTGCCTAGCAGGTCGATAATTTCCCTGGTCGTCCCCGTCTCGCCCAGTCTTGGGAAGATCCGCGTGATGCTGTTGGTGTGGGCATCGGCATTCAAGTCGGTCATGGCGTCGATGGCCAATGTCACGTTGAACCCAAGCTCGTGCGCATAGCGTGCGGTCGATTCGACACCCACACTCGTCGCCACCCCGGCGATAACGACCTGCGTGACACCCAGCCTCTTCAAGTGATCATCGAGACCGGTATTCGTGAACGCACCCCACGTCCGCTTCGTGACGACGTGATCTTCCGGCTGCTGCTTCAGCTCGGGGACGAGATCGGTCCAATCAGCGGGAAGCCCGGCAAGGCTACGCGTCTGCTCGGAGCGGCCCGGCGCGCCGCCTGCAACGTTGACGAGCACAATGGGCAGTCCGTGGCTACGAAACGCGTCGAGTAACTCGGCGGCGTGCTTCACGACTTCATTGGTCGGCTGCGCGGTGGGAAGCGCGACAATGCCCTTCTGCAAATCGATGATGACAAGCGCCGTCTTCCGGTCGAGCGTGGTGACTGCCATGGTGGGTTTTCCTGTCTTCAAGTTGGATGCGACGCGCCCTGCAACCAGACGCGGCAAAGGGTGTTGAGGCGCCGACGAAACAGCTTCTGCTATGCCGGCCTGGAGCCGTCACGAATCGACGAGCCGGTTGAGCAGCGCCACGGTGGTCGCCAATTCCTCTTGCTCCGCAGGCGTGAGCTTGGTTCGAATGGCACGGAACAACCAGTCTTCCCGGGCCGCGCGGCTTGCTTTGATCCATTCGCGACATGCGTCGGTGAGGGACAAAATGGTCTGGCGTCCGTCGGCGGGGTCCGGTGTGCCGGTCACAAACCCGGCCGCTTCGAGACCGGAAACCGTGGCGCCCATGGATTGCGGGCGCACGCCTTCAGCACGCGCAAGCGTGGTGACGGTCGCGGGACCTTCGCGCTCCAGGCAACTGAGGGCTGACATCTGGGACAAAGTGAACTCTCCCAGACTTGCCTCTTCGCGCAACCGCCGCTTCAGCTTGCCAAGTACCACGCGCAATTCCCCTGCGACAACGTGCGCATGGACGACTTCGGGATCGGTGGGTTGGGTTTCGTCGGTCGTGTTCATGAACGAACTCTAGCAGATACGAAGCCAAACTACAAAGTTAAACTTTGCATTCCGGGAGGGAACGCGTCCGCGATCCGGGGCTTCTCCTTGCGCCCAGATGAGTTCGACGCAGGTAATTTTTGGTGACTGCCGGTCGCTGGGGGAAAGTCATCTATTGCAAAAGCGCGCTGTATTACGACGGGAAATTGCGTCGTTAGCTTAATGGTCAGAT
This sequence comes from Caballeronia sp. LjRoot29, assembly GCF_964252755.1. Taxonomy (NCBI): domain Bacteria; kingdom Pseudomonadati; phylum Pseudomonadota; class Betaproteobacteria; order Burkholderiales; family Burkholderiaceae; genus Caballeronia; species Caballeronia sp. LjRoot29. The sequence continues at coordinate 236,230 of NZ_CAXUPU020000005.1, read as the reverse complement.
CTCGCTTATATGCATCCCACCGATGAGATGACGGCAGAAGATTCAGCGGCGATAAATAGATTCATCGATAACAACGCCCTATTCGAAGCCGGCGCAATAACTCCACGTAATTCGCCTCCTTCACGATGAAAATATTTCACGGATACCTCGCAATCGCGTTACCGGGTTCATGGCCGGTAATGGACGATTGCTAACGCACAATTATTCCCGTAAGGATCGCATTTGAAGGGTGCACAAACACTCGACGCGACTCAAAGCGCTCGTTCACAGCCTTACCCAGCGTGCGCCGGACTTTTTGCACGCGTTGTTTCTGTTTTTTTCAATTACTAACAACCACGTTTACCCCAACACGGGAAAATCACTAATCGAAAAACATCGTTTAAACGAGGAGACTAAATGCACGCCATTCCACTCAGCTATAACGATCATGTTTTAGTGCCACTCGCAGCGGGAGAGCGCGGCAGTTTCGCTTCGATGGTCATTGTCACCAAGCCGAACGGCGCACGCTGGGCATCGGGCGTTCTCGGGCACTTCACCGAAGCGGATGACGCCTGCCGGTTTGCTATCGCTTATGGAAAAGCAGAGGTCGACGGGCGGCGACGCCCGCGAGCCGTGAAGTTGTCGGCCAAGTCGGAGCCGGGGACGGCCCGCACGACGGCCCCTTGTACTTCCGGATCCGCGCCATGAGGATGCGCCGCCTAATTCTTCTTTGCCCACTGCGCTTTGCGGGTGGGCTTTTTACTTTTTTGGCGACCCATCAATGCTTGTGGTGCATCCAGCTCATGTGATGTGAATCGAGCCATTCGTGCATGCGTATCCGTCCGCTATCGTCTTCCGGGTGCTCGCGCCGATACCGGCGGCCCATTACGGCAGCTATGCCGATCATGACCGCGAGGCCCACCACAAAACCGATCATCGACTCAGTCATGGCCCCCTCCTTCATGCGCCACAGTCCGCTTACATTCTAGGTCACGCATTTTGAAATGCGAATCGAGCCGTGTAAGCGCTGTCTGCGCGGGGCTTTCGGAACTTGCCTTTTATGTATCTCCGCAATACGTGAACACGCAAAAAAGCCCAGACAAAAGAGCTGGGCAAGTTCACCGGAATAAAACCCGCTCGCGGGAGCTACGAATTCACTTTTTCTGGATATGCTGCGCAAGCGTTGTGCTTGCTTTGCGTTACGCTGGCCGGCGAATTAATTTACTCGCCGACCACTTGGTAATTAATGTGATTAATGACCGTGGTACACCGGCTGCACGTTATCGCCGAATGACGACTGAACGGCGGTACCGGAATCCGCCGATCCATTAGCCACGCCACCGTAGCTGCTGGTGCCGCCGGTTTGGGCGGCCACGCGTGCTTCTGCGGCTTGAATGTTAGCCGGATAGTCGTAATCGTTGGCTGTGCCGGGGTTGTAGCCGGCCTTCTCGATCTGGATCAACTGCGCCTTCACTTCTGCACGCGTCAAAGGTTGTTGGCTGGACTGAGCGAACGAAACAGCCGGGACGGCGAGCACTGCGGCAACTACAACGGCTTGAATGAGCGACTTCATGATACGTACCTCCGAATCTTGTTTTGTCGCGAACAACCTTGTTCGCGTTCTATGGATTCAGTGTAGGTAAGCCGTTTCCGAAAATTAAGCGCGATGAGCGCAAGAGATTATTGTTGTTTTAGGTAGAAACCCTAGGATGGCTGGGGACGGACTTACGATTGGCGTCGCCTGTAATTTCCCGAAACCAATGGGCGACAAGCGACACAATTCCAACCCGAACGATGGCCCGATTTCATCTCTCTAAGCAACTGCAACAGGAGAAAAATCATGGTCAGGCTCTTTCTCGTCTTGGGACTTGCAGTTGGGTTGACGGGGTGCGTCGTCGCCCCGCCTTATGGATATGCGCCGGCGCCAGGGTACGGGTATGCGTACGCGCCGGGGTATTACGCAGCGCCGACGGTTGGCGTGGGGATTGGGTTTGGCGGTGGAGGCTGCTGTTGGCGGGGAAGGTAATGGTCGCAACATGGCTGTCGCAGCGCCGTCAATGAACTCGCCTTTCGGATCTGGGCGCCACGTTCTGAACCTTTTGAACGCCCGTGGGACGTTCCCTACGCCATCTCAAAAAAATGCGAAACTTGGCGCTCCGCTCCTTCGGTCCTCGCGCCCCATGCCGCCCACCATCCTCGTCCTCGTCCCGCTTCGTCCTGAAAGCCATACCCTTATCGCGAACGCCTTCAACGTCATCACAGCGCTTGACCAAGCCGCACTCGATCAGGCACTCACCGATCACGCCGACACAATCCGCGCTGTCCTGACGAACGGCACTATCGGCATTGATGCAGCTTCCATCGCGAAACTGCCGAATCTCGAACTGATCGGTGCGTTGGGTGCGGGCTACGAAAACATCGCGCGCGATGAAGCGAAAGCACGCGGCATCATCGTCGTGAACGGCGCGGGTACCAACGACGATTGCGTCGCCGATCACGCCTTCGCGCTGCTGCTCGGTGTTGTCCGCCAGATCCCCGTGCTCGACCGCGCATGCCGCGCCGGCGTGTGGCGCGACGACCTGCCCTTCCAGCCGAACTTTTCGGGCAAGAAACTAGGTGTGATCGGGCTTGGCAATATTGGCGGGAAGGTGGCAAAGCGGGCGCTGGGATTCGATATCGACATCGGTTATCACAATCGCCGGCCACAACCGGACTCGGCTTATACGTATTTCGACTCGGTGATAGCGCTAGCCGAATGGGCAGATTACCTTGTGGTCGCCACCCCGGGCGGCGGATCGACGAAACATCTGATCAACGCCGACGTGCTCGCCGCACTCGGCTCACAGGGCTACGTGGTGAACGTGTCGCGCGGCAGCGTTGTGGATACCGCCGCCCTCGCAGACGCGCTTGAACGCGGCGTGATAGCCGGAGCAGGGCTCGATGTCTACGAAGGCGAGCCCACGCCGCCCGCGCTGCTGACAGGCTCTGACCGCGTGGTACTGACGCCGCACGTGGGCGGGCGCTCGCCGGAGGCGGTGGCGGCATCGGTCCAGATGTTCGTCGATAACGCCACGCGGCACTTCGCCGGTGATGCCGTACTGACACCTGTTTGAAAGCTGCCGTGAGGGTGCCCGGCGAGGTTCGCCCTGATCCCGTATCGTGTCGGACTATCGCCGATCACGTCCAATCCTAAAAAACTGTGTCAGACCAGACCTCTCTCCTCGCCGACGGTCCCATGACCGCGCTCCAGCGTCGCGGCATGGCGGCAATCCTGCTCGCCGTTTCGCTCGCCACGCTCGATACCGCCATCGCGAACACTGCGCTCCCCGCAATTGCCGCCGATCTCCACGCAACCCCCGCCGCTTCCGTCTGGATCATCAACGCGTACCAACTCGCGATGGTCGCCACGCTGCTGCCGTTCGCGGCGCTAGGCGGGATCGTCGGGCACAGGAAGATCTATCTGGGCGGGCTGATCCTGTTTCTGGCGGCATCGCTGACGTGCGCACTGTCGTGGTCGCTGCCAACGCTCACCGCGGCGCGCCTGCTGCAGGGCGTTGGCGCGAGCGCAATCATGAGCGTGAACACCGCGCTGATCGGCGCGATCTATCCGCATCACAGGCTCGGGCGAGGGTTTGGGCTGAATGCGCTGGTGGTGGGGATATCGTTCGCGGTCGGACCGACGGTCGCGTCCGTCGTGCTCTCGCTTGGACCATGGCCGTGGCTGTTCGCGGTGAATGTGCCAATTGGACTGGTGGCGCTGGCTATCGGCTGGACGGCGTTGCCGCAAACACCGCGCGCCACGCACGGTTTCGACCGGGTGGCGGCTGGACTGAACGTGGTCACATTCGCCGCGCTGGTGTTCGCGCTAGGCGAAGCGGCGCAGCGCGCGCCTGCGCATATTGTGCTGATTGCGCTCGCGGTAACGGCGGTGGCGGGCGGGTTGATGCTGCATCGGGAGCGCGGTCATCCGGCACCAATGCTCCCCGTCGATCTCTTCAAGCGCCCGATGTTTGCGTTATCGACGGCAACCGCAGTCTGCTCGTTTGCCGCGCAAGGGCTGGCGTTCGTGTCGCTGCCGTTTTATTTCGAAAGCGTGCTCGGGCGCAGTCAGGTGGAGACCGGCTTCCTGATGACGCCGTGGTCGGTGATGGTGGCGCTGCTCGCTCCGGTCGCGGGTCGTTTATCGGATCGATACCAACCGGGGTTGCTGGGCGGCATCGGCCTCGCCGTCATGTGCGCGGGCATGGCGTCGCTGGCGTTGTTGCCGGCTCATCCCCATGCGCTCGATATCTGTATCCGCATGGCCATATGCGGCGCGGGTTTCGGGTTCTTCCAGTCGCCCAATCTGAAGGCGCTCATGGCGAGCGCGCCGCGCGAGCGTAGCGGTGGCGCGAGCGGCGTGGTGGCAACCGCCCGGCTGATCGGCCAGGCGACCGGCGCGGCGTTGGTCGCGCTGAGCTTTGGTATTGCGGGGCATCACGGGCCGGCACTGGCGCTGGCGATCGGCGCGGGATTCGCGGGCGTCGCCAGTATTGCAAGCGGCTTGCGGCTGATTACCCGCGATAAACCCGTCGAATCGATGCAAACAGCGCAGAAGTAGGCTGTTCTGCGCGAGGAACCAGCGCAGAACAATCACCCCGCCATTAACGCCGCTTTCGCCCGCGCCACCGGCTCTGTCCAGTCTCCAAGCCTAGTCTGCTTGAACAGCCGCGTGTGCGGATACCACGGGCTGTCGTCACGATCCAGCATCCAGCGCCAGTCGTAGTTCGCCGGCAGGAATATCCACACGGGCTTGCCCAGCGCACCGGCCAGGTGAGCCACCGATGTATCGACCGTTATCCCCAGGTCGAGTTGCTCGATCAGCGCGGCGGTATCGGCGAAATCGTGGATGTCGTTCGTCAGGTCGTGGGTTTTCAACGCGCATCCGGGCTGCAACAGCTGATCGCGCGCAGCGCCCTTCTGCAGCGAGAACCACGCGGTGTCCGGCACCGCCGCGAACGGTGACCACGCGGCAAATGGCATTGAGCGGAATTGATCGTTGCCGAAGGTCGGACTGCCCGCCCACACAATGCCGATCTTCCTACGAGCGCCCGCCAGTTTTTTCACGCGCGCCGGCCACGATCCGATCCGTTCGGCGCTCACGCTCATATAAGGCGTATCGGCGATAACACCCGGAACAAGATGGGCCACGCGATGCGGCACGCTCATAGAAGGCGTCCAGTAGTCATAGCCTTTCGTCGAGCCAATTGGGAGCGCCCGGCGCACGCCGCGCACGCTCTGGATCAGTTCCACAATGTTCTCCGGCACCCACATGTCGACTGTCGCGCCCATCTGTTCAAGCACGGTCGCATAGCGCGCGAACTGCATCATGTCGCCGTGCCCCTGCTCGCCGGCGACCAACAGCGTCTTGCCTTGCAGCGATTCCCCGCGCCATTCCGGCACGCCGGGAACCTTCATAGGCTTGTACTTGCTCGAGCGCCAGCGCACTTCGTGCAGCGCCCAGCCATCCTTGAAGTTGCCGCGCCGTAACTGCAGCAACGCGAGATTGTGAAGCGCGTCGGCGTGATCGGGGGGCAATGTCAACGCGTGCCGATAGTACGGTTCCTCCTCCTCAAAACGCCCTTGCGAACCGATAGCCGCACCCACGCAGACGTGAATCTGCGGATCATCGCGCAAGGTCAGCGCCCGGCGATATTGCGCTTCCGCCTCCACGAATTTCCCAAACAACCCGAGCGTCGTGCCGAGATTCACGTTCGCTTCGAGGTGGTCTGGTTTCAAAGCAAGCGCCCGATGCAAGCCCGCCACCGCTTCATCGAATCGCTTCAGTTCGCGCAGCGCATTGCCTTCGTCGAAATGCGCGTGGAAGTTGCCGGGATTGCGGAGAAGCACATCGCGATAGGTGGCCAACGCCTGTTCGTGGCGCTTCTCGGCGGCGAGCGTGGAGCCAAGGTTCAAACGTGCGTCGATGAAATCGGGATCCTGGGCGAGCAACGTCTCGAGCTGTTCGATGGCTTCGTCGAAGCGGCCTTGCTTTTGTAGCGCCGATTTAAGGTTATTGCGTGCGTTAGAAAACGCCGGATCGATGGCAAGCGCCCGCTCTTAGCACGCCACGGCATGGGGAAGATCGCCCAGCGCCGCCGCCACGAGCCCGCGATTGCTTAAGCACGCCGACGCATCCGGGGCCAGGCCAAGCGCACGATCCAGCAACTTCGCAGCGTCTTCGTTATCGCCACGTTGATGCAGCAGCACACCGAGGTAATGCGGTGCATCGACGTGATCAGGATGTTCCTTGAGAACCGCGCGATAACCGCTTTCGGCTTCGGCCATATGGCCTGCCTGATGGAGAGATAAAGCGGCGGCGAGCGGTTCGGCAAGTTGATTCATGGCGGGCGTATTCATCAAGGTGGATAACCTCTCGATGCTATGCGCTGCCCTCCCGTCCGACTATCGGATTGCTCCTATCCCTTGTTTCGCAAGTTGAGGTTATGAGTTTCGCTGATCGGGGGTATCAGTCTTTATCGCCGGGGGAATGGAAACCCGGCTTGCCGATTTGTTCCGGCGTCTGCGGCACGCGACGAAACCGCGAAGTGTCATAACCCATCTCGTCGAGGCGCCCTAGAAGTTCGCGATATTTCGCGTCGCTGATATCCGGTGAACGCGCGAAGATCCAGCCTAGCTTCTTGCCCGGATAACCGAGGATTGTGTATTGATAATCCGCATCGACATAAAGCGTTTGCTGACTCGCGTAAATCGGCCAGAAAATGCGCACGCTCCATTCGGCGCTATTCGTCCCGGGAACAATAGAATCCGTGAACTGATAATGCTTGAGAGGAGCATCGAACGAGCCCTTGTGCGCGTAATACGAATCGTCGATTTTGCCGTCATCGCGAAGTTTCCATTGCGCGTAACTGCCAACGAAATTCTCTTCGGCGAAATACGGAATGTTCGCGACGATATACCAGCGGCCCATATAGCGCGGCAAATCAACGGATGCGAGCTTTGGCTCGACATTCGCGCGCGGATTGGGGTTCGGAGGGGACGACATGCACGCGCTGAGTAGCAGCGTGAACAAAACAACGACAATAACGCGCGAATAGCGGGACATGGAGCACCAAGGTATCGATTAAGGGCGGATATGAATGCATACGCATATCCGCTCTGACTGGTTTCATCGATGCAATGGTGCAAATTGCAGGCCCGGAGGTTCAGGCTAAATGCGCCGCACCTTCACCTTCTTGCCCTTCACCTTCCCCGCCGACAACTTCTTCACGGCCTGATCCGCAATATCGCGCGCGACCGCCACGTATGTGACCATGTCCGTCACGTTGATCTTGCCGATCTGCGAGCCTTCGAAACCGGCGTCGCCGGTCAGCGCGCCGAGGACATCGCCGGGACGAATCTTTTCCTTGCGTCCGCCGAGGATCTGCAGCGTGGCCATGGGCGGTTGAAGATGACCCGGCGTCGCCGGCGTCAGTTCGCTCAGCTTGTGCCACTCCACTTCCTTCTTCTGCGCCTGTTCGATCGAACTCACGCGCGCCATTTCATTCATGCTCGCGAGGCTCAGCGCCCAGCCTTCCTGATCCGCGCGGCCAGTGCGACCAATTCGATGCACGTGGATCTCAGGATCTTGCGTGACATCGACGTTGATCACCGCTTCGAGCTGCGTGATGTCCAGCCCTCGCGCGGCGACATCGGTTGCGACCAGCACCGAGCAACTGCGATTGGCGAACTGCACGAGCACCTGATCGCGTTCGCGTTGTTCGAGTTCGCCGTGCAGCGCGAGTGCGTTGAAACCTTGCGCGACCAAAACATCGAGCAAGTCGCGGCATTGCTGTTTCGTGTTGCAGAACGCGAGCGTGCTGACCGGCTGATAGTGATCCAGCAACTGGCCGACCGCGTGCAGGCGTTCGTTGTCGTGCACTTCGTAGAAGCGCTGCTTGATCTTCGAATTCGTGTGCTGCTCGGTGAGCTTGACTTCCTGCGGTTTGCGCAAGAATTGCTGGCTCAACTTGGCGATGCCTTCGGGATATGTCGCGGAAAACAGCAGCGTCTGACGATCCTTCGGACATTGCTTGACGACGGCGACGATATCGTCGAAGAAACCCATGTCGAGCATGCGGTCGGCTTCATCGAGCACGAGCGTCTTGAGCGCGGTCAACGGCAGCGTGCCGCGTTCAAGGTGATCCATGATCCGCCCGGGCGTTCCCACGGCGATGTGGCAGCCGTGTTCAAGGCTTGCGATCTGCGGACGCATCGGCGAACCGCCGCACAGCGTCAGGATCTTGATGTTGTCCTCCGCGCGCGCGATGCGGCGGATTTCCTGCGTGACCTGATCGGCGAGTTCGCGCGTCGGGCACAACACCAGCGCCTGAACGGAGAAAAGCTTTGGGTCGATCTTCGCGAGCAGCGGCAACGCGAACGCGGCCGTCTTGCCGCTGCCCGTCTTCGCCTGCGCGATGAGATCGTGGCCTGCGAGCGCGATCGGCAGGCTGGCGGCCTGGATCGGGGTCATCGTCAGATAACCGAGTTGTTCGAGGTTCGCCAGCATCGCCGGCGAAAGCGGCAGGGAGCTGAAAGAAGTAGACGTGGTCATGAGGGTGTTTTACTTATTTTGCGGCAGGTTTCGGCGCGACCGAATTGTCCTGCTCGTAGGTGATCGTGCCGTCGGGCGCGTCGTGGCGCAGCACCTTGTTGCGCGCTCCGCACATGGGGCAGCGGAACATGAGGCCCTGGCCTTCGTTCTTGATGAGCACGTCGGCGAGTTGCCATTCGGCGCCGCACGGCTGGTTTCGGCAGATAAACATGATTGATTTGAGCGTAATTGATGGGGTTGCGGCGTGAAAAGGGCATCGGCGAGGGCCGACGCGCGCTGTTTTCGGCGCAATTAGAAGCCGAAGTGTACGCGTACGCCGCGCAATTGCCTCGTTTTGCAGCATTTTCCCGGGTCTTGCCGGCCCGCTCGCGCGTTTGGATAGAGTCGATCGGCTAAACTGGCAACCACCAAAACGATGCGCGGCAACGCCTTCCACCCTACTCTTCGATGCGAATCCTGCACACTTCGGACTGGCACCTCGGCCAGTACTTTCTTGGGCATTCACGCCAGGCTGAACATCAAAAGCTGATTGCGTGGCTGGTCGAGCAAACGCGGCTGCACGCGGTCGATTCAGTGCTGATAGCCGGCGATATCTTCGATACCGGCGCACCGCCCAGCTACGCGCGTGAAATGTATTACTCGCTGATTCTGGCGTTGCGCGATGCGGGCGTCGGCTTGACGCTGCTGGCGGGCAATCACGATTCCGTCGCCGTGCTGGAAGAGTCTCGCCACTTGCTGACGGCGTTGAATACGGTGGTCATTCCCTCGGTGCAAGACGATCCGAACGAGCAGGTTCGTGTGCTCACCACGCGCGATGGGAAACCCGGTGCGATTGTCTGCGCCATCCCGTTCATCCGTCCGCGCGATGTGTTGCAGAGCATCGCGGGACAGAGCGCGCGCGAGAAGCAGGAGTCGCTGCAAGACGCGATTCACGCGCATTATCGGGCGCTGTTTGCGTTGGCTGAGCAAAAGCGGACTGAGCTTGGCGTGCATTTGCCGATCATCGCGACCGGGCATTTGACGACGGTCGGCGCGAGCGCGAGTGAATCGGTGCGGGAGATTTATGTGGGCGCGCTGGAAGCCTTTCCGACGAGCGCGTTTCCGGCCGCCGATTACATCGCGCTCGGGCATATTCATCGGCCGCAGAAAGTGGGCGGGTTCGAGCACATTCGATACAGCGGTTCGCCAATTCCACTGAGCTTCGATGAAGCGCGGCAACAGAAACAGATGCTGCTTGTGGATGCATCGGAGGACGGTCTACAGGCTGTGACCGTGCTCGACGTGCCCTGCTTCCAGTCGTTGTTATCGGTGAAGGGATCGTTGAAAGAACTCGAGGCTGCGGTCTCGGCGGCGGCTTCTCAGGCAGTTAAAGGCGAGACCGTGTGGCTGGAAATCGTCGTATCCGCCGATGACTACCTCAGCGATCTCCAGGCGCGTATCCAGAAGATCACCGAAGACCTGCCGGTCGAAGTGCTGCGCATTCGTCGCGAGCGTTCTTCCGCTGCGAGCACGCTGCATCGCCAAGCGAAGGAAACCTTGAACGAGCTCACGCCCGACGATGTCTTCGCGCGCCGCCTGCAAACGGAAACCATCGATGAGGAAACGCGCGCGCAGCTTTTATCGATGTATCGCGGGGTCGTGGCGCAGATTGGCGAGGCAGATCCAGCATGAAGATTTTGTCGTTGCGTCTGCGTAATCTGAACTCGCTGAAGGGCGAGTGGAAGATCGATTTCAGCCAGCCGCCGTTTCGCGATAACGGCTTGTTCGCGATCACCGGCCCGACCGGCGCCGGCAAAACCACGTTGCTCGATGCAATCTGTCTTGCGCTCTATCACCGCACGCCGCGCATGGACACGATCTCGCAAGGGACGAACGAGCTGATGACGCGGCACACGTTCGAATGCCTCGCGGAAGTGGAGTTCGAGGTGAAGGGCGAAGGGTATCGGGCGTTCTGGAGCCAGCGTCGCGCACGCGATAAAGCCGATGGCAATCTGCAAGCCCCCAAGGTCGAACTCGCGCGTCTCGATGGCACGATCATGACCGAGCGAATCGTGGATAAATTGCGTAAGGTTGAAGAGATCACCGGTCTTGATTTCGGCCGCTTCACCAAGTCGATGATGCTCGCGCAAGGCGGCTTCGCCGCGTTCCTCGAAGCGAAGGCAAACGAGCGCGCCGAGTTGCTGGAAGAGCTCACCGGTACCGATATCTACGGCACGATCTCGCGGAACGTTTTCGAGCGGACGCGCAACGAGAAGCTTGCGCTGGATACGCTTTTGGTTCGCGCCGACGGTGTGCAGCTGCTGACTGAGGAGCAGCGGACCGAATTGCAGCAGGAGTGCATCGGTCTTGCCGCGCAGGAAACCGCACTCGGCAAGCAAGTCGAGACGACACGCGCGATGCAGACCTGGCGCCTTGCGTTATCGGAAGCGGAAACGCAGCTTGAACAGGCGCTGGCCAACCAACAGCAAGCAGACGCAAAGATCGCCGATGCCAAGCCTTCGCTCGACCGCCTCACCGCAAGTGACCCTGCCGAAAAGCTGCGGGCCGATCATACGGCGATGCTTTTAGCGCGCGAGAGACATGCGGATACCTCGCGACAACTGGCGCGCTCGAAGGACGAGAAGCGCGCCGCTTCGCTTGATGCGACGCGTGGTCTGCGTTCCGCGTCAGTGACCAGCCGACGAATCGTGGAGATCCGGGAAGACGCGCTGAATCGCGTGCTGATCGAAAGCAAAACCGTTCAGTCCGCACTCGATGAACATCCGCATCGAAGCAAACTTGGTGAACTGATTGTGCTGTGGCATCAGCACTTCGATGCGCGCGGGCAGACGCTGAATGACATCGAGACTAACGCCGCGAAGCAGAATAAATTGAGTGGTGAAATTGATAAGCGGACGCGTGAAATTGATGCCAAGCAGGTTGCTGCACGCGACGCCTCGGCGGCAGCGGAACTCGCACGCAAGGCTGAAAGCGAGCAACGGGAGAAGCTTTCGAGCACGCTAGGCGGCGAGAGTGAAGCGGCATTGAAAGCGCGTTGCCAGCTTCTTAACGAGCAACATCATTTGTTCGGCAAGCTGGCGGATATCCGCGAAACGGTTGCACGCGGGACCAAACAAGCCGCGATGGATCGGGATGAGCGGGCTCGGAAAAATGCGTCGTTGACGTCGCTGAACGAGCAACGTGATCGCCTTGCCAAGGAAGTTGCAACGCTCACCGAGCAAGTTGAAGACAAGCGAAAATTGCTGCATCAGGAGCAGCGTATTCTCGATCTCGCCGGACATCGTGCAGCGCTACAACCCGACGAAGCGTGCCCGTTGTGCGGATCAACCGAACATCCGTCCATCACTGCCTATGCCGCGCTCGACGTCTCGGCGACCGAGCAAGCGTGGAAGGATAAGCAAGTCATATTGCAGCACGCGAGCAAGGAAGCCTCGGCGGTCGATGTCTCTATTGCGGCGTCGGCTGCGGAGATCAAGGCGTTGGGGACGCGTATCGATACATGGCTTGAAGACGACGCGCGGCACGCGGAGAACTGGCGAAAGCTGTGCGTTGATCTTGGACTCGACGCCGTCGGCCATGACGGACTCGGTGCACTCAAGCAGGCGCACGCGGCAACGTTGAAACTTGCGCTGGACACGTCCGTCGCGGTCGATCAGCAAATAGCGCTAATCAAGCAGCACGAGGCTTCGCGGCATGCCGCGGAGCGTGCGGCGCTCGATCACCAGCACGCGTTGAAGCTTCTCGAAGAGAGACAAATCGCTGAGCGGAAATCCTTGAAAGATGTCTCCGATCAAGCCGGCGTTTTGCGAGCCGCATCACTCAAGAGAGAGCAGGCGCTTGATGAATCGGTGACGTCCGTTGGTTATGCACGGCCGAATTCCTGGACGCATTGGCAGCAATGGCTCACCGAGCGCGATGCAGAATGGAAGGCGTGGCAGAAGGCATCGGAGCAAATTCGCGCTTTGTCGCAGCAAGCCGATCGAGCCAAGCACGCGGGTGAAGCTGCATCGGTAGAAGCCGCGAAGTGGTCCGCACGATGGGCCGATTGCGAGAAGGATTACGCGGAGTTGGAAACGGGGGCCGACGTTGCCGCGATTGATAATCCCGATGCTGCGTTTTTATCGGCGATAGAACGCTACGAAACAGCAGCCCATAAAACCAGCCTCCTCGAAGGCACCGAGCACACGGTGACGCAGCAGCTGATCGAAGACAAGGAGCGCGCGGAGAAAACATCGGGGACATGGACAACTGCATTAAGCAAAAGCATCTTCGCCAACGAACAGGCGTTCTCCGAAGCGCTGCTGCCGAGCGAAGAACGCGAGCGCCTGCAAACGCTGAAACGCGAACTCGATGAACTGCGCACGAAGGTTCACACGCTGCGCACGACTGCGGAAAACCGTCGTGCGGAATTGCTGAAAGAGCCGAAGACCGAGCTGGACGCCGACGCGTTGCAACGATCGCTCGATGAGATGCTCGCAACGTCGAAGAACCTCAGCGAGAAACGAGGCGAGCTTGGCGCGATGCTGAAGAATGACGACCGCTTGCGCGTTGAGAAGCAGGCGTTATATCAGCAGATCGATGCTCAACGCGCGCACTATGATATGTGGCAACGCCTGAGCAGTCTGATCGGTTCCGCCGATGGAGCGAAGTATCGAAAGTTTGCGCAAGGCCTGACGCTCGATCATTTGATCTATCTCGCGAATCGGCAACTCACGCAACTGCATGGGCGCTATCAGTTGAATCGCAAGCTTGCAGGCGACCTAGAAATGGAAGTGCTCGATATGTGGCAAGGCGATGTTGCCCGCGATACACGCACGTTATCGGGCGGAGAAAGCTTTCTGGTGAGTCTTGCGTTGGCGCTGGCTTTATCGGATCTGGTGAGTTTCAAGACTTCCATCGACTCCCTGTTTCTCGATGAAGGGTTCGGAACGCTCGACGGTGAAACTCTGGAGATTGCGCTCAACGCACTCGATTCGTTGAACGCAAGCGGCAAGATGATCGGTGTCATCAGTCATGTGGAAGCGCTCAAGGAGCGCATTCCGTTGCAGATCAGAGTGGCGAAAAGCGTGGGGATCGGCTTCTCGACGGTTGAAGTAGTGGGCGCTTAGCAAGCGTTTATTCGTCGCGGCGGATCGCGATTTCCTGTGACGCAATCTTCTCGATCACGAAGAACGGCATGTCCAGGCGCCACTCGCCGTTTTGCACGGTTGTCTTGTAATCGAACAATGTCTTGCCATCCGCCGAACTAAAAATCAGCCGTTGTTCGGCGCCATCCGGCAGTGCGCTTTCCCCGCCTATCGCCTGATAGCTTGTATTGCTGCCGACGTGGAACTTGTCGGTATTCCATCGGTTCGGCGAATGTGGCGGGAACGGTTTGGCGTCGTGGAAGCCCAACAGATCGTCGTGAGACAGGACACTTTTGCGCAACGTTGGCCACACGTTTTCACGCAGATAATGCTGGTCGATGAAACGGCCGCTATCCGCGTTCTTCGCAGCGAATTGCTGCATCGATTCAACCGCGTTATGCAAAACGCCTGCGCATCCGCCCCATAAGCCCGCGAGAATCAACTCCGTATGGGTGAAGTAGTCGCGGATGATGTGGAAGTAATACGGGCTTTCGACCCACTCCTGTACTGCCGCATATTCGCGTTCTGAGAGGAGCGCGTCGGCATCGCGAAGAAGGAAGCGGTTGATACTGGAATCGTCGATAACGAGGAGGCGCCACATCAGTGAATGAACGCCCGAATCGCGGTCCATGAAAACGACATCGGCGCCCGCGTCTTTGAGTCTTCGTTGAACGTGGTCGGGAACGGTAGCACCCAGATAAACGCGACACGTCCAGCCCTTGAACACGTCGCGCTTTATCTCGGCGTTCATCACGGCGGGCTCGCAGTATCGCGGATTCGATCCGAACAGCCAGTAAGCGATCACGTTTTCATCGGCGTTCGCCGGGTTGAATGCGGGAAGAGCTTGACCGGGAACCGCGACGCCTGGATTGCCACCGCATTTTGCATCGGAAGCACGCAGCGAACGCGATCTGTATTCGCGCATCTCTTCGGTCTTACCCAACCATCCGCATACCTCCACCAAACCATCGAGCCACGTAGCAGACGCCAGCTTGCGCTTGCTCGCCGGCGCGTTGTGAATGCCCATGTAGAACTTGTAGGCCTGGTCGTAGGCTTTCGTACGCATCAGGCACAACGCGTAGTCGGGCAAGATCGACATTTTGTCCGGCGTGATTTGAAGCGCTTCCGCCGCGAACTTCGCGCCGCTTTGAGAATCGCCGGCGGCGTATGCCGCTTGGAATTGTTCGCCAATCGTGGCCAGACACGCTTGCATAGCCGCGGGGGACTGGCGCATGCCGCCGGATTGTTTCACTTGTTGAAAATTAGGTCGGGCCCTGAAGTTTCATTGGTTGTTTAGCGAACGGGCATTGTTCGACCACGCGCATGTGCCGCGCCGAACCGCTCCGAGGTAACAGTGGACTTAAATGGCCCGATGCCCGTTGCCGACGCTTGAGATCGTTTTTCACAATTTCGCGGTGTGAAACTGGGTAATCAAGACTAACTTGGTAATTCGCGAGACTAACTTGGTAATTCGCGCTTGGCCATGATTGGGCTCCTGCTGGAGAACGAGGCGGATTGCCTCATTCTCCAACATACGGAACCGCGCGGCGGACCTCCCAAGAACCGCACGCGCTGGCCGGAGACCCTACCGCGCGAGCGGTTTCGCTCATCGGCCACAAGCGGTCGTTCGGCATTGGTTTCCAGATTGTTGTCAATCTCAGTGGCTAACTATCATTGCAACAGACGCCCCAACATTCTTGCCGAGCGCAGAATCGGTCAATGGTATCTGAACGTAGAGCGTTTGATCCACTCACCTACCGGCCGGGCGGTGACACGCTAATGTGAAATGTTTTCGAGCGCGACATCGCGCGTCCTTGGCCCAAGTAGTCCTATTGCGCAGATGACAATCACCATGGCACCTGAGATGAACACGAACACGCCGTTCACACCAAAGTCCTTCAGAAACCATGCAATGACGAATGCTGAAAACATTGCCGAAAGGCGGCTCCAGGAATAGACAAAACCAACAGCCCGAGCGCGGATGCTTGTTGGAAAGAGCTCCGCCTGATACGCGTGATAGCTGAACGAAATGATATTACCTGCCAGAACCAAGCACACGCCAAGACTGATTAGCAAGACGGTCTCACGCGCCTGACTGAACATCAGTCCACACACCACGTTCATCCCGGCCATTGCCATAATAACGGTCTTGCGCTCGAATTTATCGGCGATCAGCATGCCGAGCAATGGACCAAGCGGGGCGGCAAGCGCAATGATCGATGCATACATCAAGCTTGTCGTCACCGTGATGCCCTGCTTGATCAGCAGGGTCGGAATCCAGTTAGCAAAACCGTAGTAGCCCATCGTCTGGAACACATGAAAAATGATCAGCATTGCGACGCGTTTCCGGTATGGCGCGACGAGCAGGTCACGGAAAAGGGCGCGGGATCGTACCGGTTCCGGCAATGCGGGCGCCGGCAACGCACTGCCATATTCGGCTTGCACCCGCGCTTCGATTCGTGACATGACCTTGTCTGCTTCTTCAAGCCTCCCTTTTTGCGCAAGCCAGCGTGGGCTCTCAGGCAGACGCCGTCGAATCCACCAGACCGCAATCGCACCGACGACGCCAGTCAGCACGACGCAGCGCCAGCCATCGAGGCCAAAGAATGTGCGCGGCACCATGGCATACGAAAGGAACGCTACAGCGGGAACGGCGCAGAACCCGACCGCCTGTGAACACGCCGATGCGCGCCCACGAATATGCTTAGGCACGAGCTCGGAGATATACGTGCCTATCGTCACGACCTCGACGCCAATTCCAACACCCGCTATAAAGCGCCAGAGGTTCAATCCGAAGGCGGTGTCCTGGAATGCCATTACGATATTTGCTGCCGTGTACCACAACAGCGAATAGGTGAAGATGGCGCGGCGGCCGAATTTATCGGCGAGAAAACCGCATGCGGCGGTCCCGAAAAATAGTCCGGCAAACAGCGCAGCGATGAAACTCGCGACGCCGCTCGTGCCGAACAAGCCATGGGTCGTGGATGTCAGGATGCCACTGCGGACCAGTCCCGGCGCAATGTATCCGGAGAACATGAGGTCGTAGAGTTCGAAGAAAAGTCCGAGGCTTAGCAACATGACGAGCTGCCAGATGGTTCGGGTCGCGGGCAGACGGTCGAGGCGCGCCGAGATCAGCGCCGCGCCCATCGCGATGTCGGCGTGAGGCGTCGCCTCGAGCGACGCGTCGGCCGCTCCGCCGAACGGCACGGTGCTCACCGGAAGAACTGTATTGCTGGACGATTTCATAGCCTGTCTCCTGTAGGGCGGTCTGTTGCCGCTTGTTGGCATGTTGTTTTCCGAGCTTGCAGCCAGCCCGAACTACGCAGCTTTCGCCGGCTCGGAGCCGGTCATCTTTTCAATATCGGCGCGAGCATAGCCCAGTGATTCGAGCACTTCTGCCGTGTGTTCGCCAATCTTCGGGATGGCGCGGCGAGGTTGCAGGCGCGCCCCGTCCATTGAAATGGGCAGCAGCGGCATTTGCGTGTCAGTGCCGTCGTCGAGCGTCAATGCAACGAGGCCGCCACTTTCGATCAGGTGTTTGTCCTCGAAAAGATCCTCGGGCTTCGTGATCGATGCAAAAGGGATATGGTCTCGTTCGAATTTCTCGACGAGATCTTCGCCGTGAAATCGGGCCAGCGTCTCGCCAAGCGTTTGCAGCAGCCACGGACGCGCCAGGACGCGATCATTGTTTGTCGCAAGCCTCGGATCGGCCAGCAAGTCGGCGCGCTCGAGTATCTTGCAGAGCGCGCGCCATTGGCCGTCGCCGGTTGCGGCCACGAACATCTGCTCGCCGCGCGCAAGTGTGAACACGTCATAGACGGCCCACGCGCTGATGCGCTCAGGCATCGGGGCTGCCGCCGCGCCCGTGACGGCATATTGCTGCATGTGTTGCGCCGATAACAACACGCAGTTCTCGAAGAGCGCGCTCTGCACTTCCTTACCCACGCCGCTATGGTCGCGCTCGAACAGCGCAGCCAGCACGCCGATTGCGCCGAACATGCCGCCCATGATGTCGTTCACCGAGCTGCCCGCACGTAGCGGACGACCGACCGGCCCCGTCATGTAGGCGAGGCCGGCCATCATTTGCACGACTTCGTCGAGGGCAAGACGATTCTCGTATGGACCGTTGAGAAAGCCCTTGTGCGAGACGTAGACAAGCTTTGGATTGCGTAGCTTCACGCTTGCGTAATCGAGGCCCAGCGTCGCCATTCGCCCCGGCTTGAAATTCTCGACAAACACATCGGTCGTATCGACCAGCTTGTGTAGCGCCTCAATGCCGGCAGGGGTGTCCAGGTCAAGCGCCACACTTTTTTTGTTGCGATTGAACGTGCGAAAAAATCCCGCTCCGGTACCAAGGAGCCGTCGCGTGCCATCGCCATGCGGCGGCTCGACCTTGATCACGTCCGCGCCGAGGTCGCCGAGAATCATGCCGCATGTCGGTCCCATGACCATGTGCGACAGTTCGACCACGCGAACGCCCGAGAGCGGCAAGGAGCTTGATTTTGTATTCATCGATTCACCTGCAGGGAAGAATGTGAAGGAATGCCCGCGCGCGCAAGATATCCGTAGAGCGGCACGCTCGGAAGCGCTGCTTCGAGCACACTGCGCGATGCAATCAGTTGGGGGAGGTCTATCCCAGTGCTGTATCCCATGCTTTCGAGCATGAACACCAGGTCTTCTGTGTTGATATTGCCGGTTGCTCCCGGTGCATGGGGACAGCCGCCGAGGCCCGCAAGCGAAGAATCGAATTCGCGAATTCCGTGTTGCAACGCGATCAGGGTGTTCGCGAGGCCCAGGCCACACGTATCGTGAAAATGCACGGACCGAAAACGGGCTCCGGCAATGCCTTGCACGCGAGCGATGATCTCGGCTACCTGGCGAGGCGTCGCTTGGCCGGTGGTATCGGCGAGAGCGATGACGTCGGCGCCTGCCTTGAGTGCCTGAAGGACGATCTCATCGATGTCGTCGTAGGGGACGTTGCCTTGAAGCGTGCAGCCGAAAACGGTCGACAACCCCGCGATCATTTTCACGCGGCCATTCGCGAGCGCGCACATCTCGGCGAACGCCGCGATCATCTCCAGGGGTGTCTTGCGCACGTTCGCCATGCTGTGTGCAGCGCTTACCGAGATCGGCGCAACGATCTGGTGCACGCCAGCATTGATCGCTCTCTGCGCTCCTTTGAGGTTGGGCGCGAGCGCCGTGACAATCAGGTCGTCGAAAGTCAGCGCATGAGCAATGACTGCGTCGGCGTCGGCCATCTGCGGCAATAACTTCGCGGGCACAAAGGACGCCACTTCCATATGGCGCACGCCGGCTGCGTAAGCTGCGTCGATCCAGGATTTCTTGGCATCGGTGGGCATGATTGGCCCAATGCT
This sequence comes from Caballeronia sp. LjRoot29, assembly GCF_964252755.1. Taxonomy (NCBI): domain Bacteria; kingdom Pseudomonadati; phylum Pseudomonadota; class Betaproteobacteria; order Burkholderiales; family Burkholderiaceae; genus Caballeronia; species Caballeronia sp. LjRoot29. Next base: position 217,157 of record NZ_CAXUPU020000005.1, on the reverse strand, counting down.
TTGCAGGCCGTCGCGCATGCCGACTTCGGTCACGATCACGCGTTCTCTGGAAGGATTCATCAGCGGGCTCACGTTTTGTTTTGCAGGTTGACCGTGAGGGTGCCGTGATTCGGGTGAGTCCGGAAGACTGGTTTCGCGATGCACACCGTCGCCACTTGCGACGGCTGGAGAGCGTTGCTGTAGAAGGGGAGCTTGTCGCCGAAGGGAAAACCCCTAAGGGCTTTTAGGGGCGTGGACGCGACGCCATCAGATGTTCGATGAGACGGGTCGCTGGTAAAGTAAGCGCCGCTCGGTCGCGCACGCAGATCACGAAGCGGCGTTCGGCCCACGGTTCGTCGAGCGGGATGACAGCGAGGTTGTACTGCTCGCAAGCGACCTTGCCGACCGCTTCGCGCGGCAATATTGCAACCGCGAGCCCGGCCTGGACGAATCGATACGCGGCATCGAAAGTCGATACGAAGGTCCGGTAGCGCAACTGACGCCCGCGCTCCAGCGCGATGCGCTCCATCAGCGCATTCACTGACGCGTTCAAGGCAAGGCCGAGGTGATCGAAGTCGAGGGTCCGCTCGAATGCGATCGATGCCTCTGTTGCCAGCGGATGACCGGCGGGCACGACCAGAGCGAGATGGTCCGACCGGTAGGTGGTCACGTCAAGCTCACCCGTCGACACGAAATCGCGGCAGATGCCGATATCGGCAACTCCCTCTTCCAATCCACGCACGATATCTACGCTAACCCGTTCCTCGACATCCACTCGGATATCCGGATTTAGGTTGAGGAACAGAGAAAGCGCTTCAGGAAGAAATTCGACCATTGAAGAGATGTTCGCCAGCACGCGTACGTGGCCCCGCGTGCCCGCGCCGAACTCGCTCAACTCGGCCTGAAGGCGCTCATGGCCGCGCATGATGAGTCGAGCGTGCTTGAGCAATGCGACGCCCGCGGGAGTGGCGCGCACACCGCGCTGACTGCGCGCGAGCAAGGGCAAGCCAACAAGCGTTTCGAGGTCGGCGACCCTCCGGCTGACAGCCGAGGGCGCGATGAATTCACGCTCCGCGGCGCGCGCGATCGATCCCTCTTCGCATATAGCGATGAAAAGCCGCAGGCTGACCTGATCGATTTGCCACATGGAGGTTTGCCTCGTCGGTTTCGAGCAAATTTACCACGATGATCGTAACGTCCCCAGCTTGTCGATCAGGAGAAGTGAACGCGCAATAGTGAATCGTCCAATCGCTGCCCTGTCCTTTGCGTTGCGAGACGGCCCGATTAACCGCAGACTTTTTATTTCGATATTTCTTCACTGCGGCGATCAACTTGCGGGCGTACCCTCGTCCTTGCGATTTACGACATTGCCGCGACGCTTTGAACGACCGCTTTCGGAGATTGCGAAATGTCGCGTTCGGGTCGTTATGCGCCGACCACGTCAGGCGGTACCCGGCCACTTTCCGCCGTCCGCGCACGTCGCTGCGCGGAGATTCGAACGTCGCTAGTGTAGTGCGTCACAAATAATGCAACTTAATCGCGATTTACGAGTCTCCTTGATACGGAGGGAGAACTCATGCGAATCGCGGCGAAAGTTGAGCTAAGTGAAGCACAGCGCAAACAGTTAAAGACGTGGGCTACTGGCCGGACGATTCCGGTTCGACTGGCTGAGCGCGCCAAGATGATTTTGCTCGCAGCGCAGGGCAAGACAGACAAAGAGATCGGTGCGGACCTGGCTATCTGGCGAGGCACAGTAGCACGCTGGCGCGCTCGCTTTATAGCTGACGGTGTGACGGGAATCGAGCGGGATGAGACGCGACCCGGGCGCAAGCCGCAAATCTCCGCGCGAAAGGTCAGGAGCGTTGTGGCACTGACGACGCAGCAGCGTCCGGATAATGCGACGCATTGGAGCACACGCAGCATGGCAGCGGTGGCCGGCATAAGCGAGGCGAGCGTGCGACGCATCTGGCATGCGCATGGCCTCAAGCCGCATCGGTTAGAGAGCTTCAAGGTATCGAATGACAAGCACTTCGCCGAGAAACTCGAAGACATCGTCGGGCTGTATCTCGATCCCCCGGAGCATGCCTTGGTCCTGTCCTGCGATGAGAAATGCCAGATCCAGGCGCTTGACCGGACCCAACCGGGCTTGCCGCTCAAGCGGGGTCGCGCTCAAACGATGACGCACGATTACAAGCGCAATGGTGTGACGACGCTGTTTGCCGCGATGAACACGCTCGATGGCAGTGTCATTGGTCAGTGTCAGACAAAACATCGTCACCAGGAGTGGCTGAGCTTCTTGCGTACGATTAACCGCAACACACCCAAGGACAAGGAGCTGCATTTGATCGTTGACAACTATGCAACCCATAAGCACCTCGAAGTACAGGCGTGGCTTGCCAAGCATCCGCGATTCCACATGCATTTCACGCCCACCAGTGCCTCTTGGCTCAACATGGTCGAACGCTTCTTTCGTGACTTATCAGTGAACCAGTTGCGACGCGCGGCGTTCCGCTCGGTACCCGAATTGGTTGGCACGATCGAACAGTACTTGCAGAAGCACAATCATCATCCGAAACCATTCATCTGGACAGCAAAAGCCTCCGACATCCTCGCGAAAGTCACGCGTGCCAGGGCCAAACTGAATAAGATGCAATCTGTTTGACGCAGACCACTAGCATCTTCATCTACGGAAGTTCCGTGCTGGTCGACAGCCGGCGTCGAGCGGCGTTGGTTATTCGTCTCTGTCGGCCAGTTGCGGACGTTGGCCCACGCTTTCACTCGGACGTTCGAACGTCGGCTCCGCCCGGACAACGGACCTTCGTGCGCGAATCATGTCAGTCGCGTTGTCGGCCGAGGAGCGTACGGTCGCGCGGTGAACTCATCAGGTGATGCGAACGTCCGCTTCAGCGCAGCGCGCCCCACAGCGAGCCCCAGCAGCACGGCGTAGGCTTGCCGGAGGTCCTGATTGCTAAAGCCACGTGCGACGAAGACGAACATCACCAACCCATGCAGAAGGACCTGGACCTTCGGGTCGGCAAAGCGCGGTGCCGCAGCACGCTGCCCGTCAACATTGCGCGGACGCTGCAGGTCCTGGAACGCGGCTTCGCCCAATGCGTAGTCGTGGCTGATCTGCTCGATCTCGAGCATGCGCCGATTGGCGGCAAAGCCGATGCTGCGCAACTCGGGCAAGTTGCGCAGCAGTCGTGCCACGATGAAGTCGCGGGTGTCGTTGATGGTGGTCTCGATACGGAGCGCCCGGCCCTCCTCGTGGTACTGACTTCCCGATGCTTGCCACGAAAGTCACGGTCCCGGGCGCCACTGTCGCCGCCGAGGCAAAGCGCTGACCGAGATGGCCGCGCAGGTATCACACCACGCCACCTACACGCTGCAACTGCTGCACGCACACGCCCAGGTACATCCGGTCGCTGCGCCGCTCTAGAGCACGACGTGGTCCCCTAGAACATCGCACACACTCTGTGATAGCGTCATGTCTGGCTCCGGTAGTCCACGGGGTGTTCAGACCCCCATTGAGCTTCGAGCTCGTACATTCCTGGGCTTGTCCCAGCTGGCTCGATCGGAGCTGCCCCTGCACCTCGAGCGTCACGCAGTCATCAATACCACTCGTGGCTCTGAGGCGTAGCCTCGTTAGATCCTCTATGGACAGGATGCTTTGGCGGTGCGGCGTTAGCGCATGGCAAGTCCAGGACCGACACCGCTGAGCGACAACGGCCAAGCTTGCGTATTTGCACTCATGCAGTGTGGTGACAGTGGCGGGAACTTGCGGCCTAGCGCGGTGGACGGAACGGATAGTCCGGATCAAAGGTGATGCGTGGAAGCAGAAGGACAAGGTGCTCGAAGAGTTGCGCACGAAGAAATATGCCGGGCCGGAGTCGACGAGGCTGGTATCTATCAACCATGATTACGCGGAAGTAATGAAAAGCAAGCGCAATGTTGCAAAGACGGCTAAAGCCCCGAAGCTTTCTCGTACCCAAGCCCCGGATCACATGACTACCGCCGATTGGCAGCGCGCCTTGCGGCGGCAATTTGGGCGCGAGCAGGTGTTCGGGCTGGAGAATCTCGGGACGGAGCCGTTTTTCTCCGAGTTTCGCGTCGGCAATCCGGAGTCGAAATCCAATTATCGTGTGGCGATCCGCGGGACACAGCCGGGCGAGAACTTCTGCGCCTGTCCCGACTATGCGACCAACGAATTGGGTACCTGCAAGCATATCGAATTCACGCTGGCCAGACTGGCAAAAAAACGCGGTGCGAAGGCGGCTTTTGCCCGCGGCTACCAGCCTGCGTTTTCGGAACTGTATCTGCGAAACGGCGGTGAGCGAACGATCCATTTTCGCGCCGGTACAGATTGTCCGGCGAAGGTGGCGAAGGCCGCCGCGGTGTTGTTCGACGTATCTCATGATTGGCGGATACCGGAGGTTCGTTTCGACGAACTGGGACGTTTTCTCGCCGACGCGGCGAAGACAGGTCACGAATTGCGCGCTTACGACGACGCGCTCAATTTCGTCGCCGGCCGGAGCGATGCGTCGCGTCGCGCCACGGCGCTGGACGACATGTTCCCGCGTGGCGCTGCCGATCCTCTGCTGAAGAAGCTACTCAAGGTGCCGCTTTATCCCTATCAGGCCGAAGGCGCGTTGTTTGCAGTGCGCGCTGGGCGTGCTTTGATCGGCGACGAAATGGGCTTGGGCAAGACCATTCAGGCGATTGCGGCAGTGGAGATTCTAGCGCGTCATTTCGGGGTGTCGAAGGTACTCGTGGTCTGCCCGACTTCGCTCAAATATCAGTGGCAAAGCGAAATTCTTCGCTTCTCCGGCCGCGCGTCGCGAGTCGTCGCTGGAAGCCTCGTCCAGAGGCAGAACGAATACGCGGAGGAAGATTTCTGCAAGATCACCAACTACGAGAAGCTGAAATCCGACCTTGACCTGATCTCCGCATGGGCACCGGAACTTGTGATCGTGGACGAAGCGCAGCGCATCAAGAACTGGAACACCATCGCGGCGAAAGCACTCAAGCGCATCGACAGTCCTTATGCCGTTGTGCTGACGGGCACACCACTGGAAAACAAGCTGGAAGAACTCGTTTCCATCGTCCAGTTCGTCGACCAGCATCGCCTCGGACCCACCTGGAAGCTGCTGCATGAGCATCAGGTCAAGGACGAATCCGGACGTGTGACGGGTTACACCAGACTTGAGAAGATCGGCCAGACCCTGGCGCCGATCATGATCCGCCGGCGCAAGTCCGAGGTGCTGCTTCAGTTGCCGAACCGTACCGACCAGGACCTGCTGGTACCGATGACCGAGATGCAGATGGCCCATCACACGGAAAACGCGGACGTCGTGGCCAAAATTGTCCAGCGCTGGCGCAAAACGAAGTTTCTGTCGGACCAGGACCAGCGACGACTCACCTGCGCCATGCAGAACATGCGCATGTCGTGCAACAGCACCTATCTTCTGGACCAGGAAACCGACCATGGCGTCAAGGCTGACGAGTTGGCGGCGTTGTTTGAGGGTCTCTTCGTCCAGCCGGAAGCGAAAGCGGTGGTGTTCAGCCAATGGACGCGGACTCATGAAATCGTCATTCGCCGGCTCAAGAAACTCGGCATCGGTTATGTTAGCTTCCACGGCGGCGTGCCTTCGGAAAGGAGGCCTGCGCTGGTAGAGCGTTTCCGCAACGATCCGGACTGCCGCGTCTTCCTGTCGACGGACGCGGGCAGCACGGGGCTCAACCTGCAACATGCCTCGACGCTCGTGAACATGGATCTGCCGTGGAATCCGGCGGTGCTTGAACAGCGTATCGCGCGTATCCACCGCATGGGGCAGCGGAAGCCCGTACACATCGTCAACTACGTTTCCAAGGGAACGATCGAGGAGGGCATGCTGTCGGTGCTGTCGTTTAAGCGCTCCCTGTCGGCGGGCATCCTCGACGGCGGCGCAGGCGAGATTTCGCTCGGGGGCTCACGTCTCAACCGCTTCATGAAGGACGTGGAAAACGTCACAGGCCGCATGGGAAAGGGCGAGGCAATGGCCCCTATGGAAGAGGCGGTCAATGTCGCTGCTGCATCCGACGAATTGAGGGAAAACGCGGCAACTGTGGAAACGAACGGCGATGCCGGGACCCGACCAAAAGCCTCCGTCATCAAAACAGCGCCACGAGACGGGAGTGCCGAGCCCTGGTCCGGGCTGTTGCAGTTCGGCGTGGAACTGGTATCAGCGCTGAGCGCGTCGGACGATGGGGCTACCGCCACCCACCCGTGGGTCGAACGCGACCCAGCCACAGGCGCACGCAGCCTCAAGTTGCCCCTACCACCACCGGACACGGTAAGACGGCTTGCTGATGCACTCGCGGCGATTTCGGACGCTTTGCTTCGCAAGGGTATCGAAGAGGGAAGCAGCTGAGGGCGTCAGATGGAAGGTTTCCTCTTACGGTTGACGACCTACCTGAGCATGCCCAGAAACACGAGTGGCGATTGTTGACGGTAAGATCGACGGTCAAAGGAGATCAGGGTTTTCAAATCCCTTTTGCAGCAATGGGTTGTATGCTCAGAAACTCAGAAACAGTTTAGTGGGGGTAGGGGTCGTAGTCTATCGCTGACCATCGAAGGCTTGGTCCGGTGGGGTTCCAGTAGCCTGGAATGTGCGCCGCTGGTACCAGAAATCCTCGCCAGAGCGAAGCTCAAACTTGACAGCGAGTCCTTCTTGTTGAGGCGGCATGAAGTCCTGGAGGATGCGCGTCGTAAATGGCCGGGACCGGCGGTAGCGGTTGGCGTGAAGGAAAAGGCTCAATGGTGGGCGATCGCGATCGTTGCATAGCGGCCAAGATGCGAAGGCCACTTGCCGCTCAACACTTTCGCGGACGTTCCCGTCACGGTGCTGGTCGGCCGCCGCCCGCGATTCGCGACCGTCCGGAGCGGCCGATGACTTGACGGGAAGCACGCGTGCACGAATGACCGCTGGACCTCAGAAGCCGCCGTTCACGTCGCGCTGGCTCCAACGGCCGGAGAGGGTCGGCTACGGTCAACCGTGTCGGCCATATCTGACTTTGGAAGAGCTGTCAGCGCCGTGTGGCAGGCTGCTCCCGCCTACGGCCCCCGACCCTCGCTGCCGCCCACTGCAATTCAACGTTCCGCCTGAGTCCGGGCAGTCTCACGATTTCTGTTTTTCCAGTCTCACCAAAAGGGCCCCAGTCTCACTAATTCCGTTTCCCTGCAACTCTGGCGACGACGACAGCCACCATCAAACATCGATATTCCCCGCCCGCAACGCGTTCGATTCAATAAACGCGCGACGCGGTTCAACGTCATCACCCATGAGCGTCGTGAAGATGCCATCGGCTGCAATCGCATCCTCAATCTGAACCCGCAACAAACGGCGCACGGTCGGGTCCATCGTCGTTTCCCACAACTGCGACGGGTTCATCTCGCCCAGGCCTTTATACCGCTGCTTGGTCACGTTACGCTCGGCATCCGCGATCAACCACTTCATCGCGCTCTTGAAGTCGGTCACCGCCATTGAACGCTCGCCGCGCTTGATCACGGCACCCGGCCCGATCAAACCCTTGAACGTATTTGCGGTCGTCTGCAATTGCTTGTAATCCGCGGTCAACTGGAAGTCTTCATCGATTACCGACGTCTTTACATTCCCGTGATGCCGGCGATTGATATGCAACGACCGAACCTCGCGCACCGTGTCGTAAGCCGGCTCAACCGACACTTCCGGCTTCAACGGATCGGCCCTCAAGGCGGCCTGCAAAGCGGCAGCCGAAGCCACGGTGGATTCTTGCGTCGACAGATCCAGCTCGATGCCATCCATCACCGCGCCAAGCGCATTGACGTCGTAGAACCGGCTGAGACGATCCACGACCGCTTGTGCGAGCAGATAAGCGCGCGCCAACTCACCTAAAGCGTCGCCGGTAATCGGCGTGGCGCCTTCAGCCGCAGTCAGCTCCGAACCCTGCAGTGCCAGCTTCAACATATGCTGATTCAGTTCGTGCGTGTCCTTCAGATACCGTTCGTCCTTGCCCGCCTTGATCTTGTAAAGCGGCGGTTGCGCGATATAGATAAACCCGCGCTCCACAATCTCCGGCATTTGCCGATAAAAGAACGTCAGCAGCAGCGTACGAATGTGCGCACCGTCCACGTCCGCATCGGTCATGATGATGATGCGGTGATAGCGCAGCTTCTCGAGGTTGTAATCGTCCTTGCCAAGCCCGGTTCCGAGCGCCGTGACCAGCGTGACGATCTGCTCCGATGAAATGAGCTTGTCGAAACGCGCGCGTTCCACGTTCAGCACCTTGCCGCGCAGCGGCAAAATAGCCTGGAACTTCCGGTCACGCCCTTGCTTCGCCGATCCGCCTGCCGAGTCACCCTCCACGATATAAATCTCGGACTTCGCCGGATCCTTCTCCTGACAATCGGCCAGCTTGCCCGGCAAACCAACGCCGTCCAGCACGCCTTTACGCCGCGTCATTTCGCGCGCTTTACGTGCGGCGTCGCGCGCCCGCGCGGCATCGATAATCTTGTTCGTGATGATCTTCGCGTCGATAGGCGTCTCCTGCAGGAACTCCTCCAGCGCCTTCGCGACCACGTCTTCCACCGGCGCGCGCACTTCCGACGACACCAGCTTGTCCTTCGTCTGCGAGCTGAATTTCGGCTCCGGCACCTTCACGGACAACACGCACGACAAGCCTTCGCGCATGTCGTCGCCGCTCGTCTCGATCTTCGCTTTCTTCGCGATATCGTGGTCGGTGATGTACTTGTTCAGCACCCGCGTCATGGCCGCTCGCAAGCCGGTCAAGTGCGTGCCGCCGTCCCGCTGCGGAATGTTGTTCGTGAAGCACAGCACGCTTTCGTTGTAGCTGTCGTTCCACTGCATGGCCACTTCGACCGTGACGTTGTCCTTCTCGCCAATCGCGTGGAACACGTTCGGATGCAGCACTTGCTTCGCTTTGTTGATGTATTCCACAAAGCCCTTCACGCCGCCGATAAACGCGAAATCGTCTTCCTTGCCATCACGCTGGTCGGTCAGGCGAATCCGCACGCCGTTATTCAGGAACGACAGTTCGCGCATACGCTTGGCGAGGATGTCGTAGTGAAACTCCACGTTGCCGAAGATGGTCACGTCGGGCATGAAATGCACTTCGGTGCCGCGATTTTCCGTGTCGCCTACAACTGGCATGGGCGAGTACGTAATGCCGTCTTCCGTCACGAGTTCGCGGTTCTGCACCACGCCCTGGCGGAATTCCATGAAGTGTTTCTTGCCGTCGCGGCGCACGGTGAGGCGCAGCCATTCGGACAGGCCGTTCACGCACGACACGCCCACGCCGTGCAAACCGCCCGACACTTTGTAGCTGTTCTGGTCGAACTTGCCGCCCGCGTGCAGCTCGGTCATCACGATCTCGGCGGCGCTGCGCTTCGGATCGTGCTTGTCGTCGAGCTTCAGACCGGTCGGCACGCCGCGGCCGTTATCGGTCACGGAGATGGAGTTGTCCGCGTGAATGGTGACGTGGATGTCGTTGCAATGGCCGGCGAGCGCTTCGTCGATGGAGTTGTCCAGCACTTCGAAAACGAGGTGGTGCAGACCCGTGCCATCCGACGTATCGCCGATATACATACCCGGCCTCTTGCGGACCGCCTCCAGACCCTCGAGGATCTGAATGGAGGATGCGCCATAAGCGTTGTCGGGTTGCGAAATTGGGTTTTCAGTCATGGGTTTTTTTCCGGTTCTGCGTCACTACGGGGTCGTTACTGGGTCACTGCGCGGTCACTAAGCGGTCACTGCGGGGTTGCTGCGCGGTCGCTGCATGAGACTTTTCGAAACACCTTAAAAATGCCAAAGGGGCAATGCGCCCCTTGGAAAGTTTTTAGTTTTGGCCGCGTCAGATGCGCATTGGCATCACCACATATTTGAACTCGTCGTTCTCGGGGATCGTGATCAAGGCGCTTGAGCTAGCGTCGCCGAGACTCACTTGCAGCATGTCGATCTTCAGGTTCGCGAGCACGTCGAGCAGATACGTGACGTTGAAGCCGATGTCCACGCTGTCGCCCTGATACGCGATTTCCAGCTCTTCTTGCGCTTCTTCCTGGTCGGCGTTGGTCGACATGATCTTCAACTGGCCCGGCTCGATCAGGCAACGCACGCCCTTGAACTTGTCCGACGTCAAAATGGCAGCCCGCTGCAGCGAACGCTGCAATTCTTCGCGGCCGATCAGGAACGTGTTCTTGTGCGACTTCGGGATCACGCGCTGAAAGTCGGGGAATTTGCCTTCCACGAGCTTCGACACGAGTTCGACCTGGCCAAACGTGAACTTCACCTGGCTTGCTGCAATGTGGATCACCAGCAAGTCGTCAATGTCCTCAAGCAGGCGCTGCAATTCGAGGATAGTCTTGCGCGGGATGATCACTTCCTGGCGCGGGAACGATCCCTCGATTTTCATCGACGAAAACGCGAGCCGGTGACCGTCCGTTGCAACTGCCATCAGCTGGTCGCCGTCGACCACCAGCAGCATGCCGTTCAGGTAATAGCGGATGTCCTGCTGCGCCATGGCGAAGTGGACCATGCCGAGCAATTGCCGGAAGGTCTTTTGCGGAACCGACAGGCTCGCACCGAACTCTGTCGCCTGGTTAACGGTCGGGAACTCATCGGCAGCAAGCGTCTGAAGCGCAAAGCGGCTTTTGCCGGAGCGCACGGTCAGCTTCTTGTCGGTGAGATCGAGCGACACTTCTCCCGGCGGCATGGCGCGCAGGATGTCGAGCAGCTTGCGCGCGGCTACGGTGGTGGCGACCTGATCGCTGCCGGTGCCGAAATCGGCACGCGTGGTGATCTGAAGTTCTAGATCGGTCGAGAGGAACGACACGTCGGCGCCAGTCTTGGTAATCAGCAAATTGGCGAGGATCGGCAACGTATGACGGCGTTCGACGATTCCGCTCACGGTTTGCAGCGGCCTTAGGAGATTATCTCGTTCGGTCTTGACCAGTTGCATAGAGTTCCTTCGTTGATGTGACGGCCGTCCGCCGCGTGTGTCCCCCGCTTTTGCCACCGCTTTTTAAGAAGCGTTGCCACCGCATGGATGACCTTCGGACGGTCTCGTGTCACGCGCTTGCAGCGATTGCCACCCGCACGTGCCAGGCTTGCGCCAAAACGCCGCCCAGCGCCGCTGGACGGTCAAACCCGTATTGTGCCTCAAAACCTGACCGCTCCCTGAAAATGGGGGCAATTTCGTCAATAAACAGGCCCGTTTTTTGACGCTTTTTGTGGCGCTTTTGGGCGCAGGCGGCAAACGGCCGGGCGCACCCTGATCAGCAGCCGCTACAGCACGGAAAGCTCAACCTTTCAGCGTTTGCTCGAGCACGTGCAGTTCGTGGTTCAACTGGGCGTCCGTGCCCCGTTCCGCCGAAATTTTCCGCACGGCGTGCAGCACCGTGGTGTGGTCGCGCCCGCCGAACAGCTCGCCGATCTCCGGCAAGCTCTTCTGCGTGAGTTCCTTTGCCAGATACATCGCGATCTGACGCGGCCGCGCGATGTTCGCGGGCCGCTTCTTGGAATACATGTCGGCGACCTTGATGTTGTAGAAGTCCGCCGCCGTCTTCTGGATGTTTTCCACCGATATCTGCCGGTTCTGCACCGTCAGCAGGTCTTTCAGCGCTTCCTTCGTCAACTCGATCGAAATCTCGCGGCCGTGGAATCGCGAAAAAGCCAGGATCTTGCGCAACGCGCCTTCCAGTTCACGCACGTTCGAGCGCAAATGCTTCGCGACAAAAAACGCCACGTCCTCGGACAAACTCACGCCTTCCGATTGCGCCTTGCGCATCAGGATAGCCACGCGCATTTCAAGCTCCGGCGGCTCGATCGCGACCGTCAGGCCGGAGTCGAAGCGGGAAATCAGCCGGTCATCGATACCCGAAATCTCCTTCGGATACGTATCGCTCGTGATGATCACCTGTGCCTTGTTCGCCACTAGCGCCTCGAACGCGTAGAAAAACTCTTCCTGCGTCCGCGATTTACCCGAGAAGAATTGAATATCGTCGATCAATAGCAGGTCGAGCGAATGGTAATAACGCTTGAAATCGTCGAAAGCCTTGCGTTGATAGGCCTTGACCACGTCCGACACGTATTGCTCCGCGTGGATGTAGCGAATGCGCGCGCCGGCCTTGTCCTGCAACAGCTGGTTGCCGATTGCGTGAATCAGGTGGGTCTTGCCCAGGCCCACGCCGCCGTACAGGAACAACGGGTTGTACGAGATGCCGGGGTTATCGGCGACCTGGATCGCGGCTGCCCGGGCGAGCTGATTCGCCTTGCCGGTCACGAAGTTATCGAACGTTAGAACCGGATTGAGCTTCGAGCGCTCGTAAGCCGAATCGTTTTCCCCATTCGACGATGCCGTGCCGCCTGGGCGCCATGTCCGGCGCGCGACGGCAGCTTCGTTGGCATCGAGGCTCGGCAGGTCGAGATCGCCGTTATCGGCCTGATCGTTATGTTGCAAGGATCGCGCGTGCTGCGCGGCTTCTGCCGCGAGCGCGTTGATGTGGGCGCTCGCGTTCGCGTGGCCGCCGTTGCTTCTCTCAGCGGGCTGAGGCACGGGACGCTGCACAGGCGGGGAAACGGGCGCGACGCCGGTAACGGATGAAGCAGGCGACGCCGACGACGCGGGCAGGCCGCCCATCGCCTTGCGCGCGGTCGCTTTTGGGTCCAGAACAAACTGGATATCGACGGGGACGTGCCAGAATTCCCGGGCCATATCGGCGATACGGCCGGAAAACTGACTTTTCACCCAGTCGAGCTTGAACCGATTGGGCGCGGCGATGCGCAGCGTGCTCGCATCGGCATCGAAGTCGACCAGGGCCAGCGGTTTGATCCATGTGACGTACTGCTGCGGCGTGAGTTCGCGCTCCAGCAATGCGGAACAGTGTTGCCAAAAATCGTTCATCGAATGCAGTCGTTAGGGTTTACCGCAGGTCCTGCCGCCGCCCTCGCCGCCACTTGGCGACAAGGCCCGGTGCGCGCGGGCAAGCGTGCCCCAAAGCCTTGTCCACCATGCTTTTGCAGGCGGTACAGCGGACCGGGACAACGTGCGGTTACGTCGGATTGAGCGGAGATTCTAACGCCAAATGCAACCGCGGCGCGAGTTATCCACAGGGACGGACCATGCGGCCTATTGAATCGCCAAGCCTGTGGACTTCTTCGAAAACCGCTCGCCATGCCCCATAACCTATTGACGGTCAATAGGAAAACGGTTTAAATAGCGGGTTCCGCAAAACCCGAATTCTTGTACCACCGGCCGGTACGTCGCCTTTTTGTCGCTTACGTATGGCCGGCGGTCCGTTTTTACCCAAGTGAGACCAACATGAAACGCACTTACCAACCTTCCGTCACCCGCCGCAAGCGTACCCATGGCTTTCGCGTCCGTATGAAGACGGCCGGCGGCCGCAAGGTGATCAACGCACGTCGCGCGAAGGGCCGCAAGCGCCTGGCTGTATAAGGTCGCTGTTGACGGCGCGCCCCGGCACTCGCCCAGATGTGTGCGACGGCCAGGTGCGCAGCACGACCAGCTCCGGACAGGAAACCAGTCAGTTGCGAGCGAGTGCCGCGTTCCCCAAGGCCGCAAGGCTGCTGAAAACGGATGAATACTCATCCGTTTTTCGTTTGCGCCCTTGGCGCCGGTCTCCGCATTTTGTCTTGTATGGCAAGCCGACCGGCAACGAGGCGCGACTGGGTCTGGTTATCGGCAAGAAGTTCGCGCCGCGTGCGGTGACGCGTAACCTGATCAAGCGGTTGGCGCGCGAGGCGTTCCGGCTTCGGCGTGCAGAGCTTGGCGGCTGGGATATCCTGCTGCGGCTGCATGCGAAAATTGACCGCAAGGCCATGCCGAGCGCGAAATCGCCGCCGCTGCGCATGTTATTTCGCGAAGAGATCGACGGCCTGCTTGACCGTGCAGTGCGCGAAGCAGCACGGCGTACTGAAGGTGTAAGCGAGCAGGGAGCGTCGCCCATCGTCAAGGACCCACCCGCGCCTGCGGGCTCATGAGCCGCTTCAGGCGTACACCGGCTTGGTCCGGCGTCGACCCGAGCGCGAATTCTATGCAGACGGCACGAATGGCAGAAACGGCGTTGATCGCCTTATTACGCTTCTACAAGGTTGCAGTGAGCCCCATGCTCGGCAACCGGTGCCGCTTTTACCCATCGTGTTCTGACTACGCGCGCGAAGCAATCCAGTATCATGGCGCCGCGCGTGGCTCATTCCTCGCAGCAAAACGTCTGTGCCGCTGCCATCCGTTTTCGGCTGGCGGCATCGATCTGGTCCCCGTGCCTCCGTCCGCCGCCGGCTGCGTTCAGCAGGATGGCGCGTCAGCGGCCGACCCAGTCGACGACTCTGCCCCGAGCTCATCGGATGTGCCGAATCCTTCGCCGGATCCGGCACATTCAGTAAGTTCAAACCACCACGGCGCCAATAACGCGCTCTTCGATCGACACTGAGACAACGCATGGATATCAAACGTACCGTCCTATGGGTCATCTTTTTCATGTCGGCTGTCATGCTGTTCGACAACTGGCAACGTGACCATGGGCGCCCGTCGATGTTCTTCCCGAGCGCCGTCCCGACCAAGACGGTCGGCAGCGCTGCACCGGGAACCACGACGCCGGGCACGCAAGCCGCCGATTTGCCGTCAACGCCTGGCGTAGCGGGCGCACCGGCCGCACCGGGTTCGACTGCACCCGCATCCGCCGCAGACCAACTCGTGAATTTCTCCACGGACGTCTATTCCGGCCAGATCGATACGCGCGGCGGCACGCTGTCGAAGCTGTCGCTCGTGAAGGAAGGTGACGGCAAGCAGCCGGATCTGTACATCACGCTCTTCGACCGCACGGCAACGCACACGTATCTCGCGCGCACGGGCCTGCTCGGTGGCGACTTCCCGAACCACAACGACGTCTTCACGCTCGTACCGGGCAGCCAGACGGCGATGGGTGACGGCAAGACGATGTCCATCTCGTTCGAGTCGCCGGTCAAGGGTGGCGTGAAGGTCATCAAGACCTACACGTTCACGCGCGGCAGCTATGTGATCGGTGTGGACACGAAGGTGCAGAACGTCGGCACTGCGCCGGTCACGCCGCGTCTCTATATGGAACTCGTGCGCGATGATTCGCCGGTGGAAACCCCGCGCTTCTCGCATACGTTCATTGGGCCGGCTGTTTATACCGAGCAGCATCACTTCCAGAAGATGACGTTCAGCGATATCGACAAGGGCAAGGAAGATTTTGCGCCCTCCGCCGATAACGGCTGGGTCGCGATGGTGCAGCATTACTTTGCGTCGGCGTGGATTCCGCAGCAGGGTGCGAAGCGCGATATCTACGTGCAGAAGATCGATCCGGCGCTGTATCGCGTGGGCGTGCAACAGCCGTTGCAGACCATTGCGCCGGGACAGACTATCGACGTGCAATCGCGGCTTTTTGCCGGTCCGGAAGAAGAGCGGATGCTGGAAGGCGTTGCGCCGGGTCTTGAGCTCGTGAAGGACTACGGCATGGTGACGATTATCGCCAAGCCGCTGTTCTGGCTGCTCGAGAAGATTCATAGCTATGTGGGCAACTGGGGCTGGTCGATCATCCTGCTCACGCTGCTGATCAAGGCCGTGTTCTTCCCGTTGTCGGCGGCAAGCTACAAGTCGATGGCACGTATGAAGACCATCACGCCGCGTATGACGCAATTGCGTGAACGCTATAAGGGCGATCCGCAGAAGATGAATTCGGAGCTGATGGCGCTCTATAAAACCGAGAAGGTGAATCCGTTCGGCGGCTGCCTGCCGGTCGTTGTGCAGATTCCGGTATTTATCTCGTTGTATTGGGTGTTGCTGTCATCGGTGGAAATGCGCGGTGCGCCGTGGGTCTTGTGGATTCACGACTTGTCGCAAGCCGATCCGTTCTACATTTTGCCGGTACTGATGGCCGTTTCCATGTTTCTGCAAACGCGGTTGAATCCCACGCCGCCAGACCCGGTTCAGGCCAAGATGATGATGTTCATGCCACTGGCATTCTCGGTCATGTTCTTCTTCTTCCCGTCAGGACTGGTTTTGTACTATGTAGTGAACAACGTGCTTTCCATCGCGCAGCAGTATTACATCACGCGCATGATGGGACAGAAGAAGGTGGCGAAGGCTTAGGTTTTCACCCTTCGATTGAATTGAAAACGCCCGGCAAGCCGGGCGTTTTTGTTTCTGTGGAATGTTTATGTATGCGCTTTATCGTTTCCCGCCCGCCCCATAAAACTGGTCAATAAGCTCCTCCAGCAAATACCGGTGATGCGGCGAAAGCGCCTCGATCTTCGAGGCCAGCTCAAGCGTCTCCTCCGAGGCCGGATACTTTTCGTCGTGAATGATCGGCTTCGGCGCGCTTTGCGGATTCCCGCTTGGCGGCGGTCCGTAATGCAGCCAGTGCTGCTCGACCTTGAACCACTCGGCGAGTGTCGCCAGTTTGTCGGTAGTAGGAATTGAACGCGCGGTCAGCCACTTGTGCGTGGTTTGCGGCGACACGGGTTCGCCGTGATAACGCAAATTGAAATGCAAAGCGAGATCGGTTGCACCGCGCATTTTCTCGGGCGCGCGTGTCATCGAAAATTTGAGCCGATCCGAAAAATCGGTTTTCTCTGTGGGTGTTGGCATGGTCGCGATTGTGCGAGGCAAACGCTGTGACGGAGTCAACCGCCTACGCTAGATATGGCGCATCTTTCTCATTTTTAGCGCGCACAGGAAAAATAATGTCGGAATGCCGCGATGACCGCTTGATCGGCGTGGCCCAATACCGATCACATTTTCACGCAATGAAACGATGCACGCCGACAGCCATTCCTAAAGCCGATCATATCCCACATAAGATAAATTGAGAATCATCCTAGCGACTCGTGCGGCCCAGCGAAACGAAGGCGCCACGCTACAATGCCGCCACTCGTTCATTCGCGTTCCGCTGGAAACAACCATGTCCAATAACGATACCGATCCGATTGTCGCGATCGCCACCGCGCCGGGGCGTGGGGGTATCGGCGTGATCCGGCTGTCGTTCGGGCGAGCGGGTGAGGCAGCGGCGAAACACGCAATGCTGGCGCTGTGCGGCCAATTGCTCGATGCGCGGCACGCGAGCTATGTACCGTTTATCGATGCACGCGGTGAGGCGATCGATCGCGGGATT
The DNA here is from genome assembly GCF_964252755.1 of Caballeronia sp. LjRoot29. NCBI lineage: Bacteria > Pseudomonadati > Pseudomonadota > Betaproteobacteria > Burkholderiales > Burkholderiaceae > Caballeronia > Caballeronia sp. LjRoot29. The sequence continues at coordinate 199,993 of NZ_CAXUPU020000005.1, read as the reverse complement.
GCGCTGTATTTTCCGGCGCCGCATTCCTACACCGGCGAGCACGTGCTCGAGTTGCAGGGGCACGGTGGTCCGATCGTGCTGCAACTGCTGTTGCAACGTGCAGTAGAAACCGGTCGTGATTTCGGCGTGCGGTTGGCCGAACCTGGCGAGTTCACCCGTCGCGCATTTCTCAACGACAAGCTCGACCTGGCGCAGGCCGAGGCCGTAGCAGATCTGATCGAGGCAAGCACGGAAGCCGCGGCGCGCTCGGCGGGCCGCTCACTCGATGGCGCTTTCTCGCGCGAAATCCACGCGCTTGTGGAAGACGTGATCACGTTGCGCATGCTGGTCGAAGCGACGCTCGATTTCCCCGAGGAGGAGATCGATTTCCTGGAAGCCGCCGATGCCCGCGGCAAGCTCGCCCGCATCCGTGCGTTACTCGACAAGGTGCTCGCCGACGCTCGTCAGGGCGCGCTGCTGCGCGAAGGGCTATCGGTCGTGCTCGCGGGGCAACCGAACGTGGGGAAGTCGTCGTTGCTGAACGCGTTGGCGGGCGCGGAACTCGCCATCGTCACGCCGATTGCCGGCACCACGCGCGACAAGGTCACGCAGACTATTCAGATTGAAGGCATTCCACTGCATGTCATCGATACCGCCGGCCTGCGCGACACCGAGGACGAGGTGGAGCGGATCGGTATCGAGCGGACGTGGGGGGAAATCGGCCGCGCGGATGTCGTCCTGCATCTCCTGGACGCGCGCGAGGCGCTGAGCGCCGACGATGCCGCGATCTCGGCGCGTTTTCCGGCGGGCGTGCCGGTCGTGCGCGTGCTGAACAAAGCGGATCTGGCGGGCGTGGAAGCATCGGCGGAAACGGCTGGCGATGGCGTGCGCGACGTGCGGTTATCGGCGAAAACGGGTGATGGCATTGCGCTGTTGCGTAGCGAATTGCTCAAGATTGCCGGGTGGCAGGCGGGCGCGGAGAGCATCTATCTGGCGCGCGAGCGTCACTTGATTGCGCTGCGCGCGGCGCGGGAACATCTGGCGATTGCCTCGGACCATGCAGAGCAGAATTCGCAAGCACTCGATTTGTTCGCCGAAGAGTTGCGTCTTGCACAGGATCAGTTGAATTCGATCACCGGAGAGTTCAGCTCCGATGATCTGCTAGGGGTTATTTTCAGCCGCTTTTGTATTGGAAAATAGGCGTCGCATGGCTCATGGCGATCCTTGATGTAGGATTCCCAGTAGAGAAGCCACGCAGGGAGCCCAAAATGGCCAAACCCAAGGGTCTCGAGGACGAACAAGCCATTCGCTGCCGAAGGCAGATAGCATTGGCGACCATCGCTGCCGTGATCATTATCGCGGGACTGTGGCGCATGGCCGTACAGTATGGGTGGCTTGGCTTGTGAATTCGGGCGTCGCGTTTAGAGCGTCGTGACGACGCCCACCCACACCTCAAACGGCCTTCTTCCAAGCCGCCGCAAACACCCCTGCTCCCATCAACAGCGCGCCGCCGGTTCGATTCACCGTCCGTTGTACGCGTGGCCGCCGAATCGCCTTCCGCGCGACCGAAGCGAGCATCGCGTAGCCAAACGCATTCGCCGCCGCCAAGCCGACAAACGTCGCCTCCATGATCGCAATCTGCGAAATGCTCGCGACATGCGGATCGATGAATTGCGGCACGAACGCGACAAAGAAAATGATGCTTTTCGGATTGAGCGTGGTCACCGCGTAAGCGTGAGCGACGATCCGGCTCGTACGCAACTCGGCAGGCGCGCTGACGGCATCGGTGTCCATCACCGGGGCGCGCCACAACTTGATGCCCAGATAGACAAGGTAGGCCGCGCCCACCCATTTCAAGACGATGAACAATTCCGCCGATGCCGCGAGCAACACGCCAAGTCCGAGCATGGACGCGGTCATCGATGTGAGGTCGCCCAATGCGACGCCGGCCGTCGTGGCAAGCGCGTATTTGCGGCCGTGGCCGAGCGCGTAGGAAACGACCAACAACACGGTCGGTCCAGGAATCGCAACGAGGATGGCGGAGGTGACTGCGAACGGCAGCCATTGAGCGAGGGTCATGGAAGCTCCTTTAAGAAGCATCGATTAATCCATGGGAATTCGCCTCTGACAAGAGAATATGTAAAAAATGGCAGCAACCACGACCCGGCCCGCAGCGCCTCGTGGAGGTACAAAAAAAACGCGTCGTACCAAGTGCCTGTCTTGAAACAGTTTCTTCCGCAGAAGCGCTGTTTCTTGAATCCATTTCGGCGTTCGGCACAGATTCTGCTTGGAACTAATCGGGCTTTGACCAGCGATCAGGCCTGAATTCTGTTGTGTCTCCTCCCTCACCTGTGAGGTTAATGCCCGGCTCCAGCGAACCGGGCATCTTTTATTGTATTTTCTGTTTGCGCCGCATCAATCCGGTTTTTGATTACGGTGCCGCACGCTTAAAGCCGCTTAATCAAGAACGCGCGTCTGCGACAATCTGTCGTGTTGCGAACGCACACAAGATGTGCTTGCCTCTTGCAAATTCTCATCTAGGATTAACGCTGCAAATTAATAACTAGTCACTGAATACATAGCTGAATCCCCGCTAAAGAGTTGCATGGAGGCTATAGATGAAAAAGCGCGCCATTGCTGGTTTCGTAATGATCGGCTTATTGGGCGCGATCACCTCGACCTACGCTCAGGACAAGGTGGTCCAGCCGCAACAAACGTTCAGTTTCATGCCTAATGCGTACGGTTGTTTATCGAAAGACAAATTCGATTCCGCCGATCAGCACGCCCAAGCAGGCGAACAGCAGAAAATGCAGGAATTCTTCGCCGGTTTTCAATGCATTCCCACACCGGAAGGCGCTCATTTCCGTGTAGTGCAGGTCGTCGGACATGATGTTGAATTCGTGAATGCTGCAAATAGCGATACCCAAGGTTTGTGGACTGCGGATCGATTCATTAAACAATGAGTTAATCACCAGCAGATCGCGATTTAAATTGATGACGGCGGTTTAAAAACCGCCGCTTATCTATTGTCGCGACGAATTCACGGAGTGAATTTATTCACTCCCATCGGGTTCGTTGCGTGCCCTGCGGGACAATCGCCGGCAGGATCGGTCACGCCAGCTCTCCCGTCTTTCCCCCGCAACACGTCCCCTCCACCAACCTTTCCCCGCAACGAACGAACGCGTTCGGTATCATCACGCGTCGATAAGCAGCGGCTCCGCCCGAAACATGCGTTCCGAATTCCCTTTTTCCGGCCTCTTAAACAGGCTTTCTGGTGTTGCATGGCCCTTAAATCCACAATCTATAAAGCTGAGTTGCAAATCGCCGACATGGATCGGCACTACTACGGCGACCACGCGCTGACGATCGCCCGGCATCCGTCCGAAACCGACGACCGGATGATGGTGCGTGTCGCCGCGTTCGCGTTATTCGCCAGCGAACGCCTCGAATTCACCAAAGGGCTGTCCGACACCGACGAACCCGATCTCTGGCAAAAGGATCTGACTGGACAAATCGAAACGTGGATTGAAGTCGGCCAGCCGGAAGAACGGCGCATCGCCAAGGCGAGCGGACGCGCGGATCGGGTGATCGTGATCGCGTATGGCGGCCGCACCTCGGAAATCTGGTGGCAGGGCGTCAAGGCGAAGGTCGAACGCATGCAGAACGTGACCGTGTGGTCGCTCACCGATGGCGTGGCCGCAGCGCTCGGCGCTCTGGCCGAACGGACTATGCGGCTTCAATGCACGGTGCAGGATGGGGAGGCGTCGCTGGGAAGCGCGACGGTCGATCCGGTCGCTATCGACTGGACGGTGTTCAAGGGAAAACCGCGCTGACCGGATATCCGGGCACGCTCGCCAATCAGGCTTCCGGCGGCCCTTTGAGTTCGACGAGATTGCCTTCCAGATCGAAGAGATAAAGCGACGGGCCGAAACCTTCAGCACCGTAGCGACGCCCTTCTTCCCCCAGGCGCACGCCGTTTTCAAGCAAATGCGCACGCAACGCGGCGGAATCGAACGGTTCCACGCGCAGGCACAGGTGATCCATGTTGTTGCCCGCGCCCGGCGTGCCGCTTTCCGGCCGGTCGATCTTCGCGCCCACCGCAAGCAGGTCGATCAGCGAGCGTCCTGCGCGCATCTGTACAAGTCCGATTTCTCGTTGTTCCTTCTCCACCGGACATCCCAGCACCGTCTTGTAAAAGCCGACCATGGCGTCAAGGTTCGCACAGCGAATGACAACGTGGTCAATCTCGCGAATGGGTATGTGCATCGCATGTCTCCGTTTTTTATCGTGCTGCCAACCAATGGATTGGCGCAAAAACCAGACTGAAGTTTAGCAAGTGTTGCGAAACAGCCCGGCTATCAAGGCTTCAAAGCGTACAGACGAAAAAAAGCCCACTCGTTGCGGAGCGGGCTGAATCCATATCAGGAGGAGACATGGAGGAGACAGTTCCGATATTACACAGCCGATAGGAGCGATGCAACACTTATCGTAGTAAAAACCCCTATGGTGGTGATGTGTCGCATCTGTGCGTCATTTGTCCATGCGTGCACATCCCCGTCATTCAAGGAAGTAATGACAGAGCAAGATCCGGCGAGTACCTATAGACGTGCGCCTCTAAAGTAGTCACGTACCCTTCGCAAACCGAGGATTGTGATGAAAACCGAACACAGTGCCGCTACTTTTTCCAACGATGAAACCCGTTGGAACGCGTTGTTGAGCCGCGATTCAAGCGCCGACGGCGAATTCTTCTATGCCGTTCGCACGACCGGCGTGTTTTGCCGCCCATCGTGCGCGTCGCGGCAGCCGAAGCGTGAAAACGTCGAATTCTTCGATACCCCCAAGCAAGCCGAAGCCGCCGGTTATCGGGCGTGCAAGCGGTGTCAGCCGGGCAGCCTGTCGCGCGAACTGGCGATCGTGGAGCGGGCGTGCAAGGTGCTCGACGCCGACCCGCAGCAACGCGTGACGCTCGTGGAATTGAGCCGCGCCGTGCATGTCAGCGCATTTCATTTGCAGCGGCTGTTTTCACGCGTGGTTGGCGTGTCGCCGCGGCAATACCAGGCCGCCCGCCGCGCGGATACATTGCGCGGCGCGCTCCAGCGTGGCGACGACGTGACGCGCGCGATGCACGACGCCGGCTTCGGTTCGACATCGCGTATGTACGAAGCGGCGCCCGCCGAGCTGGGGATGACGCCGTCGACGTATCGACGCAAAGGAGCAGGGTTGGTCGTGCATTTCGCGACGGCGCAAACGGCGCTCGGGATCGTGCTGGTCGCCGCAACGGCCAAGGGCATCTGCAAGATCGCTTTCGGCGATAACCCCGTCGCGCTCGAAGCTGAACTCGCTCAAGAGTTGTCGGACGCGGAACGGATCAAGGACGAGGCGCGGCTTGCACCGTTTATCGTGCAGATTGATGCGTATCTGCGTGGCACGCGCGAGCACTTCGACCTGCCGCTCGATATCAGCGCAACGGCTTTTCAGCAGCGCGTATGGGACGCGTTGCAAAGGATTCCGTATGGGCAGACGCGCAGTTATACGGATATCGCCGAAACGCTTGGATCGCCGCGCGCGGTGCGGGCGGTGGCGAATGCGTGCGCGTCGAACCCGGTGGCGCTCGCGATCCCGTGTCATCGCGTGGTGCATAAGGACGGCGCGCTCGCGGGGTATCGATGGGGCACGGCGCGCAAGGTCGCGTTGTTATCGGCGGAAAAGGAACATCGGGAAACTGCGCCGCTTGAAACCGTTGGCGCGGAGGATCTGGGTTGATGGCGCGCTGCGGTTTGTGGCATCACAATTACGTTAAACGATACGATGCCGATCAGCATCCTCGTTGCCCGATCCTCCTTGCTTTCGAACGCGCCTAAATTGCCACAAACCGAACCGACTCGCCTCCAGCTTCCCTACGTTGAACCCTACGATTGGCCGCGCGTCCTGCGATTTTTCGCGGGACGCGCGACGCTTGGCGTCGAAGCGGTGGAGGACGGTTCGTATCGGCGGGCTATTGAGTGGCTCGGCGATTCAGGCACGCTCAGCGTGACACAACACGCCAGCAAACCGTGTCTCGTCGCGACGCTCGAAGGCGCCGCGAGCCGCCATGCGAAAGCGATCGGCGAGCATCTGACGCGCATGTTCGATCTCCGGGCCGACGCGCCCGCCATCGCCGCGCATCTCGCCCAAGATCCGTGGTTCACGCCGCTGACGCGAGCCGTGCCGGGCTTGCGCGTACCCGGCGCGTGGTCGGGCTTCGAGCTGGTCGTGCGCGCGATCGTTGGTCAACAGGTCAGCGTGAAAGCGGCATCGACTATTGTGGGAAGGCTCGTGGAACGCGCCGGTACGCCGCTTACCGATCACCCGCACGCCGGCACGGCCTGGCGTTTTCCCACGCCCGCCGCGCTGGCCGCGGTCGATCTCGAGAAGATCGGCATGCCAGGCAAACGCGTGGCCGCGCTGCAGGGTTTCGCCCGCGAGGTCGCGGCAGGCGCGCTGCCACTGGACGATCCGGACGCGGACCGTACCGAATTGCGAGCGGCGTTGTTGGCTATGCCCGGTATCGGGCCGTGGACAGTGGAATATGTCGCGATGCGCGCCCTTCGCGATGCCGACGCGTGGCCCGGCACCGACCTGATCCTGATGCAGGCGTTGGTTGCACGCGATCCGTCGATGGCGAAAGCGGCCTCGTTGCGCGCCCGTGCCGAGGCGTGGCGTCCGTATCGCGCGTATGCTGCTCTGCATGTGTGGAACGAGATTGCCGACCGGGCGGGATCGGCGAAAGGCGGATGACGCGCGGCATCGTTACATTGGCCCGAAGCCGATCCTGAAACCCACCGCGCTCACTGCTGCTTACGCAGCCGAATCGCCAACCCCGCATCGTCTATTTAAACCTGCCGCGGCGAACCGGCCCCAAACCACGCGTCAAACCGCTCGAATTCGCGCAAACCCTTATCCGATAAGGGTTCAAGCACGTCTTACACTGAGATGTTAAAGTGCCCGCTACCCAAAAATCTGGTTCGGCGCATTCTGTTCGGCGCCAGACACGCAACCGTCGCAGCAATGGCAAATACGAATTTCTCATCTCCGTCCGACAGCGCCTTCCAGCGCCGCTTATCCGCGCTGACCAGCGGCCCGCAAGGCGCTGCGTTGCGCCAGGGGCTGCGCGGCATCGAGAAGGAAAGCCTGCGGGTGACGCGCGACGGGACGCTTGCCACCACGCCGCATCCGCGCACGTTCGGTTCCGCGCTCACGCATCCGCTTATCACCACCGACTACTCCGAAGCGCTGATCGAACTGATCACGCCGGCCGAGCACGACGTCGCGCGCACGCTTGAGCAACTGGACGACTTGCATCGTTTCGCCTACGCGCATCTGGGCAGCGAACTGCTCTGGAACGACTCCATGCCCAACGTTCTTCCCGCCGATCAGGACATCCCGATCGGCTGGTATGGGACATCGAATATTGGCATGTTGAAGCACGTGTACCGGCGCGGTTTGTCGTTGCGATACGGCCGGACCATGCAATGTATTGCCGGGATTCACTATAACTATTCGCTGCATGAAGACGTGTGGCGCACGTGGGCCGCGCTCGATAACCGCAGCGCCGTGCCGCTCGTCGATTTCCAGTCCGAACGATATTTCGCGCTGATCCGGAATTTTAGGCGGACAAGCTGGCTGCTGATGTATTTGTTCGGCGCATCGCCGGCGCTCAACGAGCAGTTCCTGCGCGGCCGGCCGAATACGCTGGAGACGTTCGACGCCGCCACGCGTTATCTGCCGTACGCCACCAGCCTGCGGATGAGCGATCTCGGCTACACGAACAACCCCGCGCAATCCGCGCTGCTGCCGAGCTACGACACGCTCGACGGTTACCTCGACGTGCTCGCGAAAGCGGTCAGCGAGCCGTATCCGGCGTATGAAGCCATGGGCACGCAGCGTGACGGCGAGTGGGTGCAGATCAACACGAACGTGTTGCAGATCGAAAACGAGTTCTACTCGACCATCCGGCCGAAGCGCATCACGCAACCTGGCGAGCGGCCGTTGCACGCGTTGTCGTCGCGTGGCGTGCAATACATCGAAGTGCGTTGTCTCGATATCGACCCGTTCCAGCCGACCGGGATTTCGCTCGAGACCACGCGGTTCATGGACGCATATCTGCTGTATTGCGCGATCGAAGACAGCCCGCTTTTGCCGCGCGCCGCCAACGAAGAAGCCAACGAAAACTTCGCGCGCATCACGAAGGAAGGGCGCAAGCCCGGCCTGACGCTGGCACGCGATGGGCGCGAAGTTCCGATGCAAGGCTGGGCTGATTCGTTGCTCGATAACATCGAACCGGTCGCGCAGGCGCTCGACGCGCTGCATGGTATCGATGAACACATGACTGCCTTGAAGGCCCAGCGCGCGCGACTGGCCGATGTCTCGCTGACACCGTCCGCCCGCGTGCTCGAGACCATGCGCGAGAAGCATCAAAGCTTCAACGAATTCGCGCTGGAACTGAGCGCGAAGCACGCCGATTATTTCCGTGGCCGTCCGCTCAGCGCTGAAGCCGAGCGCGAAATGGCGGCGCTTGCTACAAAGTCACTGGACGATCAGGCAAGAATCGAACGTGAAGAAGTGGGTTCCTTCGATGCCTTCGTCGGTGCTTATCGTGCTTACACGCTGAATCGCATTAGCGTTTGAAGCGGCTGGGCGTCGCGTTAAAAACCGACGCCCATCAATCCAGCAGGTTTTTCCTCGCCGCACGGACTCAGCAGCGGCAACCCTTACTTGTTTTGCAACAGTGCGCAACGCGTGGAAACGCTCGCGTGCGGGTCAGGTCTGAAAATAGCGACGTATCAGCTGAATCGGACCGATCAGCAGCTGGCCGGGTTAATCGGCCGGCCTGAACACATATCAAGGAGAGGAAGAACAATGAGAAAAAACCTGTTGGGGAACGCAAGCTTCGCCAAGACCGCGGCGATGAGTACGGTAGCGGCGGCAATCGCCCTGCTGGCCGGCTGCTCGACAACCGGCCAGGTAGCCGGCGAAACCATGGAGCAAGCCACCGCGCCGCTCACGTGTACGAATAAGGCCGAATGTGACGCGTGGTGGGCACGCGCGCAGGTTTGGGTCAGTAACCATTCCGAGTACAAGCTGCAGACCGTGACGGATTCGATCATCCAGACCGCCGGCCCGTCTGGCGGCAAACGCGCGCTCGCGTACCAGATCACGAAGACGCCGAGCAACGAAGGCACGGCGACGATCGGTTTCGCTGCTCATTGCGACAACATGCTCGGTTGCGAACCGAATCCGTGGAAGGCCGGCGCGGACTTCAAGCAGTTCGTACGCGGCGGCCCATCGCAGATGGGCACGCCGGGAGGCGCGACGGCAACCGGCAACGCTTTGCCTCCGGTTGCTCCCGCCCCGCCGACGCGGCCGATGCCGCAAAACCTGCCCGTGCAACCGATGCCGCCTACGCTTCAAAATCAGCCGGGGCAATCTGGTCAGGATCTGACGCCGCAATAGGGTTTTATCGATTATTGATTGCGAAGGCCGCGCTCTCGTCAGGAGGCGCGGCCTTTGTTTTTTGCGATCGGCTGATTTGGCCATCAACGGCGCAAATGTGGCGGCTACATACTAATTAGTGCATCGACAGACTCGTTACTATCGGTTCGATAGCTAAAACCCTTGCATAGGCATTGTTTTAATCCGCAGAGGTAATGCCGTGTCTTTTCGATATCCGACGCGCTTCCGGCGGCTCCGCTAAGCGTAAAACATCGGTTGATCTACTGAGCTGGAAGTGTCCGGATTGGCGTTGAACACATTCATTGCCTCACGTCCCCTCAGCTCTATGTTGCACATACGACTTCGGACGGAACGTGGACTTTCCAATGCACGCCGGTTTCCCGTTCGAAGCCGACCGTTCACAAAAAGCCCCTGTTCTAACGGGCTAAAAGCCGCAATCAGCAACCTCGACAGCTCCGACCAACCGAATTCGCACGACGCTCAGACGCCCCGAACGCTCCAACGAAGCACTGCTGGACACGGTACGCAAAACGGCAGCGGTGAAAGTCCCCAAACCGGAATGACGCGCCTAATTCGCCGACCAAACGGTACTCATGCGACGCAAGTCCGACTCTCGCGACTGAAAAACAACACTGCAAAAATTTGCTAAGGAACGCATCTTGAAAATCGATTGCATAGTCAATATTATTCTAAGCAACGAGTTACGCGCTACGGCGCCACCCGAGACCATGTTCTGACCGAATGAAAGCATCGACCCATTCGATGCGTAAATGGATTTACCCGATGAACCGCGCTGCCCAAAACACCCTCCTCCTCGGCCGACGCTTCGGCCATTCAATATCCGCCGCCCTGGTGCACGTCCTGCCGCCCAACTTGAGTACATGGAAGTTGGCGCTATACGTGATCGTCTTCTTGCTGCCGGGTGGATCATTTGTCGTATTGGGCGCCGCGTGGTTCGAAAATCGCCGCTCGCGCAATACAGCGCAATCGGCCCCCGCCGCGAAGACTCCGCTGCTCTGTCGTCCGAAACATTGCGACGCCTGATATTCCCGTCGCCGTTCCTGGCAGGTCTTTACGCAACTCGCGCAGCACCGGGTGAGAGGCCCGCGTGCCGCGTAACCGTTGCGTAATCACCCGTAACCGATTCCGCACGGCGCGTAACACCAAGCTTCCTTTCAAACCGTTACCCTAACGCCTGCCCGACGCCCGCCCTACACGCGCGTTCAGTTAACATTTCGGACCGGTCGCACGAAACGCTTCGCGCCGCATTGTGCTGAAGCACCCGCGCCCTCCGACAGGAATCCAGAGCAGATGCCGTTCACCCGAATACCCGTTTTTCCCGCCAAGTCCGCAATCGTCCTCGCATTGGCACTGACCATCGCCGGTTGTGCCGTCGGTCCGAACTACCAACGCCCCGATACCGCCGTTCCTGCATCGTATAAAGAAGCGCCGGAAGGCTGGAAAGTCGCGCAGCCTTCCGACCGGGTGGATCGTGGAAACTGGTGGGCGATTTATAACGATCCGCAGTTGAACGACCTCGAAACGCGACTGAACGCGTCGAACCAGACTATCGCGCAATTCGCGGCGGCTTATCGGCAATCGCGGGCGCTGGTCTCGGAAGCGCGCGCGGCGTATTTCCCTACGCTGGGGTTATCGGCGTCGGGCTCGCGGGCAGGTTCCTCGAGCCGCTCGACCAGCACGGTGTCGACTGGCCGCGGAATCACCAATAGCTACGATCTTTCCCTCGATGCGTCGTGGGAACCGGATTTGTGGGGCACCGTCAGCCGGACGGTCGGCGCGCAGCGCGCCGGTGAGCAAAGCGCCGCAGCCGATCTCGCCAACGCACGCCTCTCGGCGCAGGGTACGCTCGCGCAAACGTACTTCCAGTTGCGTTCGCTCGACACGCAGCAAAAGCTCCTCGACGATACCGTCGCCGCCTACCAGCGCACGCTGCAACTCACGCAGAACCAGTACGCGCAAGGCACGGCCGCCCGTTCGGACGTGATCCAGGCGCAGACGCAGTTGCAATCGGCACAAGCGTCGGCCATTGATAACGGCGTCGCGCGGGCGCAATACGAACACGCGATCGCCGTGCTGGTCGGCGAACCGGCGTCAACGTTCGCTCTCGCGCCATCGCCGCTGGACGCCACGCCGCCCGACGTGCCGCTGCAACTGCCGTCTGCCATCCTCGAACGGCGGCCCGATATTGCATCGGCCGAGCGCAAGGCGGCGCAGGCGAACGAGCAGATCGGCGTGGCCATTGCGGCGTTTTTCCCGACGTTGACGTTGTCGGCAACGGGCGGTTTTCAAAGCTCGATATTCTCGCAATTGCTGAGCGCGCCGTCGCGGTTCTGGACGCTCGGGCCGGATCTCGCCGCCACTATTTTCGATGGCGGCTTGCGGGCCGCCCAGACCGAAGCGGCGCGCGCGTCATATGACTCGGCGGTGGCGACGTACCGGCAAGCTGTACTGACCGCCTTCCAGGACGTCGAGGACAACCTGGCATCGCAGAGAATTCTGGCGAACGAGATCGGTATCCAGCAGCAAGCGGTGGCGTCGGCGCAGCAGGCGCTGGCGATTGTGACCAATCAGTACAAGTCGGGCACGGTCGGGTTTATCAACGTGCTCACCGCGCAGACCACGGCGTTCACCGCCGAGCAGAAGCTGGCGAATATCGCCGGGCAGCGGATGGTGTCGTCGGTAGGATTGATCAAGGCGCTCGGCGGTGGCTGGGATAGCGCGCAAATGGATCACGAAACCGGCAGCGCAGCGGCGCCTGAAGCAGCAGTTCCGGCCCCGGCGAGCGGCGTCGCAGTGAAGGGGTCGAGCGCTGCGGTGAGTCCCGCGCGGGGCTCGTCGACCGTTGCGGTCGCGAACGGCGATACGGCCAAAGAGTAAGGCCCTGAACTGAAAACTGCAGCGCCTCGCGTTATCGAACGAAGGTCAGCTCGACGGTATCCGGTCCGGTATGCCGTCCGAGCAGGTTCAACAATCCCGCCAGGTTTTCCCGGGCCTCCGGTGTGGCCGTTGCCACGCCGTTGAACGCGCTCGATGTCTTCGATACCGTCCCTTGCCCGCTCAACAATAACGGCCCCGGCGACGTCGTCGTCAGGTTGATCGTCCCGGCCTGGCCTTCCGCCTGAAACACCACTCGATAGGACCCCAACGGCTTCACGCGCGACACGCTGGACGCCATGTCGGCGAGCGTCACGATCACCTGCCCGTACGTGTTCTGCCCCAAGATCCGCCATTCGGTCCACGTCAGCCGCACATTGCCTTCCATGTTGAGCGTGTTGAACGGCGCGCCCAGACCCGCGAGCAGGCTCGCCGGCACGGCGATCGCGCCCGGGGAAACCGTCGAACTGGACAGGCTGGCATCGACGAAAACCGAGTCCGGCATGGATTGCGTCTGGCGCATCTCCATGCGCACGTGACCGGTGAACAGGGGCCAGAAAGCCGTGTGCCACTCGATCCGTCCCGGCAGCAGCGTCGCGCCGTCGGCAGCGCCCGCGCCGCCGCCTGTTGCCAGCATCAGCGTGGCCGAACCCTTCCAGAGCGAACCGGCCGGATCGACGAGATTGACGTGGCCGTCCGTCGACTTCGCGAATTGCGGCACGATCCAGGCGGCCGGCAGCATGACGGCCAGCGTCACGACCACCGATATTCCCGCCACCACGAACCACGGCCAAGCCGCGAGAAGCCGCCGCATGCCGTAGTTCATGGCGCCTGGGCCGGTTGCAGCGATGCCGTCAGATCCACCTGGCCGTCGGGTTTGAGCGCCGTGATGTGCGCCTCGCTGACTTGCACCTTGAACTGCTTCCTGACGCTGTCGAGCCACACCGTCCATTCCGGGAACGATGCGTTCTTCAACTGGATCTGCACGCCCGCGGCGACCACCTGGACTTGGGCGGGGGGCATGTTGTTATCGGTGAGGGACTTTGACAGCGCGTCGCGCAACGCGGGGCCGGTCGGGGTGACGCCCTGGCCGCCGCCCGCAAGCGAGCGCGCCTCGTTCGCTTGCGCGGTCATCTGCGCGAGCTGGAGCTGCATGGCGGGCAGCGAGTTGCGAAGCCGCGCGCGGCCTTCGTAGGCAGGCGCCCACAGGACGAGATAAACCACGGCGATGACCGCCACGAGGCCACCCCACATCAGGATGGTTTTTTCACGCTGGGTGCGTGCGTTCCAGAACTCGCCCCATGTGTCGATGATGGCTTGTTTCATTGGGCGCTCCTGACGGTCCACTTGCCGGAATTACTGTCGATACCACCAGCCAGTCCGTTCGCCTCCAACCGTCTTTGCAAGCCCGGATCGACCTTGGTTTCCGGCTTGAAAGTCACTTCCAGCCGCCGGTCGTGGTAATCCAGCCCTGCGATCCCGTTCACCGGGATCGGGCCGAGCGCACGGGCGAGGGCATCGGCGAGAGAAAGGAAATCGGACGGCGACAGTTGCCCGGACACCAGCCGCAAGCGGTCGAGCTGACGCGACATCTGGTCGGGTGCGTCGAGTACGACCGTGGTTTTCGGGAACGTGTTGAGGAGCGTTTCGGTCATCTGCGCGTTGATCGCGTCGCGTTGCCGGGCGAGCTGCAGCCACTGGATGTTGATACCGATCATCGATATCACCAGCGCGCCAGCCAGCAGCGCCACCGGCAGTCTCAGGCGCCGCATGGTCGCGCGGTCGAGCCGCCACGGCTGCGCGGCGAACTCGAACTGGCACAAGTCAAAGTGGTTCGCGAGCGCGTTGCGTGCAAGGGTTTCGAACGTCAGCGGCTGAGCGCCGGGAAACGCGGGCCGCGTCGACGCCATCCGTGGCTCGGAGCCAGGAACGTCGCGCAGGCTGTACAGCGTTGCCGGCTGTGCGCCCGCGAGTGCGGTAAGCGTGGATGTCACGGCGTCGGCGGGAATTGCAAGGCCTTCGCCCAGCGCCGCGTGTTCGCCGCGCGCAATGGCGATCTCGACGCGCGTCGTCGCGCTTTCCGCTGGCCGGAGGGTATCGCCGCCGAGCAAAGCCGGGGCCGTTGCCACCACGTCACCCAGGATGCCCGCGACGAACGGATTCGGGGTATCGGCGACGCTTTCGTGCAGCGGCAGGCAGCGCATGGCCGGCACGGCCTTCACGTTCCGATGACCCGCGTTCGCAAACGCCTCGAGCACGAAGCGGAACCAGCCGCGGTCGATCACCGCCAGCACGCGCCGGCCGCTCGCGAGCGCGACCGGATCGACGGCGATATGGCACGTCTGCGGATCCTGGATCAGCTGGTCCTCGACCACGTTCGGCAAGGCCTGGCGCAAGCGCGGCCCTTTCAGCGGCGGCATTTGCGCCGCCGTCAGCAACAGGTCGCGCGCAGCGACAATCAGCACCGTCGCGCTCGCGCGCGGCAGCAGCGACAGCGCGGAACGGCCGGACCGCTGCGTGACATTGCGCTTGTCGAGCAGCAGAAACGGCAGCTCCGGCAAATTCCACTCTTCGGAGCGCACCGCCGGGTCGCGCGGCGGCAGTAGGACGATCAATGTGCTCAAGGCCGCTCTCTAGTGTTCTGTATCGAAAGTTATTTACTGTACTGCGCGTACTAGGAGATCGGTACGCATTAAAAACGCATCAAAGCTGGTCGCGTACATAGACGATACGCGTGGAATGCGTCGCCGGATCGCGATACAGCAAGGTCGTCCGGTCGACTTCCGACCGCTCGTGCTGCACGCGGCCGTGGATCAGGAAATATTTCGTGGTGACGTCCATCTGATTCGGGTCGATGTTCGTCGTTTGCGCACCCGCGCCGGTCAGCGCGAGATCCACATTGCTGACATCGTGGAAAAACACGGTCTCGCGGCGCGCGACAAACGCCTGCGCCTGCGACACCGACATGCCAGGCACCGTCGCGGCAATCACTTCGGCCGACGCGGTATTCATGTTCACCGATGTCGTGGTTGGCAGCACCGTCACGAACGGCCGCAATTTCTCCACGGCTTCCGGCGAAAAACCGGGAATATCGAGCAGCGACTCCACGTCGATCATCTGGAGCGGCGCGACTGGCGCGTTGCTGTCGGCATCGGCGAGGCCGGGGTCGTCGGTGAAATTGCCGCCGCCCGTTCCGCCACCCTGCGCGATCGCGGCCAGCGTGGAGGACGGTGTGCTGTTCGCGGCCGCGGTTGTCGATTGCGTCTGGAACCGCGTCGCCGATTGCGCCAATCCTGAGCGAATCCGCAGGGCGACGTTCTTCGCCAGCGACGCATCGAGCCCGAGCAGCGTCAGCAGCCGCTGGAACGACGCGATCTCCTGCACATTGATGATCAGCAAGCCCGGCGTGGGCGTGGAAACCAGGTTGCGCAGGTTGAACTTGGCCTGCGCGTCCTCAATCGATCCCGACAGATAAGTGGATGCGCCCTGCTGCGCCCGGACATCGCCAATCTGTCCGAGAAAGTCCGACAGCCGCGTTTTAGCGATCGGCACGCCCCACACGCCGCCGAGATAGGTGACATTCGGCGCGGAATCGGCTTCGGAACGCAGGATCAGCCGGGTCCAGTCGAGCGCGCTGCGCGAAATCCACTGTGCCTGCGCGAGCAGCCGCTGGTTCTCGATACGGCGGACCTGCACTTGCTGGCGCCACAACAAGCCCGACACGATGATCGCCGACAGCGCCACGACCAGCAGCGCGCTGATGATCGCCACGCCGCGCTGTCGCTGTTGCCGCCGCTGCTGCTGCCGCAAATGCCTGGAAGGCGTCGCTGGCCTGAGCCGTTTCGCCTGAGCCGATGAAGAATGCATGGTCATTCTCCGATCAGGAACACGCGCGTGATCGGCAGCGCCAGATTGTGCGCGCCGACCGCGACCTGAATACCCGTCACTGCGCGCGGCAACGGCTCGTTGCCGAGCTGCGGCACTTTCAGGTTGTTATCGTTCTGCGTGATTCGCGCAGCCACGTCGCCCATGCGCATCGTCCAGCCGGTTTGGGGCACATAGGCGCGCGTGGCGAAGGTCGAGACGCCGGCCATCAGCGGGATCGAGGTCCACCCATCCGAATTGTCCGACGCCGATAACGCCCGCCGCAGGTCACCCACATTTGCGACCAGCGGCGATGCAAAACGGACCACGCGGCCGCTGTCGGTCAAGCGGTAGCGCACGACCTGCAAGCGCGGCGCCACGCCTTGTGTGTAGACGCCGCGAACAATCTGCAGCGCATTCCCGCCGATAGCGACCGCAGCCTCGCCGGCTTCGTCGTCGGTGGCAGCCTGGCGGGCGTCGATGCGCATCTGGTCGAACAATTGCGCCACCACGCGTTCATCTTCCATCGCGTTCGTGATGGTCGTGCGGCCGCGCATGATCTGGTCGAGGCCACGCCACGAGAGCACCGCGATCACCGCGAGGATCGCGATGGCGACAAGCATCTCGATCAGCGTAAAGCCGTGAGCGCCACGATGGCCACGACCGCTGCGCCTAGAGCGAACGATTGGTTTCATTCGCCACCACCATGACCATTTGCGCGAGGTTGCCGGAGATTCCCGGCGACTCCACGACGACTTCCACGCGCCGGAAAATTGGATTCGGCGTGGGCGACACGCGGTCGGTACAAATCAGCTTGAGATTGCCCTGCGAGCAATCGAACGTGCGCGTTCCAATGTCCGGCCACTTATGCGTAAGACGCAATTGTGCGAGTTCGTTATCGGCGCTCCAGCCGGCCAGCAGCCGCCGGTGCAAATCCAACTCGCCGTTGGCAAGCGCGCCCACGGCGCGCAGCGACGCCGCCAGCGCCACCGCAATGATCGCCAGCGCGACGAGCACTTCGATCATGGTGAAACCACGCGTTGACCTTGGCTTTGACGGAGTCGACATCAGCGCACCTGATAACGGCCGTTGCCCGTTCCCACGATCGACACGCTCCCCGATGCCGAGATGAGCGTCACTTCCATCGGGGTATCGATAGCTTCAGTGCCGAACACCACCCGCGCCGCCGATTGATCCGTACCCACATACTGGATGGTTACGCCCGTCACGCCGCCTTCCCAGCGGCGCGGGCGCAGCAGGTCGTCGCGTAACGGCCGCCAGCCGTCTTCCGTGCGCATATCGAAGCGAAAACCGCCGTCGAGCGGCTGCCAAGCGATAGGCCGTGCCCGCACCTGCGCTTCGTCGCCCGCGGATTCGAACAGGAGCGCGAGACGCTGCGCTTCCTCATTCAGGTCCGTGCGCGGATTGCGCGTGAGCTTCACCGACGCCAGTCCCACCAGCAATCCCGCGATCACCAGCACCACCAGCATTTCCAGCAGCGTAAAACCGGCCTGCGGCCGCACCTTCGCGCGACGCGCCGCCTCGGCATCGGGTGCTGAACAGTCCGGCTTGTGCTGCATGTTCACGTCGATTAGCTTCTGTTAAAGAGCGGCAAGGAGAGGCTCAAAAAGCCTATTGCCACGAGCCGATATCGGAGTCATTACCCTCGCCGCCTGGTTTGCTGTCGGCGCCGTAGCTGAATACGTCCACCTCGCCATGCACACCCGGGTTCAGGTACTGATATTCCTTGCCCCAGGGATCCATTGGAACGCGATCCATATAACCGCCGCCTTTCCAGTTGTTCGGGATCGGTTCGGTGGTCGGCTTTTCGACCAGCGCACGCAGCCCCTGCTCCTGGGTCGGGTAACGGCCGTTATCGAGTCGATAAAGATTCAACGACTGCATGATCGAGCCAATATCCGCCTTCGCCGCCACGCGACGCGCTTCGTCCGGTCGGCTCATGATCTTCGGCACGATCAACGCGGCGAGAATGCCGAGAATCGCGATCACGACCATGATTTCGATCAGCGTAAAGCCGCGCTGGCGACGCGACTGCTGAGTACCTTGCGCCATTTGCAGCTCATAGCGGCGCTTCATCCACATTTGCATGACTTGATCTTCCTTTCCAATTGATTCGTAAAGCCCTCAGGCCCGACACGATGTTCGATGCCCATCCGCCGCCCTGATCTGGACCATGGACTATTCGTCGGAACAATCAACGGTCGCGAAGGGCAGGCAAGCATTCTATAGCTCCGGCCTGGCAGGTTTCATTTCGTAAGCGGCGCCTCGTCCGATTGGCTTGATCTCGAACGGCTTCAGCGCACATTCAGCGCACATAAATGGTTGGGCCGGGCGCATTTGGCGGCAGGAAGATTTCCGAGCGCTTGCCGCCTCTGTCGATGATGATCGAACGCGCGCGCACTTCCTTGATCGTCACGCCCTGCGTCAGCGGCCCGCCCAGCGAGATCGCTTTCGCCGGTTCGCCGCCGTAGCTGACGATCGCCGCCGCGCCGTGTTGCAGCGCGAGGATCCCGAACAGGTGCACGTCCTGGTTTTCCTGATGCTGCAACTGCCCGCCGAACAAGGTAGCCGCCTGTTCCACCGATGGCGCGCGCCCTGCCGCCGCCGCCGGCAACGGCGCGCTTTGGTGAGTCGTCAGCGTGATCACCCACCACGTCAGCGTCGCGCAAAAAATGGCGAGCGCGATAAGCGATAGCAGGCGGGTCTGGAATGCATTCATGGGATGGGCTTCTTCACTGCACCAGATTATTCAATTCGATGATCGGCAGCATCACCGCCAGCACGATCACCAGTACGACGCCGCCCATCGCCAGGATCAGCAGCGGTTCCAGCAGGCTCGTGAGAAACATCGTGCGGCGTTCAAGTTCGCGCGCTTCGCCTTCGGACGCGCGGTCGAGCATGGTGGTGACGTCGCCGGTCGCTTCGCCCGAGCGGATCAAGTGCACCAGCACGGGCGGAAACGTCCGCGTGTTACCGAGCGCGCGCGACAGCGACGTGCCTTCGCGCACCCGGATGATCGCGTCGTCGACGTTCGCGCTCATCGCGCGGTTGCTCAGCGTTTCGCCCGCGGCTTGCAGCGCGCGCAAGATCGGCACGCCCGCTGCGGTCAGGATCGCGAGCGTGCTGGCAAAACGCACGGTGTTATACCCGCGCACGAGTTTGCCGAGCAGCGGCGCGGTGAGCAGCCATCGGTCGAACGCCATGCGCGGCCCGGGCCGCGCGAGGAGACTCTTGATGATCCAGCTCAGCAACGCCACGCCGATCAACCCCGCCCACCACCAGTTCCGCACGAAGCCGGAGAGCGCCATCATCGCGATGGTGAGGAACGGCAGCGCCTGCTTCGTGCTGGCGAACACGTTCACGACTTGCGGCACCACGTAGCTCAGCAGGAACGTGACGATCCCGAAGGCAATCAGCGTGACGATCGCCGGATAGGTGAACGCGAGCACGATCTTCTGCTTCAGCGCATTGCGTTGCTCGATGTAATCCGCGAGCCGCGACAGCACCAGTCCAAGCTTGCCGGTGTGTTCCCCGGCCGCCACCAGCGCGCGATAAATTTCGGGGAAATCACGCGGATGTTCCGCCAGCGCATTGGCGAACGAATGGCCGCCGAGCACTTCGCCGCGGATCGCGGCCATCAGCTCGCGAACGTAATCGCGCTCCGATTGATCGGTCAGCACCGACAGCGTCTCGCCCAGCGGCAAACCCGCTGTCAGCAAGCTGGCGATTTGCCGCGTGAGAATGGCCTGCTCGCGTTGCGACAAGCGTTTTCCCAGCGATAACCGCTGTTTGCGCTCGCCCCGCGTGCGAGTAGCCGCCGCTTCGACCACGAGCGGCGTCAGCCCCTGCGTCCTCAGTTGGCTGCGCGCGGCACGGGCGCTGTCGGCATCGAGTACGCCTTTCTGCGACTTGCCCGCCTGATCGATTGCCTCAAAACGAAACGCCGGCATGGATGTTTAATCTCCGCCCGTCACACGCAGCACTTCTTCCAGCGACGTTGCGCCGGTCGCGAGCCACCGGTTTGCATCCTCGCGCAGCGTGCGCATGCCCTGCTCTCGGCCGGCCGCCAATATTTCGGCATCCGATGCATTTCGATGAATCAGCGCGCGCAGCGGATCGTCGAGCAGCAGCAGTTCATACACGCCGCGACGCCCCGCATAACCCGAGTGGCCGCACTTGTCGCAACCGACCGCGTGCCAATGAATGTGGCCATCTTCCGAGCTTTCTACCTTGCACACGGGGCACAACTGCCGCACCAGCCGCTGCGCCAGCACGCCGAGCAATGATGACGCGAGCAGATACGGTTCGACGCCCATATCGGTAAGACGCGTGACCGCCGATGCCGCGTCGTTCGTATGCAGCGTTGCGAGCACGAGGTGACCCGTCAGCGAAGCCTGCACCGCGATCTGCGCTGTTTCCAGATCGCGGATTTCGCCGATCATGATGATGTCGGGGTCCTGCCGCAAAATGGATCGCAACGCACGCGCGAAGGTCATGCCAATGCGCTCGTTCACCTGCGTCTGGCCAATCCCGCCGAGGTCATATTCGATCGGATCTTCCACCGTCATGATGTTGGTGGTGGCCGTTTCGAGCCGTGACATCGCGGCATAAAGCGTGGTCGTTTTACCGGAACCCGTTGGCCCGGTCACCAGCACGATGCCGTGCGGGCGGCCAATCAGCTTGTCGAAGTGAACCAGCGTGTCGCGCGCCATGCCCAGTGTTTCGAGATTCAGCCGCTGCGCATCTTTTTCCAGCAGACGCAGCACCGCGCGTTCGCCATGCCCGGTCGGCAGCGTGGACACACGCACGTCCACCGGCCTGCCGCCTACGCGCAGCGTAATGCGGCCATCCTGCGGCAGCCGTTTTTCCGCAATGTCCAACTGCGCCATGATCTTGATACGCGAGATCAGCGCGCCATGCAGCGCCTTCTTCGGGCGCACGACGTCGCGCAAGGTGCCATCGACACGAAAACGCACCACCGAAGACGTCTCGAACGGTTCGATATGAATATCCGATGCCTGCTCGCGCGCCGCTTGCGTCAGCAGCGCGTTGATCATGCGGATGATCGGCGCGTCGTCTTCCGATTCGAGCAAGTCCTCGATCTCGGGAATGTCCTGCATCAGCCGCGACAGATCGACTTCGCCTTCCACTTCACCGACGACCTGCGCCGCGCTGCCATCGTTTCGCGAGTACGCCGAATTGATTGCAGCCGAGAGTTCGGCCACCGGCAAACGCACGATCGAAAGCGCGCCGAAGTTGCGAGCGACTTCGGCGAGTGCGGCGTCGCTGGTTTTATCGCTGATCCACACTTCGATGCTGTCCGCGTGCTGGTGCGCGACCAGGATCTGCCCGGTCCGCGCGAACGCGTAAGGAATCAGCCGTGCCGCGAGCGGCGACGGCGTGCTCGTGGCGACGTTCGCGACGGACGCGCTCAGCGTATTCACGGCTTGGCTCCCGCGTCGCCGTTGAGCGGCACGCCCGGCGCCGAATTATTCGGCACAGCGTAATTATTCACGTTCGCCGGCTGCCCCTGATACTGGCCCGGCGGCTGCGCCGTCTGATATTGCTGCTGGCCTTGATACTGTCCCTGTTGACCCTGCACCTTCGGAGGCGCCACTTGCGGCAACGTGGTGCTGCCGCCGCGTGACGGCGAGCGTGTCATGTTGTCCAGGTCGAACAGGTTCTGCGACGGCACGCCGCCCTGGCTCGGGCCGATCGGCGCCGGCGGCAGAACCGGCACGTCCTTATCCTTTTCGATGCGGTTATCGGAGGTGGAGTTGTACTGTTGCTGGCGCAGATATTCGTAGCGATCGTTCGAGATTTGCGAACTGGTCGCCTGATCACGCACGATCACCGGGCGCAGGAACACCATCAGGTTCGTCTTGGTCCGCGTCTTCGCTTCGCTGCGGAACAACTGGCCGATCCACGGAATATCGCCGAGCAAAGGCACCTTGCTGTTGCTCGTCGAATACTGGTCCTGCATCAAGCCGCCGAGCACGACGATTTCGCCGTCGTCCGCCAGGATGGTCGACTGGATCGAGCGCGTGTTGATCGTCACGCCGCCGGGATTGTTGATCGTGGTGTTATCGACGCTGGAATCTTCCTGATACAGCTGGAGCTTCAGGATGCCGCCGGTCGTGATCTGCGGTTTCACGTGCAGCGTCACCCCCACGTCGCGCCGGTCGAACGTATTGAACGCGGAGACCGACGTGCCCGTATTGGCGGTCGGCGTGGCGTACGAACCGGTGACCACCGGGACGTTCTGGCCGACCACGATCTTCGCTTCCTCGTTATCCAGCGTGATGAGGTTAGGCGTGGAAAGAATGTTCGCATCCGCCGACGTCGACAGTGCCTGAAGCAAACCGCCCAGGCCGAAGAAGTTGCCGAACTTGTGCAGCAGGCCGATGTTCAGGCCTTGCGTGAGGATGTTCGTCTGGCCCGCCAGCGCCGCCGGATTGTTCGCGATCGTGGCGCCGGCTGCCGTCAAGTCGACAATGCTCGACGTACCCGAGCCCAGGTTCGTGCTGCCGTACACGCCGTTGTTGCCGCTGTTTGAAAGCAGCGCGCCTTGCCACTGAATGCCGAGATTCGCGCCGGTCGTTGCCGACAGCTCCACAATCAGCGCTTCGATATAAACCTGCGCGCGGCGGGCATCGAGCTGGTCGATCACTGCGCGCAAATTACGGTACACGGGATCCGACGCGGTAATGATCAGCGAGTTCGTGGCCGTATCGGCCTGGATCATGCCGTTGCCGGGTTGATCGCTGGAACCGCTGCTGTTGTCGTTGTTGTTACCGAAGCCGGAGTCCTTGCTCTGGCCGCCGCCGCCCATCGGATTGCTGCCCGACGACGAGCTGCTGCTGCCGAGTCCACCCGGCAGCGGCGGCAAGCCGTTGGTGCCGGTGGACGAACCAGAACCGTTCTGGCCAAACGAACTTGAGCTGCTCGACGACCCCGATCCCGATGACGACGAACTGTCACTGCCGCCCTTGCCCATCATCGCGCGCAAGGTTTTGGCGAGACGCGTGGCGTCGGCGTTGCGCAGGGCGACCACGTGCATGTTGCCCGGCTGCGTGGTAGCTGCGTCAAGGCTGCGCGCAAGCTGCCTGGCCGCGGCGAGCCGTGCGCTGCTGGAGGCTTTCAACAGCAGCGAGTTCGTGCGCGGATCGGCGGTGACGGTGACTTTCAGCGTGGCGTCGGTGCTGCCCACCGAGCCCGGATCGAGCAGCTTGTTCAGTTGCTCCGCAACGTCGAGCGCGTTTGCGTTCTTCAGCGGTACCACGGCGACTTGCCGGCCTGCTTCTGTGTCGATGCCCGCGATGATGCTCGCGATACGCCGCACGTTGTCGGCATAGTCGGTGACGACCAGCGTGTTGTTCGCCGGGTAGGCCGCGATCGTGTTGTTCGGCGAGATCAGCGGACGCAGAACCGGCAACACGTTGTTGGCCGATTCGTTGTGCAGCTCGAACACTTGCGTGATGACCTGGTCGCCTCTCGCGGTGGGCGCATTACCGACGTAAGTCGGCACGCCCTGCAGCTTCGCGTCGGCTTCAGGCACAACCTTGAGCACGCCGTGATCTTGCACGAGCGAGAAGCCCTGCATTCTCAATGCGGACTGCAGCGTTTTCAAAGCCTGATCCTCTGGCACCGGATTTTCCGATACGAGGTTCAACTGCCCTTTGACCCGGGGGTCGACGATGATCGTCTTTCCGGTCGCTGCACCGATCGCCTTCGCAACCTGATCGATATCCGCGTTGACGAAATTAAGCGTTACCTGTGCGTGCGCAATTTGCGTGGTGGCAAGACCGGCCACCAGCAAAGCCATCGCGACGCGACGCAATGCCATACGTTTTCTTCTCATGGAGTGTGATGTCTAGACCTGCTGATCACGTCGCTACAAGCCGCCGTGTCGTGCGTCTTTCGACGCTCTTAACACCATGAAGGCTTAAAACAGACGTTTCCAGGGCCGGTGCCCGGGCAATGCCATAACCCAAAAACGTGAACCATAGCAGCTTTTCATGTCAGGTTTGTCACAAAAGCACTAATCTCTGGCCGACTATCCTGAAATATCAAAGCGCCACAAATCTCCGCAAAACTTCTGATAAAAAGCGATCTGCCTTGACCCTTACTCAGCCCTTTCCATATAGGGAAGAGGTTGAATTTGTCATATTTGTTCGCTTTCGCCCGTCCAGTAGAGCGATTCGGAATTCATGCGCCTCTAAAGACAAACGCGTTCGATTTGTCTAACTTTCTGATGCCTTTCAGACTAAATGGCGTCACGCGGCTTGGCTATGTCGGATAGAGAAATTTAAAACCCCGTAGTCTGCCGGGTATGATACGAGCGCTGCGGCGCGCCGGATGCGTGGGTTTTCCCGTGTTTACCAAGCCTTACCGCGTCTTACCAAGTTTTCCGCGGACGCAGGACGCACAGTCGATCAGGTGGTACCCAACATGATGAAAATATTCTTGCGACTCTTTGCGATTGGCTTCGGCGCCTTATTGGCAGCCGCGCCCGCGCACGCCGACTGCTTCGACGAAGCCGCCAAGTATCAAAAGGTCAATCCGCTGATCCTGCGGGCGATCGCCTGGCAAGAGTCGCACAACCAGCCGGACGCAATGAACAAGAACGCGAACGGTTCCATCGACTATGGTCTGATGCAGATCAATTCCGTTCACCTGACGCAGCTCGCCCAGTATGGGATCTCGACCACCACGCTGATGCAGCCGTGCAAGTCGGTTTATATCGCCGCGTGGCATTTGCGCCAGAAGATGAACAAGTATGGCAACACGTGGCAGGCGGTGGGTGCTTACCATTCGGAAACGCCAACGCTGCGCGATCAATACTCCAGGCAGATCATCGCTATCCTCGGCAAGTGGAAGTTGCTGACGGCATCGCGCTGATTCAGGTTCGCTTCACTTCTTCTGTTTCTTCTGTATTTCATCGCACGGCGCGGCGTTCCAGCCGCGTTTGGTGCACAATTCCGCGTTCCAGCTCGCCGCTATTCGAGGCGGGTTTTCTTAAAAGCGCCACCGTTTTCAACGGCCGCTCGCGCGACTTCGCGCCCTCATTCGATGCCAAACGCGATGAATCAACCCCTGCCCGTTACCGTGCTTGCCGGTTTGCCAAGCGTAGGCAAAACCACGCTGCTCGAGCATCTGCTCGCCCATCATGCCGGCACGTCCATCGCGGTGGTTCGCGGCCGGATCGATGATCTATCGAATGAAATCAGCAGCGCCGCGGCCGAAGCGCGCTTCAATGCGATCGTGGTGGAAGCGTCCGGTACCGACGACCCGCAGCTGATCGCCGAAAGCCTGGTCTTCGATAACGACATCGCGCATCTCGACACGATCGTGACGGTTGTCGACGCGGAGAGCTTTTCGCGCGATTACGCGTCGACTGATGCGCTGAGCGAGTGCGGCCTGGCAAGCAATGAACCTAGCGATGAACAGAATGACCGCACGATCGTGGAAGTGCTGATCGCGCAAATCGAGTTCTGCGACGTGATCGTGATCAACAAGACGGATCTCGTCGATGCCGAAACGCTCGCCAAACTTCGGCGCATCCTGCATGCGCTCAATCCGCGCGCCGAGCTGATCGATGCCCTTCATGGTGCGGTCGCAGCGAGCGAATTGGTCAACGCGGATCGCTTCGACTTCGATGCAACGTCGAGCGCGCCCGGCTGGCTGGCGATGCTGAACGCCGATCCGGATGCGGCATCAGAATCCGGTGACGCCTATATCATCGGCTTTGTTTATCGTGCACGCCGGCCGTTTCATCCTGAACGGCTGTGGTCGCTCGTGCATCAGGAATGGCCGGGTGTATTGCGTTGCAAGGGCTTTTTCTGGCTGGCGACACGCAGTGATATTGGCGGCTCATTGTCGCAAGCGGGTGGCGCGCTGCGTCATGGTCCAGCGGGCATGTGGTGGGCGGCGCAGGAGCGCAGCGAATGGCCGACGGGCGATGCCGAACTCGAAGCTGAAATTGCCGCGGACTGGTACGGTGAAGCGGACGATATGACTATCGGCGACCGTCGTCAGGAACTGGCGATGATCGGAACCGATCTGGACGAATCGCATTGGCGCGCGGCTTTCGACGCCTGCCTTGTCACCGATACGGAATGGTCGCAAGCGTCGGAGGGATTGCTGGCTGACCCGTTTCCATCGTGGGAGATGGATGACCATGACCATGATGATCACCACGATCATGACCACGGCGATGATTGCGACTGCGGCGCCCACGGCCACTAGCGCGGTCACAACCGCTGAGACAGACAAAACGCGAGCGAAAAAAAACCCGCCAAAGGCGGGTTTCATACTCACAATCGGCTAGCACTTACCGCTTGTTCACTGCGTCCTTGAATGCCTTCCCAGCCGTGAACTTGACGGTCTTGGCGGCCGGAATCTTAATGGATTCGCCGGTCTTCGGGTTACGGCCGGTGCGCGCTGCGCGCTTGCCCGAACCGAAGCTTCCGAAGCCAATCAACTGCACGGCGTCACCCTTCGAGACGGCCTTCTTGACCACTTCGAGCAACGTGTCCAGCGTTTCGCCGGTTTGAGCCTTGCTGGCGCCGGTCTGAGCGGCCACGGCGTCGATCAGTTCCTGTTTATTCATTAAGGTTCCTTTATCAGTTTAGGTTGACACGAACAGCGCGAACGCGCCGATTATACGTGCGCAGGCCTTGCAGTCGAGCACTGGCGCGGGTCCAGCTCCCTGGCCCACTATTCCGGCAAACCCTCGCACCCCAGTCGCCGGGCCTCCTCCTTACTCGGCGGTTGTTATCATAACGCAGCGCAAACCCAAGCGGGACAAGGGTTTCCAAGAGTTACGCATGATCTGAGGCAAACGGAAACCCTTTCCTTTACCCTTTTCATGCAAGCAATCCTTTCGTACTGTTCATTTCAGGCTTCGTTGGTTTTTGCCAACGGTTAAGAGACGATCCGGTGTATCACGCGCTAAGCCTTACCCCTATTAGCTTTAAGGGATCGCAGCGCTTGGCCCGAGATCCACGGCGATGGTCATATCATCAGTTTGCTTTCAAACCTTTCGAATGACCCATTCCTTTTTTAGCGCAAACGTGCTTGGCGATCGCGCTCGCTGGGCCCGGCGGCGCACTTTCACGGTTCTACAAGCGGAATTCGACGCTGGGCGGCTGTTTATCGAAACATGGGCGGCTTGGCGCGCGGACCCGCAGCGCTCCGAGCGTCTGCATTTCGTCGCGGTCGGTCCGCTGGCGTCGATGAAACTCCCCGACGAACTCACTGAGCAGCCCACGCTTTTCCAGTCGCTGATCCATGGATGGCCGATGCCGGTGACCGGCCTTCACAGGCTCGAGTTTGAAAACGGGCGCGTGGTGTTGACGCTGGCCATCGGCGAAATAGAAAGCATGCTGCCGAAAATCTGGCTGCGTGCCGATGCCTTTTATCTGCAGCTATCTCACGCCGATGCGAAGCCGGCCTATATCGCCAAAGCGCTGGCACGTATCGCCGGAAATGAAGCGACGTTATGCGCCGAAGCGCATCCCCTGCTTCCCCAAGCGCTCAAAGACGCGGGCTTTATCTGCGATGAAACCCCGGACGACGCCTATGTGAAAGCGCATTTCGCTCCACGCTGGCGGGTGCGGCGTCATGAGCCGCCGCTTCCGTTAGTAATAGAGAAAGAGAACGCCTCCACACTTCAAGCGCCGCGCCATGCCATTGTCATCGGCGCTGGCCTTGCTGGATGTGCGATCACCGAGCGCCTTGCATCGCGTGGATGGCGAGTCAGCCTGATCGAGCGCCACGACAATCTCGCCCGCGATGCGTCCGGCAACCCGGCGGGCGTCTTTCACCCAATCGTCTGGCGCGACGACAGCATCGCTGCCCGCCTGACACGCACTGGATTTCTCTACGCGTTGCATCGATGGTCCGAACTCGAGCGCGCCGGTCACACCTTGGAACGCAGCGACCAGGGCTTGCTGCAAATTGCAGATTCCATCGACGATGCGCGCGCAATCGCTTCCGCGATCAAGCGATTCGGCTTGCCGCCGTCGTATGTCATCGCCGTCGATGAACGCGAAGCTTCTCGGTTGGCGGGCCAACCCGTCGCACGTCCCGGATGGTTTTTCCCTCACGGCGGCTGGATTTCCCCCGCCGCGATATGCGCCGCGCAATGCAAGGTTGCGGGAGATTTGCTAAACACGCGTTTTGGGACGGAAGTTGCGCGTATCGATCGGGAAGACGGCATGTGGACCGCCTTCGACGCAGCCGGCCACGTCTTGGCCCAAGCCCCCGTCCTGATCCTTGCCAATGCCGGCGATGCACAGCGCCTCGCCGGGCTTCACGGCGTGCCGACGCGCGGTGTGCGCGGCCAGCTGACGCTATTGGAGTCGAGCCCGCTCGATGGCTTGCGCGTACCCATCGTTGGTGATGGCTACGCCGTGCCGCTCGGTGCGCATCGCACGCTGACGGGCGCGACCTACGATATCGACGACATCAACACGCAGATTCAGGCGGCCGGTCACATCGAAAACCTGGAACGTGTTTCGATGATGCTCCCCGCGCTGGTCGGGTTTGCCCCTCAAGCGCAAACACTGGAAGGTCGTGTGGCGTTTCGGTCGGTGACGATTGATCGCATGCCCATGATCGGCGCCCTCGCCGATGAAACCGCCGCGCGCGCCGACGCCAGCCGCCTTTCCGGCGCATGGCCGCTCGATCTGCCGCGCACGCCCGGCTTGTACGGCGCATTTGCTTTCGGTTCGCGCGGTTTGGTGTGGTCGGCGCTCGCCGCCGAACTGATCACGGCGCAAATCGAGGGCGAACCATGGCCGGTCGAGCGTGAACTAGCCGATGCAATCGATCCCGCACGCTTCCTTCTGCGAGCGTTAAGACAAGGCGAATTCAGTTAAAACGTCCGGCTGACAAGCTATCCACTGAAGCCTGTGGATAACGCGTCGAATTTCGCGCAAATGACCTGTGTACTCGCTGTGGGCGTAAACGGGACAACTCGATCACGCCGCAAATCCGGCCAAAGTTGTTCCGGGTTCACCCTCCGGCGCCCACACGTTCACGCTCTGCTTATGCGCCCTTCAAGCTTTTGTAAACATTGATGAAAACAGAGTTATCCACAGAAATCGGCCGGCCTTGTTAACTACTACTACGTATATATAAACAAAACTTGTAAACCTTAAAACAAGCGTCATCGGCAGCACTCAAAGTGGAAAAACCACGTTATCGCGGACGAACCGACGTGAAGATCCAACCCGCTAAAAGGTAGATTTTTCCTCGTACCGACACGCTAAAACTCATTGTTACCGCTTGGTCTCAACGGCTGTGGGGATTGAACAGGCGCAGCCAGGAGCTATGGCACAATCGCCGTTCTTTCGTTTGGCCGCCTTGCCGGCTTATCGCTTCAAACCGTGCTTTGCACCCGCGCGTGGATTGAAAAAAACGCTGTGCTCCCTTGTCTCGCCGGCAATGGGCCGACTGGCCAGGCAGCGAATCAGCTGTCAATGGGCCGCCGTGTCCCAACGCGACTTGACGGAGCCTGAAGAATGATCCGGCCACGAACCTTTCCGGCAACGCGCACCATTGCCGCGCACTATCTGTCTGTCATTCACTGTCTATCCGCACTAGCTGCGAAGGAGAAGTCCTCACGATGAAGTCGGCCTTTTCATTTTTACCGGTTTGGCCACTCACACCCGACGCCATTTTCTGGGCTGGCTTGGCGCTGGTCGCTGCGGGTCTATGCGGTGAACTGCTCTGGCGTGCATGGCGTTTGCCGCGGATCACGGGCTACGCAATCATTGGCCTGATTGCAGGCAACGCAGGTTTTGGTGTAATCGATGTCAGCTCGGCCGGAATTTCACGGCCTTTACTCGATGTGGCGCTCGGGCTGCTCCTGTTCGAACTCGGCAGCCGGCTCGACCTGCGATGGATTCGCCGCAATCCCTATCTGATCTTGTCGAGCATTGCTGAAAGCACGCTCACATTCGGCTTCGTCCTGATCGCGCTGACGCTGTGCAAAGTGCCGACGATGCCGTCAGTGGTGATTGCCGCGATCGCCATGGCAACGTCGCCGGCGATGGTGATTCAACTGCGTACCGAACTACGCGCCGAAGGCCAAGTCACACAACGACTGCTTACGCTGACCGCGCTCAACAGCATGTATGCGGTGATCGTGGAAAAACTCGCGGCCGGCGTGCTGCATCAGGAAATCTACGGCAATACGCTCGCGACGATCGTCCAGCCGCTTTATCTGTTGCTCGGTTCGCTCGTGCTGGCGCTGCTCCTGGCGCTGGCTTGCAATCTGCTGTATCGAAGGCTGAATACCAACGACGAGCACTCGTTCGTCGCGCTGTTCGGTCTCGTGCTGCTCGCGATTGCGATCGCACATGTGTTCAAGCTGTCGACCATTCTTGCGTTACTGGCGGCTGGCATCATCGTGAAGAATTCGAATGAGCGGCCGCAATTGTGGCCGACGCATTTCGGGACGGCAGGCTGGTTGCTGACGGTGATCTTGTTTGCGTTAACGCTGACATCGTTTGAATGGCGCGATATCGCGCTGGGCGGACTGGCTGCGCTGGCGCTGATCGTGGCGCGGTTCATCGGCAAGCTGGCCGGTGTGCTGATCTTTGCAAAACCGAGCGGTCTGAACTGGAAACAGGGCGCGGCGCTCGGGGTGTCGTTGACGCCAATGTCCGCGCTTGCGTATCTGCTCGTCGACGATATGTACGTGCTGTATCCCGACTACGATCCCACGCTGCGGGCAATCGTGATGTGCTCGATCGTCGTGCTGCAAATTGTTACGCCGTTCCTCGTGTATCGAAGTTTGTCGGCGATCGGCGAACGCCGCGAGTAGCGTTTCAACCCGTCTTTTTTCTCGTTTTCATCGGGTCGCCGGGCGGGTCATCGAGCCGGTCATTGGAGCGCTTGAGCGTGCTTTGAAGCTGCTGAGCTACCCGGCGCTTCGTGCCGATAAGCTCGCCCGCTGGCGACCCAGGCTTTGTCAATCAAGAGGCACCATGTCACTCGAACCTTTCATCAACTCGGAGCCGTTCACCTTTGGCGTCGAACTCGAGATCCAGGTCGTCAACACGCACGACTACGACCTGACCAAGGCCGCCTCCGATCTCATGCGGCTCGTCAAGGACGAAAAGATCCCCGGCAGCATCACGCCGGAGATCACCGAAAGCATGATCGAGTTGTCCACCGGCATCTGTACGACGCATGAACAGGCTGTAACGGACCTCCGCGCCATCCGCGACACCCTGGTGTCCGCTGCTGACCACCTCAACGTCGGGCTGTGTGGCGGTGGCACACACGCCTTCCAGCAGTGGAGCGATCGCCAGATCTTCGATACACCGCGCTTTCAGTATCTTTCCGAGCTCTACGGGTACCTCGCGAAGCAGTTCACGGTATTCGGCCAGCACGTGCACATTGGCTGCCCGGACCCGGACAGCGCGTTGTTCCTGCTGCATTCCATGTCGCGTTTCATTCCGCACTTCATCGCGTTGTCGGCTTCGTCGCCGTACGTGCAAGGCGTGGATACCGGCTTTCATTCCGCGCGCCTCAATTCGGTCTTTGCATTTCCGTTATCCGGCCGCGCGCCGTTCACGCTCACGTGGGACAGCTTCGAGGAATATTTCTCGAAGATGGTCAGCACCGGCGTGGTCAACAGCATGAAAGATTTTTACTGGGACATCCGGCCAAAACCAGGTTTTGGGACGATTGAAGTCCGGGTGATGGACACGCCGCTGTCAGTCGATCGCGCAGCGGCCATTGCTTGCTACATCCAGACGCTCGCGCGCTACCTGCTGCTCGACAAGCCCTTGACGCTGAAAGAGGACGACTATCTCGTCTACACGTTCAACCGGTTCGAGGCTTGCCGTTTTGGGCTGGAAGGCAGTTGCATCGATCCTCAGACGGGCGAGCGCCGCACGATTGCGGAAGACATCCTCGCGACGCTCGACATCATCGCGCCGCATGCCGACGCGCTCGGTTCGAACGAAGCGCTGCGTCAGGTCGGCGATATCGCCCGTAGCAACATGAACGACGCTACCTGGTTACGCGGTGTTTTCGACCGCGAGCGCTCACTGCATGAAGCGGTTCGTCAGCAGTGCCTGCAGTGGCGCGAGTGACGGATCGGCCTTGGCTTCATTGGTTCGACCGCCAGCAAAAAAATAAACCTGCTTCCCCGGCAGGTTTATTTTTGTCATTTTCTTTCAGACCGATGCCGATAACATGTCTCTAAGGTTTACTGTCATGAGTTCGTATACATACGTAATAGTAGTTAACAAGCAGCGAGCAATTCTGTGGACAACCGATAAAATCTCCACAAACTCAACAGTTTGGAGTGCGCATAACTTCGGTGCGGAGCCTTGCATCGAAAGGGTCAACGCGGGATAACAATCGGGTGCTTTTGCACACTTGGGGGGTTATCAAGAATCGGCGCACATCGAATAATGTGGTTATCCACTGCGTTGTCCACACTGTTTTGTGAATAACTAAGGTGTACGTTTGGTTCCAGTCGCTTAGAATGTCGGTTTTACCGGCAGGGAGATGCAACGCCGGTGAAACAAACGAAGCGCTCGACGGTCTAGAACAGGCGCCACGGAAAAACGTAGATGTCCTTATCCGGACGACGAACTAGCTGCATCGGTTTGATCGCCCGAATTTTGAGACGGTAGTTGATACGAAAGGATTCGCCGGTCGGATAAGTCGGCGATTGAGCCAGCAGCGGTTTGGGTAAAACGAGCGGGGTCTGACGTTTTGCCGGTTTTCAAGCCGTTGCCGAACCATCAGATAAGCATCAAGAAAGACGAAGCGAACGACTATGAGCGAAGGCGTATACGGAGAGCAGGCCACAGGGCGGGTGACCCATGGCTTACTGCGGTTGAGCACGGCGATGCGTAGCCAGGCATGGGAATGGGCTGAGGGTGCGGGCTTGACGCCGACCCAGGGCGAAATTCTCGTGCTGCTGATGCAGCGGCGCGGTCCAATGCGGCTTGGCGAGATCGCACGGGAAACGGCGTTGACCGCCGCGACCACCAGCGATGCCGTCAGCACACTGGAAGGCAAGGGTCTGGTCGAAAAGCGCCGTGCGCTGGACGACGGGCGCGCGCTGGCTGTACGCCTGACCGCACGCGGAAAGACGGCGGCCAAGAAGGCGCTGGTATGGCCGGAGTTCTTGTCGAAGGCAGTCGGCACGTTGAAGGTCGATGAGCAATCACAGCTTTATCGCAGCTTGCTCAAGACCATTCGGCAACTGGAAGTGGTGCAGCAGATTCCGCCGCACCGCATGTGCCTGAGCTGCACGCATCTCGAAGCGAGCAAGAACCCGAAGAAGACGCCGCATCACTGCGCGTTGCTGAACATCGACATGGCCGATACTGACCTGCGCCTCGATTGTTCAGTATACGAAGAAGGCGATCTCGCCAAGCAGAAGAAGAACTGGAAGATCTTCGCGCAAGTCGCGTAAGCGGCGCTGCCTGAAGCTTCACGTTTCGCTTCACGTCTCTCTTCGCTGTCCGAGTTTCGCGCCTTGAGCGCGAAGCTCGGCGCTGTCGGTTAGACTTGGCTGACGGGCTATTCGAGCCGCGCGCCCGTTGGCGGTGCGCTGATCGACCGTGCCTCTCCTTT
The DNA here is from genome assembly GCF_964252755.1 of Caballeronia sp. LjRoot29. Taxonomy (NCBI): domain Bacteria; kingdom Pseudomonadati; phylum Pseudomonadota; class Betaproteobacteria; order Burkholderiales; family Burkholderiaceae; genus Caballeronia; species Caballeronia sp. LjRoot29. The sequence goes on along the minus strand of NZ_CAXUPU020000005.1, from coordinate 166,126 downwards.
GTGTGCGCCGCCTGATGCCGCGTGCGCCGATCTCAGCTTGCCGGCTCTCTTGGGTGATCGCCGATGAAACGTGAAGTCCTGGCGATACGCCACGTCTATTTCGAAGATCTCGGCAGCCTGGAACTAGTGCTGGGCGACCGTGGTCAACTGGTGCGTTATCTCGACGTGGGCCGCGCTCGAATTGACGCTCCCGATCCGCTCGATACTTCCCTGATGGTCGTCCTCGGCGGCCCGATCGGCGCTTATGATGACGCGCTGTTTCCCCATCTGAATCCATTGCTCGCCATGCTGGAAAAGCGCATTGCGGCGGGCCTGCCGACTATCGGTATCTGCCTGGGTGCGCAATTGATTGCCCGCGCGCTGGGGGCGAAGGTTTATCCGGCGGCGCAAAAAGAACTCGGCTGGAAAGCGCTGACGCTGACCAACGCGGGAAGGGCTTCCGCTCTACGGCATTTCGAAGCCGAAGGTCAGTCGACGCCGGTGCTCCATTGGCATGGAGATACCTTCGATCTTCCCGATGGCGCCACGCTGCTTGCATCGACGGATCTCTGTGAAAATCAGGCCTTCAGCTGGGGCGAGCACGTCCTGGGTTTGCAATGCCATCCTGAAGTGCTCGTCGACCGTTTTGAAAGCTGGCTGGTGGCGTACCCGGGCGAAGTGGCGGAAAGCGGTACTACGGTGACTGCTTTACGCGCCGATACCGCCCGGCACGGCCCAGCGCTCGAACGCGCCGCGCGCAAGATGTTTGGCGAATGGCTGGACCGTTTCGAAACAGCCAAATAAAGACTTAGACGAACTGAAGGTAGTGCACCATGAATCCTGTGATTGACGCCGTGCTTGCCGGAGAAGTTGCGCCGCTCGGCACGCAAGGCAAATACAGCGCGATTCACAAAGTGCCGCTGGCGTCGCGTGTTCGCGTGGGCGAAACCGGGCTGGAAGGTGACCACCAGTACGAGCGCAAACATCACGGCGGTCCCGAGAAAGCACTGCATCACTATAGCCGCGACCACTACGCCGTCTGGCGTGACGAATGGCCGGCATCGTCTACGGGGTTGACTCGTTTTAATGCACCCGGCGCATTTGGTGAAAATATCTCGACGCACGGTTTGAATGAAGCAGATGTATGCGTCGGCGATGTGTTTCGTCTTGGCACCGTGATCGTGCAGGTGTCGCAGCCGCGCCAGCCGTGCTGGAAACTCAATCTCCATTTTTCCCGCCATGACATGTCTCGACGCGTGCAGGACACGCGTCGTACGGGTTGGTATTACCGCGTGCTTGAACCCGGCGAAACCGGTGCCGGCGATGTCCTGGAACGGCTCGCGCGGCCGCATCCCGAATGGACGATCGAACGATTGCTGCGGGTGTTTTACATTGATCGGGATGATCGCCCGGCGCTGGAACAAATGGCTGGGCTCGCGGCACTCACGCCATCGTGGCGAAGCACGGCGGCAAAGCGGCTCGATACCGGCAAGGTTGAATCATGGGCGATGAGATTGAATACGCCTGCAAGCCAGATGAAATAAGGGGCGAGGGCGCCGGCGTTATTTGTCCGGGCGACCGGGCTTGCTGTCAGCACGGAAAAAACCGAAGTGCTATTCTAATTCGCCCCCTTTCCCTTCCTTCGGAAACTCCCCCATGAGCGCTCTGTTTTCGCCTTTCACGCTGCGAGGCGTGACGCTTCCGAACCGCATCGTGGTCTCGCCGATGTGCCAATACTCAGCCGTTCGCGGCGAAGCCACCGCGTGGCACATGATCCACCTCGGACACCTCGCGCTCTCCGGCGCCGGCATGCTCTGTCTCGAAGCAACGTCGGTCGAGCCTGATGGCCGTATCACGCCGGGCGATCTCGGACTTTGGGACGACGTGACTGAAGCCGCGCTCAAGCCGGTCATCGACGCGATCCGGCAATATTCGCCTATCGCCATCACGATGCAGATCAGCCACGCTGGCCGGAAAGCATCGAGTGCGGCACCTTGGGAAGGCGGTCAGTTGATCGAGGTTTCGAACGGGGGCTGGTTACCTTCGGCACCGTCGGCGATTCCCCACAAGGAAGGCGAAACGCCGCCTCTCGCACTCGATGCCGCCGGCCTGATCCGTATCCGCGATGCCTTCGTGGCGACGGCAAAACGTGCCGCGCGCCTTGGAATGGATGCGCTTGAAGTGCATGCGGCCCACGGTTATCTGCTGCACCAGTTCCTCTCGCCGCTTGCCAACCAGCGCACCGATGAATACGGCGGTTCACTCGAAAATCGCATGCGTTTTCCGCTCGAAGTCTTCGACGCGGTGCGTGCCGCTTTTCCCGCCGATAAACCCGTCGGCCTGCGTGTGTCGGCATCGGATTGGGTGGAGGGCGGATGGGATCTCGAGCAGACCATTGTGTTCGTGAAGGAGTTGCAGAAACACAAGGTTGACTGGATCGATGTGTCGTCGGGCGGTGTATCGCCGTTGCAAAAGATTCCCTTGTCGCCGGGATATCAACTGCCGTTCGCAAAAGCCATCAAGGAAGCCACGGGCGTGAACACCATGGGCGTGGGTCTGATCACCGATCCGCAGCATGCCGAAGAAATTATTGAGTCGGGCGAGGCGGATCTCGTCGCGTTGGCACGCGCGCTGCTCTACAATCCGCGCTGGCCGTGGCACGCGGCCGCGCAACTGGGTGCGACCGTCGTAGCGCCGCCGCAATACTGGCGCTCGCAGCCGCGCGAACAGAAGGCGTTGTTCGGCGATATCTCGTTCGGTCAGCGCTGAAACGCGCAGCTTGAATTTATGGAGCGGTTGAATTCGTGCGCGGCTAACGTGTACGATGCCGTTGTTTGCCTGTATGGTTTGAACTTCACACGTGCAGCAGATGAAGCACACGAAGTACCGAAACAATCAGTGCATTGAGAAAGACAGCAACGCGGCGGCGCCTCGCATTCAGGCCGCCGCGTTTTTTTAAGCCACGTTCCGGTTTGTCACCGTTCGCGTGAAACCGGGACGGTGGCGAAGTTGAAGCGTCTGCTAAGCCAAACCGATTCGTTTTAAAGGATTCGTTCGATGAGTTCACGGAGGGTCGCCGTCCGCCGTTCGGGCATACACGGCAAGGGCGTGTTCGCCGCGATGCCGCTCGCCAAGGGCGAACGGATTATCGAGTACAAAGGCGAACGCATTTCGTGGAAAGAGGCGTTGCGCCGTCATCCCCACAACCCTGACGAGCCGAACCATACGTTCTATTTCGCGCTCGAAAACGGCAAGGTGATCGACGGCAAGGTCGACGGCAACAGCGCACGCTACATCAACCATTCGTGCGCGCCGAATTGCGAAGCGGAAGAGAAGGAAGGGCGTGTGTTCATTCACGCGCTGCGTGCGATCAAGGAAGATGAAGAGCTGTACTACGACTACGGTCTCGTCATCGACGGTCGCATTACCAAGAAGCTCAAGAAGGAATACGAGTGCCGCTGCGGAGCCAAGAAGTGCCGCGGCACCATGCTGGCATTGAAGAAGAAAAAGTAGGAATTTGCAGAAGGTGTCAGCTTAAAAAACGCCACGGCCCAAACTGCCGTGGCGTTTTTTCATGCCGTTTTCAAAGGCATCCGCACGATGAAACGCGCACCGCCTTCGGGCGCTGGAGCGTCTTCATAATGCACGCTGCCGTTATGGAGGACCATGATGTCGTGGACGATCGCAAGACCCAGTCCGGCGCCACCTTCCACGCCGTGGCCATCGCCGCGAAAGAAGCGCTTGAATAGATCCGGCTGCTGTTCCAGCGGCACGCCTGGACCGTTGTCTTCCACCACGATTTCGCCCATCTTCCGGCCGGTTTCGTCGATAGTCTGCGTCACCGTAACAGTCACCAGCGCGCCTTCGGCACGGGAAGTGGGGACGTATTTCAGCGCGTTATCGATCAGATTGCCAATCACCTCACGCACCAGCACGAGATTGCCGCGCACGAGCAGGGGATGCTCGTTATCAGGGTCATCGAGACGCTGGAAGCCCATGTCGATACCCACGGCCAGCGCGCGCGGCACCCATTCGGCGCCGGTTTCAAACGCGAGATTGGCGTAATCGAAGTCAATGAAACGCGCGGCCTGTTCGCCCGGTTCGGCGCGTGCGAGCGAGAGCAGCTGGTTCGACAAGCGCACGGCCCGATCCGCCGAGGCCCGCAGCTCCTTGACCGCTTCCAGCACCTTGGCCGGATCCTTGGCGCTCGCCGCCTGCTCGGCGTGCAGCTTCACGGCGGTGAGCGGCGTACGCAACTGGTGCGCCGCGTCGGCGATAAATTTGCGCTGTCCGTCCAGCGCCGTTTTCAGGCGGTCGAGGAGGGCGTTCATCGCGCTCGTCAGAGGTCGAATTTCGATGGGAACGAACGATTCATCGACCGGTTCGAGCGACGTGTGCGTCTGCCGGTTGAGGGTATCGGCGAGATCGGTCAGCGGGTTGAGCTGCTGGTTCACCACGCGCCACACGATCACCCAGCCCGCCAGCAGCAGGAGCAGCAGCGGCATCATGATGGCGACCATGAACTCGACCGCTATTCGATACCGCGAGCCCACGCGCTGCGCCACTTCCACCACGATCGGATTGCCGTGCAACTGGTCGACGCGCACCTGTGCCGCACGCACGCTCGTGCCCTGGTAGTTCGTTTCGAAGACGTATGCGTAGTGGATCCGGCGCACGTTCGTGCCGGTCAACGGCAGATCGCGTTCGCCGGCGATCTCGGTATCGCCGTCGCTGATCCGGTAGATCAGTTGTTCGATAGGATCCGAAAACATCGCGCGGGCAAGCGGCGGCACCGTGAGCGGTGCATCGACGCCTGCTAGCTGGATTTGCTTGGAGATAGCCGTGGCGAGGTCGGCCAGCGAGCGGTCGACTACGTGCTGCGTGTATTGCCACGCAAGCCAGTACGCCATCAATCCGCTCATCAACGCAAGCAGCGACAGCGGCGCGGCCAGGCGGCGCAACAGCGAGCGCCGCAGACTGGGCGGCACGCGTGCAGACGTGGTTGTCGAGCGCGCCAGATGCAGCCAGTCGGCGCGGTCGAAACGTTCGTCAAGCGTGCGCCGGGGTGGGAATCGCAAGGTGCTGGTTACCGCTCGTCAGGCTGGTTACTTGATTACGCCATCGACAAACCGCTTACGCGGCTGTCTGCCGGATTTCCTGCAGCAGGTAGCCGAACCCTCGCACCGTCACGATTTCCACGCGGCAGTTTTCGAGTTTTTTGCGAACCCGGTGCACGTAGACTTCAATGGCGGTGTCGCCAAGATCGCCGCCGAAGTGCGTCAGGTGATCCTGCAATTGCGCCTTGCTGACCACGCGGCCGTGGCGCAGCAACAGCATTTCGAGCACAGCGAATTCACGCGGCGACAGTTCAAGGGGCTTTTCGTCGTTGAAAATGCGGCGATCCACACCCGACAGACGCAATCCGCCCAGCGATACTTCCGGACGCGGGACGTCGCCATGCGGGCCGCTGCGGCGCATCACGGCGCGAATGCGCGCTTCGAGTTCGGCGGGTTCAAACGGCTTGAGCATGTAGTCGTCGGCGCCGCTATTCAGGCCCTGGACGCGGTCATGCAGTTCGTCGCGTGCGGTCAGGATAATCACTGGCGTGTGGCGATTGCCCTGGCGGAAACGCGACAGCAGCGTCATGCCGTCGATACCCGGCAAGCCGAGATCGAGAATCACCAGTTCATGGCGATTTTGCGTGAGCGCTTGCTCCGCGAAAATGCCGTCGTGGACCATATCGACGGTAAAGCCGGCTTGTTCAAGGCTACTTTGAATGCCGCGCGCGATGGGGCGGTCATCTTCGATCAGAAGGATTCGCATGGAAGTCGCTCTTATACGATGAATTGGGCTCGATTGCATGCCGCGGCCGCCAGCCGGAATTGCTCACCTTTCTATACCGCGGCGCCGTCCGAGTTATATCAGCAATCTTTTTACGCCAAACGCTGCACCGCGCCTTGCTGTGCAGCAATTCTCCTGTGGCCGGACACGCCAAAATTCCCCACTTCACGGACGCCACTCCGCGATCGGTCTCCAGCACGTCCGCCAAGCCCCTGTGGCGACCAAACCAATCGTTGCAAGGGGTAAAACGGACTGTCCAAACCGTATGCGTTGCTGATTGTACAGTGTCGGTCTGTGCCGCCGATGGACTGGAGCCGTCAGAGCGCGCAGGGTCTGGTGAAAGCTTACGCCTGTATTATAAGTTTTCTTTCTTGATGAAAGTTTTCGTTGCCGCAGACTTGCAAACACCTTTGTTTCTGCTTTCGAATAAGCGAGTTTTGGCCTCTGGCAGCTCTTTTCGGCCCCGCTTATTGCGGAATTTGAATGTCATTGTTTGTAATACGGCTGTTACGCATTTGTCGCAGTGATCAGGGTAGCGAGCGGCTTTCAGGTGCTTCAGGTTATGGCGTCGATGAATCTCGCAAGCGTTATATCGCGTTCCGTCAGACCTTTTGCCGTATGCGTCGAGAGCGTGATTTCCACTTTGTCGAACACATTCGACCATTCTGGATGGTGATCCATTTCCTGCGCCTTTATTGCCACGCGGGTCATGAAACCGAATGCCTCGTTGAAATCAGCGAACTTGATACTTCGCTGAATTGAGCTGTTATCCGCGCTAGGTTGCCATTGCTTTAATTCGCCGAGAAGCTTGGGCAATTCGTCAGCTGTAAGTTTCTTGATCATGCCGGTTCTCCTTACATGAGTGGTTGAGGTCAGCGACGCGAGGGCCTAAGAAGATCACGCGAGGATCACGCGGTAAGCTTGCGTCTTTCAGCTTTTCACGCAGGATATCCCCATGGTCGACCTTGATCACTTCGATCTCGCGCTACTTGACGTTCTTCAGCGCTTCGGCCGCGCGACGCATCAGCAACTCGGCGAGGAAGTGCCGCTGTCGCCATCGCAAATCGGGCGCCGTTTGCAACGCCTGGAGGCTACTGGTGTGATCGATGGCTACCGGGTTGTGCTGCGCCCCGAAAAACTCGGCCTCGGCGTCACCGCTTTTACGAGCCTCAAGCTGAAGCATCACGGCGATACCGTTATCGACCAGTTCCAGCAGCAGATTGAAGCGCTGCCCGAAGTGCTCGAATGCCATGCGACGGTTGGCGACGCCGATTACCTGTTGCGCATCGTCGCGCCGGATTTGAACGCGCTGTCGACGTTCGTCATGAAGAAACTGATGCGAGTTCCCGGCGTGGACAGCGTGCGCTCCAATATCGTATTGACCACATTCAAGCGCAACGGGCCGCTGCCGCTTGGGCATCTGGCGGCCAATCCACCGGATTCTGCCAATTAAGCCGGGCGGTTTAAGCCGGCTCGCTCAACAAGTCGACGTACGCAACCGGCACAAGGTCGCTCGCCGACACGCCAAGCTTCGCAAACAATTCCTCAGCTTCTTTCTCGCCGCCGGCTTCGTCGTCATCCTGGCCGAGCAGCACTTCGAGCTCGATGAAATCGCCCAGCCCGTCCACGCGGTCCAGATGAATCCGCGTGCGCCCGACGATATACACATGCCGTTCCTTATTCACGATGCCGCGCGTGTTCAGCGCTTGAGCGAGCAGCGCGTGGGTGGCTTCGGGATTGGTTACCGGGCTGCGTGAGTAGTACGACACCTTCGGGCCGTCGCGGTCATCGCGTTGATAGAAAATCAGTTCGGCTGGCGTGTTGTCATCGAATTGACGCAGTTTGAGGCGGCCGTTTGGCACATCGTAGAAAAAATCTTGCTGGCGGTAGATCATCGGCGGTTCGCTGGCTAGCGCAGCGGCGCTGGCCAGGAGCTGGTCGAATTGATGCGCGCGAGCCTTGATTTCGATATTGCGTGCCATGTTGAAATTTCCTGTTCACGTGGGCGCCAGATGCGCGTCCCTCAGACTAACAAAATTTGATGACCGGAAGATTCATCGGCTTCCGGTCACGACGTTCAAAACGGTGTTTCAGGCGACTATGTCGCCCATTGATCTTCAATCAGACGTAACGCCGCCGCGATGCTCGGCTCCTCACGGCGCTCCCCGAGCACGATGAACGAAAGCTGCGTAGGCACCGTGACGCCTTCCACGATAGTCAGCGCATGCGCGTGCGCTTCGGCCAGCGCGATGGAATCGCGCACGAGCGTCAGGCCCACGCCCGACTTGACCAAGTCGAGCATCGACGGCTCCTGATCCACCTCGGCCACTTTCACGGGCTGAACGCCGTGGGCATCGAAGATCCGCGTGAGCAAGCGGTTATGGGCCGACTCCGGCGGCGTCCAGATCCAGGGCAGCCGGGCAAGCGCGGCCCAGCCACTGTCGCCGCCCTCCAAACGCTCCGGCCGGTTCACGCGATCGTTCCAACCCGCTGGCGCCAGCACGCGATACAGATAAGGCTTCAGTTGCACGACATAAAAGCGGTCCGGATCGCGGGGTTCATCGATAACCGGATCGCCGATATAAAACCCTACATCGAGATCGCGCGCCTTGATGCGCTCGAGCACCCAGCCTGACATGCCGTGCCGCAGCGCGGTTTCAATGCGCGGATACGTCTCCACGAGCGCGCGCAAGAAACCCCCCAGGCGCAGGAATTCGGGATCAAGAATGGTCCCGATGGTCAGGCGCCCACTGACCTCGTGGCGAAGCGCGGCGGCCACGCGCTGCACTTCGCTCGCGGCTGTGAGAGCCCGTTCAGCGTGCGGCAGGAGGGTTTCACCATCGCGCGTGAGGATCAGGCCGTGCGACGTCCGCGAAAACAACGTAATGCCCAGCGTCTCCTGCAGGTTCTTGATTTGCAGGCTGACGGCCGGCTGCGACACGTGCAGCAACACGGCGGCGCGCGTGAGATTGCCTTCGCGGGCGACGGTGACAAAAGCACGGAGAAGAGTCAGGTCCATGCCTGATATTAGCGCAGCTTATAAAGCTATTGAAGATATCTGATTGGATTGCTGCACTGCGTCCGCAGTAGCTTGTGCGTTTGTGACAAAGTGAAAGCCGCCTGAAGCGGCTTGGGCAGGAGACAAAATGAAACAGGACGCGCGCAAGCTTGAGGGCGAGTTTGATTACATTATCGTCGGTGCGGGAACGGCTGGTTGCGTGCTGGCAAACCGGCTGACCGAAGATGCCGATGTCAGCGTGCTGCTGCTCGAAGCCGGCGGCAGAGATAACTACCACTGGATTCACGTGCCGGTCGGCTATCTGTATTGCATCGGCAATCCGCGCACCGATTGGCTTTATAAAACCCAGGCTGAAGCGGGACTCGATGGCCGCTCGCTTTCGTATCCGCGAGGCCGCGTGCTGGGTGGTTGCTCATCGATCAACGGCATGATTTACATGCGCGGCCAACGCGAGGATTACGACGATTGGGCGCGCATTACCGGCGATCGCGACTGGTCCTGGGATTCTGTGCTGCCGGTATTCAAGCGCAGTGAAGATCATCATGGCGGTGGGAATCAGTGGCATGGCGCCGGGGGCGAATGGCGTGTCGAGAAGCAGCGATTGAAGTGGAAGGTGCTGGAAACATTCGCACAGGCGGCTCAGGAAAGCGGCCTTCCCGCTACTGACGATTTCAATCGGGGCGACAACACGGGCGTCGGTTATTTCGATGTGAACCAGCGCAGCGGAATTCGATGGAATGCATCGAAGGCATTCTTGCGGCCCGCGATGAAGCGGCCGAATCTCACCATCATCACGGGCGCGCATACGCAACGGCTAGTGATGGAGGATAAGCGCTGCGTTGGAGTTGAATATCGTGGCGGCGATACGGACTATCTAGCCAAGTCCCGTTGCGAAGTGATCCTGAGCGCGGGCGCGGTCAATTCGCCGCAATTACTGGAACTATCCGGCATTGGGAACGGCGCGCGGCTGCAGCGGCTGGGTATCGATGTCGTGCAGGACCTGCGCGGTGTAGGCGAGAATTTGCAGGATCATCTACAGCTTAGGATGGCTTACAAAGTGCGTGGTGTACGAACGTTGAACACGCTGTCGGCGCATTGGTGGGGTAAGGCATGGATCGGCTTGCAGTACATGTTGATGCGAAGCGGGCCAATGTCGATGGCGCCCTCGCAACTCGGGGCGTTCGCGAAGTCCAATCCGGATGATTTGACCATTACGCGGCCGGATGTGGAGTACCACGTGCAGCCGTTATCGCTCGACCGGTTTGGAGAGCCGCTGCATGCGTTCAATGCGTTCACCGCGTCGGTGTGTCCACTGCGGCCGACGTCGCGGGGAAGTGTTCATATCGCAACGCCGGACGCACGCGACGCACCTTTGATTGCGCCCAATTATCTGTCAACGGATCGTGATCGCGAGGTGGCGGTCAACGCGATGCGCTTGACTCGGCGGATTGCGAGCGCGCCCGCGTTGGCGAAGTATTCGCCGGAGGAGATTTTGCCGGGTCCGGCTTTCCAGACGGACGCGGAACTTGCTATTGCGGCGGGAAAAGTTGGGACGACTATTTTTCATCCGGTAGGAACATGCCGGATGGGGACGGATAACGACCCGGCTGCGGTCGTTGATGCGCGTTTGCGCGTGATCGGGGTGAGTGGCTTGCGAGTGGTCGATGCCTCGGTGATGCCGACAATTACCTCGGGCAACACAAATTCCCCGACATTGATGATCGCTGAGCGGGCTAGCGAAATGATTCGCGCCGATCGGCGGTTTTTGTTTTCGCTCGCGCCGGTGGAGGGGGTTCCTGGCTGACTTTAGCCGTAATCAACGGCATAAACCCCGGCCTCCAGGCCGGGTACCGGTGCGAACGACATTCAAATGCCATCCGGTGCTATCGAAAACCAGGCTCAAAACTAAGTGCAAATCCCGATGATTGCGCTGCATCATTGGCGCGACAATAACGCCAGCGCGCTTGTTGCACCGCAGGTCTGCATCACGATTGTGCAGCACGCAAGAAATGCAACAACGAGGCAGCAAAATCGCAACGGCAATTGCGCATGCACCTACACAAACACCGCCAGCAAAATCACGGGGCATGCGCCAAAAGCGCACCGAGCTGAAGCTGAAACAAAGGCTCAAACAAAGCACGGAAGGGGACATGATTCTCGGCGATACGATTCTGGAAACCCGCGGCCTGACAAAAGAGTTCAAAGGCTTCACCGCCGTCAACGGCGTGAACCTGCGCGTGCGTCGCGGCTCCATCCACGCCTTGATCGGCCCTAACGGCGCGGGCAAAACGACCTGCTTCAACCTGCTTACGAAGTTCCTGGAACCGACCGCAGGACAAATCGTCTTCAACGGCATCGACATCACGGGTGAGCGGCCTGCGCAAATTGCTCGTCGTGGTGTCATTCGTTCGTTTCAGATTTCTGCTGTGTTCCCGCATCTGACAGTGATGCAGAACGTGCGCATCGGCTTGCAGCGTTCGCTCGGGACATCGTTCAAATTCTGGAAAAGCGAACGCGTCCTCAACGAACTCAATGATCGCGCGATGGACTTGCTCACGCAGGTCGGCTTGACCGATTTCGCCGACACCACCACGGTCGAACTTTCCTATGGCCGCAAACGCGCGCTCGAAATAGCCACCACGCTGTCGATGGAACCCGAACTCATGCTCCTCGATGAACCCACGCAAGGCATGGGTCACGAAGACGTCGACCGCGTGACGGCACTGATCAAGAAAGTATCGGCGGGACGCACCATCTTGATGGTTGAACACAATATGAACGTGATCGCAGGCATCTCGGACACCATCACCGTCTTGCAACGTGGCGAAGTGCTGGCGGAGGGCAGTTACTCCGAGGTATCGAAGAACGCGCTGGTGATGGAAGCCTACATGGGCAGCGCCGACGCATCCCTCGCCGGAGCGCACGCATGAGCACGATCGTGGAAGAACGCCGCGCGGAACAATTGCCTGGAGCATCGACTCAGGAGCCGGCGCTCGAGCTTGTTGGCGCACAAGCCTGGTACGGCGAATCGCACATCCTGCACGGCGTGGATCTGACTGTGCATCGAGGCGAAGTCGTCACGCTGCTCGGACGCAACGGCGCAGGACGCACCACAACGCTGCGCGCCATCATGGGCCTCACCGGTCGTCGCACGGGGTCGATTCGTATCGGCGGACATGAAACCATTGGCATGTCGACGCACAAGATCGCGCATTACGGCGTGGGGTATTGCCCGGAGGAACGCGGCATCTTTTCAAGCCTCTCTTGCGAAGAGAACCTGCTTTTGCCGCCGCTTGTAGGCCCCGCGAAAGACGCCATGTCGATCGATGAAATCTATTCGATGTTCCCCAATCTCAAGGAGCGCCGCAGCAGCCAAGGCACGCGCTTGTCGGGCGGCGAGCAGCAAATGCTGGCGGTCGCGCGCATCTTGCGCACCGGCGCAAACCTGCTGCTGCTCGATGAAATATCGGAAGGGCTTGCGCCTGTCATCGTCCAGACGCTCGCGCGAATGATCATGATGCTGAAAGCGCGTGGCTACACCATCGTGATGGTCGAACAGAATTTTCGGTTTGCCGCTCCGCTCGCCGATCGCTTTTATGTCATGGAGCACGGGAAGATCGTCGAGCATTTCAACTCCGGCGAACTCGAAGCGAAAATGCCGGTGTTGCACGAGCTGCTCGGGGTTTAGAACGTCAAACGCAAGTTCAACACATCAGCATGCGGCCCGCCGCAAGAACAACAACTCAACGGAGACTGTAATGAAGAAGAAGACCCTCGCGCGCCTCTCGGGACTCTGCGTAGCGATTGCGGCTGCCACGGCCTCGCTGATGGCTGGCAACGTCCAGGCAGCCCCCGGCGACACGGTGAAGATCGGCTATATCACGGACTTGTCCGGCCTGTACGCGGACATCGACGGGCAAGGCGGCCTCGAATCCATCCGCATGGCGATTGCGGATTTCGGCGGCAAGGTGAACGGCAAGCCGATTGAACTGGTCTACGCGGATCACCAGAACAAGGCGGATATTGCGGCATCGCGGGCGCGTGAATGGATTGATCGCGATGGCGTAAATGTGATCATCGGCGGTACGAATTCGGCAACGGCATTGTCGACGAATCAAGTCGCTGGCGAGAAGAAGATCCCGTACATCAACATTGGCGCAGGTGCGGACAACCTCACCAACGAGCAGTGCACGCCGTACACGGTTCACTACGCCTATGACACCATGGCGCTCGCCAAGGGCACGGGCTCGGCCGTGACGAAGCAGGGCGGCAAGACGTGGTTCTTCCTGACGGCTGATTACGCGTTCGGCAAGGCGCTGGAAAAGAACACGTCGGATGTCGTGAAGGCGAATGGCGGCCAGGTGCTCGGCGCGGTTCGTCATCCTTTGTCGGCCTCTGACTTCTCGTCGTTCCTGTTGCAGGCGCAAGGGTCGAAAGCGCAGGTGCTGGGTCTGGCGAACGCAGGCGGTGACACGATCAACTCGATCAAGGCGGCGAAGGAATTCGGCATCACCAAAACGATGAAGATTGCCGCACTGCTGATCTTCTTGACCGACATCCACAGCCTGGGTCTCGAAACCACGCAAGGCCTGGTTGCAACGGACAGCTGGTACTGGAACAAGGACGCCACCACCCGCGCATGGGCACAGCGCTACTTCGCCAAGATGAAGAAGATGCCGACGAGTCTGCATGCAGCCGATTACTCCGCGGTCACCACGTACCTGAAGGCGGTGCAAGCGGCGGGATCGACGGACAGCGACAAGGTGATGGACCAGTTGCACAAGATGAAGATCAACGACTTCTACACGCAAAACGGCTACATCCGCGCGGACGGCAGCATGATCCACGACATGTACCTGATGCAAGTGAAGACGCCGGCGGAATCGAAGGAACCGTGGGACTACTACAAGATCACGGCGACCATTCCGGGTGAGCAGGCTTTCGACACCAAGGCGGAATCACGCTGCCCTTTGTGGAAGTAAGCGGCCGGGTTTAGTGGCACTGCTAGCGGCACTGCGGAGTCACGCGTAACGCCGATGGCTTGAATGGCCGCTACACGTTTGCGCATGATCGATCGACGCATGACGGCTTGCTCACCTTGAGCCAGGCGGCATGCGTCGACACTACTCTGACGGCAGATTCAATGGAAATTTTCGGCATTCCGCTCGCGGCGATGATGAGCCAGTTGCTGCTCGGGCTGGTGAACGGATCGTTCTACGCCATCCTGAGCCTTGGCCTCGCGGTGATCTTCGGCCTGCTCAACGTGATCAACTTCGCCCACGGCGCGTTGTTCATGCTCGGCGCGATGCTCACATGGATGGGTTTCTCGTATTTCAATGTGCCGTACTGGGCCATGCTCGTGCTCGCGCCGCTGATTGTGGGCGTGTTTGGCATCGTGATCGAACGGACGATGTTGCGCTGGCTCTACAAGCTCGATCATCTGTACGGGTTGCTGCTGACGTTCGGTTTGACGCTGGTGATCGAAGGCGTGTTTCGCTCGATCTACGGTTCATCCGGCCAGCCCTACGATGTCCCCGCGCTGCTGTCCGGCGCGACGAATCTCGGCTTCATGTACCTGCCGAACTATCGCGCGTGGGTCGTGCTGGCATCGCTGGTCGTGTGCTTTGCGACGTGGTTCGTGATCGAGAAAACGCGGCTCGGTGCGTATCTTCGCGCAGGCACCGAGAACCCGAAGATGGTCGAGGCGTTCGGCATCAATGTGCCGCTGATGGTCACGCTCACCTACGGTTTCGGCGTGGCGCTCGCGGCCTTCGCGGGCGTGCTGGCCGCGCCCGTGATCCAGGTCTCGCCGCTGATGGGGCAATCGATGATTATCACCGTATTCGCGGTGGTTGTTATCGGCGGAATGGGTTCCATCATGGGCTCGATCCTGACCGGCCTCGGACTCGGCGTGATTGAAGGCCTGACGCGCGTGTTCTATCCGGAAGCCTCTGCAACGGTGGTTTTCGTGATCATGGCGCTGGTGCTGCTCGTGCGCCCGGCGGGACTTTTCGGCAAGGAAAAATGATGGTTAGGAAAGTGCTCTACGGCGTGTTGCTGGCCGGCCTGATCGCGGCGCCGTTCCTCGGCGTGTACCCGGTCTTCATGATGAAAGTCCTGTGCTTCGCGCTGTTGGCGGCGGCCTTCAATTTGTTGATCGGCTACACGGGCCTGCTTTCGTTCGGCCACGCGATGTTCCTTGCCAGCGCCGGTTATTCTGCTGGTTACGCGATCCAGACGCTTGGTTTTACGCCGGAACTAGGCGTGATCGCGGGCACGGCGATCGCAACGTTACTGGGTCTCGTCGTCGGCTTGTTCGCGATTCGTCGCCAAGGCATTTACTTCGCGATGGTCACGCTGGCGCTCGCGCAGATGGTCTATTTCGTGTTCCTGCAGGCGCCGTTCACGCATGGCGAAGACGGGATGCAAGGCGTGCCGCGCGGCAAGTTGTTCGGTGCGATCAGCCTCAGTTCCGATCTGACGCTCTATTACGTCGTGCTGCTAGTGATGGTGCTGGCGTTCGGATTTATCGTGCGCGTGGTGCATTCGCCGTTCGGGCAAGTGTTGATTGCGATCAAGGAGAACGAACCGCGCGCGATCTCGCTGGGTTACGACACATCGCGTTTCAAGCTGCTCGCGTTCGTGTTGTCGGCGGGATTGGCGGGACTGGCTGGCGCGCTTCAAACGCTGGTGCTCGGATTCGAAACGCTCGGCGATGCTTACTGGACCATGTCCGGCCTGGTCGTGCTGATGACCCTGGTGGGTGGCATGAGCACCATGTTCGGGCCTTTGCTTGGCGCGTTCATTATTGTGGCGCTGGAAAATCGTCTCGGCGATATTGGCGCCGGGTTGTCATCGCTTACCGGGATTGACTGGTTCAACTCGCTCGGAGAGTCGGTGACGATCGTGACGGGCCTGATCTTTATTGCATGCGTGCTGCTGTTCAGGCGGGGGATTGTGGGAGAAATCATCGCACGGGTGAGGCCATTGCGCGGCTAAAACGGTATACGCGAAAGTCACGCAATTTAGTTGGTGATCCGAACTATATACTTCAGGATGTGCGGTTAACTTCCGCATCTGACAAGACTCGGATAAACGAGCGCCCAATAAAGGTGCCAACGTGCACCACTAGGGTAAATGCTAGGTTGTCGGTATTGGTTGCACAATCTAATATCCGTTTCAGTTCTGTTGCACCCGAATTTTGAGGTGGAGAACGAGGAGACAACGAGGCATCAAGTGCCCGACCGAAAGCGCTGTTGGATGATTCCAACAGCGCTTTTTATTTGTGCTCCGCGCTTTTTGCTTAACTCTCGGATTCTCACGTCCAAATCGATTTATTTTGCCGCGATTAAGGGCCAGATAAATGGCCGCCGACTCTCGCCAATCAAATCAAATTAATCAATTTCATACGGGTTTTCCCGGGCATTTTTCATTACGTGCTTTAGCGCGCATTCGCTCGTTCAAATTCCTTCAAAACGCTTGCTCCGTGCGCTTCTCGTCCGCTACACTCCGGATTCACCGACCGCGTGGTCGGGATATAAAAATCGTAAAATCGCGCCGGTGAACAAAACACATTTACGGGGCATATCAATGAAGTTGGCTTTACGCTGGATCTCGAAGGCGGCACTCATCGCGAGCATGTCCGCAGTAGTCAGTACGCACGCTTTTGCAGACATAAAGATTGGTGTGACAGTGTCCGCGACTGGACCGGCTGCATCGCTGGGAATTCCGGAAAAGAACACCATTGCGCTGCTGCCGAAGGAGATTGCCGGGCAGAAGATGGATTACATCGTCCTGGACGATGCGACCGATTCCACGCAAGCCATCAAGAACGCCCGTAAGCTGACGAGTGAAGATCACGTCGATGCCCTGATTGGTTCCACGGTAGTCCCTAATTCGCTCGCGATGATCGACGTCGCATCTGAGACATCCACGCCCATGATCTCCATGGCTGCGGCGGCTACCATCGTGGAACCGATGGATGCAAAACGCGCGTGGGTGTTCAAGACGCCGCAAAACGACATCCTGATGGCGACCGCGATCGCGCAGCATATGTCGAATCATGGCGTGAAGTCGGTGGCGTTTATCGGTTTCAGCGACGCTTACGGCGAAAGCTGGTTCAAGGAATTCACCAAGGCAGCCGATCTCGCGAAGATCAAGGTCGTCGCTAATGAACGGTTCGCGCGCAACGATACATCGGTGACCGGGCAGGTTCTTAAAGCCATGTCGCAGAACCCCGATGCGGTGCTGATCGCGGGTGCGGGAACGCCGGCCGCGTTGCCGCAAAAGACGCTGAAAGAGCGGGGCTACAAGGGCAAGATCTATCAGACGCACGGCGTGGCGAACAACGACTTCCTGCGTGTGTGCGGAAAGGATTGCGAGGGCACGTTCCTGCCGGCCGGACCGTTGCTGGTCGCCGCGCAATTGCCCGATTCGAACCCCGTGAAGAAGTCTGCGCTGACTTATAAGCAGGCTTATGAAAACGCTTACGGTGCGGGTTCCATTTCCACGTTCGGCGGTCACGCATGGGACGCCGGCCTGTTGCTGCAACGAGCGATTCCGATTGCGTTGAAGAAGGGGCAACCGGGCTCGCAGGCGTTTCGTGAAGCGTTGCGTGCGGCTATCGAAAGCACCCAGGATTTGCCCGGCTCGCACGGGATCTTCAACATGAGCGCGAACGATCACTCAGGACTCGATCAGCGGGCGCGCGTGATGGTGGAGATCGTCGGCGGGCAGTGGAAGCTCGCCAAAGACTGACGGGAACCTAAACAACAAGATAAATCGACTAAAGGCGCGTTGCTTCGAACGCGCCTTTTTTTCGACGTGTTATCGAGATGTTTGCGAGTGTTTTAGATGGGCTCGGCAGCGCTGGCCTGATGGCTAACGTTGAGGGAAACCGGGTTCAGATACAGGTAATGACCGAAAATAGATTGAGCGGCAATCAAGCCAAGACCGCACGACAAAAGATTCATAACAACTCGCTGTAGTGCACAAGGCGTGCGCGATGGCATAGCGTCTGGAGACGATGCAATGAGAAAGACTACCTCGGTGAAATGGAAGGGACGGCTGACGAGCGCGGCGCTCGGCGTGACGCTGGCCCTGGGCGCCGGCGCCGCGATCGCGCAGGTGAAGATTGGCGTGACGTTGTCGGCAACAGGGCCGGCGGCATCGCTTGGCATTCCCGAGAAAAATACAATCGCGTTATTGCCAAAGGAGATTGGTGGGAAGAGCGTGGAGTACATCGTGCTCGACGATGGTTCGGACACCAGCCGCGCAGTGCAGAACACGCGCAAGCTGATCGATGAAGACCATGTTGACGCTATCGTGGGCTCGACCGTCACGCCGAATTCGCTTGCCATGCTCGACGCTGCAAGTCAGGGCAAGACGCCCATGATCTCGATGGCCGCATCGGCCGCAATCATCTCGCCTATGGATGCGAAGCGCTCGTGGGCCTTCAAGACGCCGCAGAACGACAGCCTGATGGCCGACGCCATTGCCGAGTATATGGAGAAGCACGGCGTGAAGACGGTGGGTTTCATCGGCTTCGCGGATGCGTATGGCGACGGCTGGTATAGCGTGTTCAACACGGCTGCGGCCGCGCACAACCTGAAGATTGTCGCGAACGAGCGGTATGCCCGCACCGATACCTCCGTCACCGGCCAGGTGCTGAAGACCATGAGCGCTAATCCGGATGCCGTGCTGATCGCGGGCGCAGGCACGCCTTCGGCGTTGCCCGCCAAGGCGTTGAAGGAGCGTGGTTACAAGGGCAAGGTCTATCAGACGCACGGTGTGGCGAACAACGATTTCCTGCGCGTGTGCGGCAAGGATTGCGATGGCGAATTGCTGCCGGCGGGGCCAATCCTCGTGGCGGATCAATTGCCGGATAGCAACCCGGTGAAGAAGTCATCGCTGGCTTATAAGCAGGCTTATGAGAAGGCGTATGGCGTGGGGTCGGTCTCCACGTTTGGCGGCCACGCGTGGGACGCCGGACGCATGCTGGAGCAAGCCATTCCTGAAGCGCTCAAGACGGCTCAACCGGGTACGGATGCATTCCGTTCAGCGCTGCGTAGCGCGCTGGAAAACCTGAAGGATGTAGCGCTTGCGCATGGCGTGATGAACACAACGCCGGCCGATCACAACGGCTTCGACAAGCGCGCCCGCGTGATGGTGCAGATCGTCGATGGCAAGTGGAAGCTGCAGAACGACTAGCTTGCGACATGGACCGCGCTCGCGCGCCTGCAATTTGGCGAGTTAGCGTTCCGGGGTTTCAACCATGGCTGGAGGCCGCGTTTTTCTGGCGGCATCAAGCCATATTTTCGATGGGCTGACCCGGCAGCCCCACTAGCAGATCGTTCCTAAAGAGGAAGTATGGACTTATCGATTGCGGCGATTCTCGCGCAAGACGGCGTCACCACGGGCGCGATCTACGCATTGCTCGCGCTCGCGCTGGTCCTCGTGTTTTCGGTGACGCGCGTCATTTTCATCCCGCAGGGCGAGTTCGTCGCGTACGGTGCGCTGACGTTGGCCGCGCTGCAAACGCAGAAGCTGCCAGCAACGTGCTGGCTGCTGATCGCCATGGGCGTGGGGTGCTTCGTCGCGGAGATCGCGGGCATGGTGCGCCATCCGTCGCGACACCGGCACCTAGCGCGCACGCTCGCCGTGCTGGCGGGCAAGTATCTGCTGTTCCCAGTGGCAGTCTATGGGCTGACGCAGAGCGTGGTGATGCAGCCGCTGCCCATGATCCTGCAAGTTGCGCTCGCGTTGCTGATCGTGATTCCGATGGGACCGTTCGTGTACCGGTTGGCCTACGAACCCATCGCCGAAGCCAGCACGCTGTTGCTGCTGATCGTGGCGGTCGCGGTGCATTTCGCGATGGTCGGCCTTGGCCTCGTGATGTTCGGAGCAGAAGGCTCGCGCACAAATGCTTTCTCCGATGCCACGTTCAACCTCGGCAGCGTGTCCATCTCCGGGCAGAGCCTCTGGGTAGTCGGGACGGCCGCGGTGCTGATCGTTGCGCTGTATCTGTATTTCGACCGCACGATCTCCGGGAAGGCGCTGCGCGCGACCTCGGTAAACCGGCTTGGCGCGCGTCTGGTGGGCATCGGCACGACGCAGGCTGGACGGCTTGCCTTCACGCTCGCGGCCGGCCTGGGCGCGCTCTGCGGCGTCCTGGTGGCGCCAATCACGACCATCTACTACGACTCGGGCTTCCTGATCGGACTGAAGGGCTTCGTGGGTGCGATCGTGGGCGGCCTGGTGAGCTATCCGCTCGCCGCGGCGGGTTCGCTGCTGGTGGGGCTGCTTGAATCGTATTCGTCGTTCTGGGCGAGCGCTTACAAAGAGGTGATCGTCTTCACGCTGATCATTCCGGTGCTGCTGTGGCGGAGTCTGGCGAGTCCGCAGTCAGACGAAGACGAGGAGTGACGCGATGAAATTCGTCATGCGAAACAAGTTTTTCTGGGTATTCCTGCTGGTCGTGTTCGCGTTGCCGGTGCTGCCTCATCCAATCCGCACGCCCGAGTACTGGATCACGCTGCTGAACTACATCGGTTTGTATTCGATCGTTGCTATCGGACTCGTGCTGTTGACGGGTATTGGCGGGATGACAAGCTTTGGGCAAGCGGCCTTCGTAGGTGTGGGCGCTTATTCAACGGCTTATCTCACGACGCAGTTCGGCGTGTCGCCGTGGCTTGCACTGATAGTAGGCGTCGTGCTGACAGCGCTGATCGCGCTGCTGCTCGGGATGGTGACTATGCGTCTTTCCGGCCACTTCTTGCCGCTCGGGACAATCGCGTGGGGGTTGTCGCTGTTCTTCCTCTTCGGGAACCTGGAATTTCTTGGTAAATACGATGGCATCAACGGCATTCCAGTGCTCAACCTGCTTGGATGGCATCTGGAATCCGGAAGGTCAATCTACTACCTGATCTGGGCCGTCGTGTTGCTCGCGGTCATATCTGTTCAGAATCTGCTTAATAGTCGTCCGGGACGAGCGATTCGGGCACTGCGTGGCGGCGGCACAATGGCCGAAGCCATGGGCGTCAACACCGCGTGGATGCGCGTGGTGATCTTCGTCTACGCCGCCGTGCTGGCCGCAATTTCAGGCTTCCTGTACGCGCATTTGCAGCGGGCGGTGAATCCGACGCCGTTCGGCTTGAATCACGGCATCGAATTCCTGTTCATGGCGGTGGTAGGGGGCGTATCGCATGTCTGGGGTGCAGTGCTGGGCGCGACGATCCTCACCGTTCTACAGGATTATCTGCAGACCTTGCTGCCCAAGTTGCTGGGATCGAACGGCAATTTTGAGATCATCGTGTTCGGGATATTGATGGTCTTGCTGCTTCAATATGCACGGCAAGGGGTTTGGCCGTTCGTCGCCCGGCTTTTTCCCAGTGGGCCGCGCGCCCGCGTTCCTGAGCAGGCGGAAGCGTTGCCACAACGACCAAAGCCTGCTGTCGGCGAGCCTTTGCTGGTCGTCGATAAAGCGCGCAAGGAGTTCGGCGGACTGGTCGCGGTCAACGACGTCAGCTTCCAGGTGAAAGCGGGCGAGATCATCGGATTAATCGGGCCGAACGGCGCGGGAAAATCGACGACATTCAATCTAGTCACCGGTGTACTGCAAGCCACCAGCGGGTCAATCACGTTTCAGGGCGAACGTATCGATGCCCTGACTTCACGTGAAATCGTCAAACGCGGTATTGGCCGGACTTTCCAGCACGTGCGGTTGTTATCGGGCATGACGGTTCTGGAGAACGTTGCGATTGGCGCGCACTTGCGGGGAAAGACGGGCGTCTGGCGGAGCGTCGCGCGATTGAATGCTGCGGAAGAAGGGCGTTTGATGGCGGAAGCGGCTAAGCAGATCAAACGTGTTGGCCTGGAAAAGCATCTCTACGATGAAGCCGGCAGTCTGGCGCTCGGACAACAACGCATTTTGGAGATAGCTCGCGCCCTGTGCTGCGATCCGACTTTGCTATTACTCGATGAGCCCGCTGCAGGTTTGCGCTATCAGGAGAAACAACAATTGGCGGAGTTGTTACGCCGCCTGAAGGGCGAAGGCATGAGCATCCTGCTGGTAGAGCACGACATGGATTTCGTGATGAATTTAACTGACCGGTTGGTGGTGATGGAATTTGGAACCCGAATCGCGGAGGGATTGCCAGAGGATGTGCAGAAAGATCCGGTGGTGTTGGAAGCGTATCTAGGCGGGGTGGACTGATGGCAGACGCAATTCTTCAAGTCTCTGGTTTGTCCGTCCGTTATGGCAAGGTCGAGGCGCTTCACGACGGGAAGCTCAACGTTGGCGCCGGGCAGATCGTTTCGGTTATTGGGCCCAACGGCGCCGGTAAGTCCACATTGCTTAATGCCGTCATGGGCGCGCTGCCTTCCACGGGCTATGCGAAGGGAACCGTTCTTTATCGAGGCGAGGATGTCTCCGTGCTGCCGATAGAGAAGCGCGTTTCACGTGGAATGTGTCTGGTTCCGGAGAAGCGCGAGTTGTTCGCGAGCATGACGGTAGAGGACAACCTGGTTCTGGGCGCGTATCGAAGGAAGCGTGCGGGTGAACGCAATTTTCTCGATCAGCTCGATCACGTATTCGACTTGTTTCCCCGCTTGAAGGAGCGTCGGAAGCAGGCAGCCGGAACATTGTCAGGCGGTGAGCGGCAAATGCTGGCGGTGGGTCGTGCGCTGATGGGCAAGCCCGATTTGCTGATGTTGGATGAACCTAGCCTCGGCCTCGCGCCGCTGATCGTGAAGGAGATATTCCACATCATTAGCGCGCTGCGGGAAACGGGCGTCGCGACGCTGTTGATCGAGCAAAATGCGCGGGCCGCGCTGCAGATATCCGACTATGGCTACGTGCTGGAAACCGGTGAATTTGCGATGGAAGGTGTTGCTAGCGAATTGGCTCACAATCCGAAGGTTATCGAAACGTACTTGGGGTTGGCTAAGAAGGTCGCTTAGCGTAGTTGCCACTTGGTTGTCGTAGACGGCGTGTTTCACGTGAAACACGCTATTTTTTCGCCTTGGATATTCCCAGTGGATTCGCCGCGCCGGTCGTTGGCATGTTTCACGTGAAACATGCCAATTTTTTCAGCGTTAGCCATTCGGCTTGAATCGCCGCAAAAGCTAACCGGCTATAATTCTTCGATATCTCTTTCGAAGGTCCGCATCTCGTGCGGGAACCCATGCTTTATCCAACTGAATTCGATGTGATCGTCGTTGGCGGCGGTCACGCTGGAACTGAAGCTGCTTTAGCCTCGGCCCGAACAGGCGCGACCACGCTTTTATTGACTCATAACATCGAAACGCTAGGTCAAATGAGCTGCAATCCCTCTATCGGCGGGATTGGGAAGGGCCATTTAGTTAAGGAAATCGACGCGCTCGGCGGCGCAATGGCCGCGGCAACGGATGAAGCGGGCATCCAGTTTCGGATTCTGAATTCATCGAAAGGGCCGGCTGTCCGCGCTACGCGAGCGCAGGCGGATCGGGTCTTGTACAAGCAAGCGATTCGGCATCGGCTCGAAAATCAACCGAATCTTTGGTTGTTCCAGCAGTCAGTGGACGATTTGATTGTCGAAGGTGACCGAGTTGTTGGGGCCGTGACCCAGGTTGGAGTGAAGTTTCGCGCCAAAGCAGTCGTGTTGACGGCCGGGACTTTCCTCGACGGAAAGATTCACGTGGGTTTGAACAATCACACGGGCGGCAGGGCGGGTGACCCAGCCGCGGTGTCGTTGTCGGCGCGACTTAAAGAGCTTCAACTTCCGCAAGGTCGCCTGAAAACCGGTACGCCGCCGCGTATTGATGGTCGCACCATCGATTTTTCGAAGCTTGGAGAACAGCCCGGCGATCTCGATCCCATCCCGGTGTTCTCATTCCTTGGCCGCGTTGAGCAGCATCCACGACAAGTGCCGTGCTGGGTGACCCATACCAACGAGCGCACGCACGACATCATCCGGGCTGGTCTCGACCGTTCGCCGATGTACACAGGCGTTATCGAAGGTGTCGGTCCGCGCTACTGCCCGTCGATTGAAGACAAAATCCATCGATTTGCGTCCAAGGATTCGCATCAAATCTTCCTGGAACCCGAAGGCCTGACGACAAACGAGTTCTATCCGAACGGTATCTCCACGAGCTTGCCATTCGATGTCCAACTCGAATTGGTCCGGTCCATGAAGGGATTGGAGCATGCGCACATCCTTCGTCCTGGATACGCGATTGAATACGATTACTTCGATCCGCGCGCATTGAAGGCATCGTTGGAGACGAAGACGATCGGTGGCCTGTTCTTTGCCGGCCAGATCAATGGCACAACGGGATATGAAGAAGCTGCCGCGCAGGGCTTGCTGGCGGGTCTAAACGCCGCGCTGCAAGTTAGCGGCAAAGAAGCATGGTGTCCGCGTCGCGACGAAGCCTATCTAGGCGTGCTGGTGGACGACTTGGTCACGCAAGGCGTATCCGAGCCGTATCGGATGTTCACCAGCCGTGCTGAGTACCGCCTTTCATTGCGCGAAGACAATGCGGACATGCGTTTGACCGAAGCGGGCAGGGCGCTCGGCGTCGTGGATGACGTGCGCTGGAGCGTGTTCAATGAAAAGCGCGACGCTGTTTCACGTGAAACACAGCGCTTGAAATCGACTTGGGTTAACCCTAAAACGTTGCCTGTGGAAGAAGCCGTCGCATTACTCGGCAAACCGATTGAACACGAATACAGTTTGGCGGATTTGTTGCGTCGACCGAGCGTCACCTATGCGGACGTTTGTGCACTGCGGAATCACACATCTGGTCCGGAAACGCCGCTGGCCCAAGATCCAATCTTGCTTGGCCAAATTGAAGAGCAGGTCGAGATCGCGGTGAAGTACCAAGGCTACATCGATCGCCAAGCTGGCGAGATCGAGCGGAATGGCACACACGAAAATACGCGTTTGCCAGAGGCATTTGATTACGCAGAAGTGCGTGGATTGTCCTTCGAGGCCCGTCAAAAGCTGATGCAGCACCGGCCGGAAACGATTGGCCAGGCATCGCGTATCTCGGGCATTACGCCAGCCACCATCTCCTTGCTCATGGTCCACCTCAAGCGGGCAATGGGCCGGCGCGATGGGACAACGGCTCAAGCGTCGGGAAATAACCGGGCAGGGCGTAACAGCGCTCACTCCGCTTCGTGATGCAGCGTGAAGCCGGGGATGCCGGACTATCAACACTTCTAAACGAAGGAATCGAGCAACTCGGCATGGCCGTCACCGACGCGCAGCGCCAGAAGTTGCTCGATTACGTGGCCCTGCTGGGTAAGTGGAACGCGGTGTACAACCTGACGGCGATCCGCGATCCGCGCCAGATGCTGATCCAGCACATTCTCGATTCGCTCGCGATCATCCCGTTTCTCACGCGCCGCACCGGGTCTCAGTCGGCGCTCGATGTCGGCTCCGGTGGTGGCCTGCCGGGGATCGTCATGGCGATCGTCTTGCCCGATTGGCAAGTCACGCTGAACGACATTGTTCACAAGAAAACGGCCTTCCAATCCCAGGCGAAGCTGCAACTCGGCCTGACCAATTTGTCGGTTGTGACAGGACGTGTCGAGAACCTGCACCCGGGCGTAGAAGTCCCAGGTCTTTTCGATGTAATCGTCTCGCGCGCATTCGCAGAGCTCTCTGACTTCGTTACACTTGCGCGTCATCTGGTTGCTGGCAACGGCCGCATCTGGGCGATGAAAGGAATCAGGCCGGACGCCGAGATTGCTCGCCTTCCCGCCGACGCGAAAGTCTGCAGTATCGAACGTCTCCGCGTGCCCATGCTCGACGCCGAGCGCCACCTGATCGAAATTGAAATCGGAGCGGCCCCACATTGAACACTGCAGTCGACATCTCACGCGCACCTGAAATCCAGTCAGGAAAGAAGGGACACATCACGATGGCAAAAATCTTCTGCGTCGCGAACCAGAAGGGCGGCGTCGGAAAGACGACGACAGCAGTCAACCTCGCGGCCAGTCTGGCGGCGCTCGACCAGCGGGTTTTGCTGGTCGACCTGGACCCGCAGGGCAACGCAACGATGGGCAGTGGCGTCGACAAAGCGGCGGTCGAAAGCACCGTGTACGACGTGCTGGTCAACGGAGTCACGGTACTTGAAGCGCGTACTCGCACCGATGCCGTCGGCTACGACGTCTTGCCGGCTAATCGCGAACTGGCGGGCGCCGAGGTGGAACTGGTCAGCGTCGACAACCGGGAACGCGTGCTACGTAAGGCGTTGACCGAAGTTGAAGCCGAATATGACTTCATTCTCATCGATTGCCCGCCGGCTTTGTCGTTACTCACGCTGAACGGGTTGTGCGCTGCTCACGGCGTCGTCATTCCGATGCAGTGCGAGTATTTCGCGCTGGAAGGCTTGTCCGATCTCGTCAACACGATCAAGCAGGTTCACGCGAATCTCAACCGCGACCTGAAGGTAATCGGTTTATTGCGCGTCATGTTCGATCCGCGTATTACGTTGCAGCAACAGGTATCGGATCAACTGAAACAGCATTTCGGCGACAAGCTCTTCGACGTCGTCATCCCCCGCAACGTCCGTCTGGCCGAAGCGCCCAGTTACGGTCTGCCCGGCGTCGTGTTTGATCGGGCATCGCGTGGCGCGCAGGCGTATATCCAGTTCGGTACGGAAATGATCGAGCGCGTACGCGCGCTTTAACGGACACAGCGTCAAGATGGCAGAACGAGGAAGCAAGATGAGCGCGACGATGAAGAAGAAGGGCCTGGGGCGTGGTCTGGAGGCCCTGCTGGGCGGAAGTTCGGATATCACCGAGGCCGTGCGCAGCGAAGGGTTGCCGAGCGTTCTGCGCCTCGACGTGATGCAGGCAGGCAAGTATCAGCCGCGTACGCGAATGGACGAAGGCGCGCTGCAGGAGCTGGCCGCGAGTATCCGTGCGCAAGGTGTGATGCAGCCAATCCTGGTGCGTTCGATTGGCAACGACCGGTACGAGATCATTGCCGGCGAACGCCGCTTCCGGGCGGCGAAATTGGCTGGCCTTGAAGAAGTGCCGGTGCTGGTGAAGAACGTGCCGGATCAGGCCGCGGCCGCCATGGCCCTGATCGAAAACATTCAGCGCGAGGATCTGAATCCGCTTGAAGAGGCGCAGGGTATTCAGCGTCTGCTCGATGAATTCGATTTCACGCATGAGCAAGCTGCAGAGTCAGTCGGGCGTTCGCGCAGTGCCGTATCGAATTTGCTGCGCTTGCTGAACCTGGCTACGCCGGTTCAAACCATGCTGCTTGCAGGCGATCTCGACATGGGTCATGCCCGCGCACTGCTTGCCGTCGATGCCGCCACGCAGATCCAGTTGGCCAACCAGGTGGTCAACCGGCGCATGTCGGTGCGTGAAACCGAGAAGCTGGTTTCATCGACGACCAAGGAAGCGCCCGCGACAAAAGCGCGCACCGCGCACGATGGCGGCCGCGACACGCGCCGGCTCGAAGAGGAGTTGTCCGACCTGCTGTCGGCGAACGTGAAGATCAAGATGGGCGGGCGAGGGCGCGGCAAGTTGCAGATCGACTTCGGTGACCTCGACGCGCTCGAAGGCATTTTGGGACGGCTGCGCACGGGCGCAGTCAACGGCAAGGCGACTACTGACAACACATCCGCAGCGCAGGCCTAGGCCGCAATGCAGTTGCCCGCCGAAGCCAAGCCCGCTCAGACGAACCCAATGTCCAAAGCGTGGGCGCTCGTCAGCAAAGAACCCGTCCTGGCGACCCTGATTGTTGCGCTCATCGCGCTGCAAACCCTGCATCGCAAGCCGTGGGCATCGTTGCCTGCGCTGATCGACTGGCAGACCGTGCTGACGCTCGCTGGTTTGCTGATGTTGACCAAGGCGGTGGAGCTGTCCGGCTTCCTCATGTGGATGGCGCACCGCGTCGTGCATCGGATTCATGGCGAACGCGGCTTGGCGTTCTTGCTGATCGGTCTCGCCGCAGTGCTCTCGACCTTGCTCACCAACGACGTCGCATTGTTCGCCGTCGTGCCATTGACCTTGTCGCTGCACAAACTGGCGCCGCTTCCTATCAAGCGGCTGGTGATCTTCATTGCGATTTCGGTGAATGCCGGATCGATCCTGACACCGCTCGGCAACCCGCAGAACCTGTTTCTCTGGCAGACGAGCGGCGTGTCCTTCGGCGGCTTCGTCTGGGCGTTGCTGCCGTTATGTGCGGCGCTGATGGCGATGCTTTACTTGCTGGCCGCCGTGATGTTCCGCAACAAGCCACTCGATCTTTCCGGCGACACAGAAGCGCATTCCGTCGATATCCCGCTTTGCACGGTCGCGGGCATTGCGTTCGTCGCTTTCGTGGTTCTCGCCGATGCGCACTATGCCGGCATCGGCCTGGCCGCTGTTGCTGTCGGTTTCCTGTTGTGGCGACGTCAAGTCGTGCTGAAGATCGACTGGTTGCTGTTGCTGATCTTCGTGCTGATGTTCATCGTGCTGCGCAGCGTGGCCGCGTTGCCGTGGGTGCATCACGCAATAGCCGGTCTGGGCCTGAATACGCCGTTCAAGGCATACGCAGCCGGCGCCGTGTTGTCCCAGGGAATCAGCAACGTTCCGGCAGCGATCATGCTCGCCGAGTTCTCGAAAGACTGGCGCGCGCTGGCATTCGGTGTGAGCGTGGGTGGCTTCGGCATCGCGATCGGTTCACTCGCCAATCTGATTGCCGTTCGGCTTTCGGGCGAGCGCGGCATGTGGGGTCCGTTTCACCTTATCTCCATTCCATTCTGGATCGTCGCAGCGGCTATTGGCGCGTGGCTTGTTTAATCCGATAAAAATGGTGCGGCGCACGCAATGCAATTCGCGTCCTGTTTAAAAACGACGTGAAACAAGTCCATATCCGGCGTTAATCAAACTCGTTGTCCGTACAAGCGAAATCTCCTTTTGGAGACGTGTTTTTCAGGCTCGTCCGCTTGTTTTTTGATGGCCCTAAGCTATTGAATCTGTGACAACAATCGCTTACAATCCCCCGGATTTATCAGCTTGGCGACTCCGAAAGCGCTACGTAAGTATGTGGTTGAATGCAGCCATGAACGGACGGTAAACGCGCTGGCTGTAACTGACCTTTAGTGAGATGTGTGATGGCGGTGCGAGAGCAGGATCGAGCGCCGGAAGGCGGGCAAGATGGGCGCGATTCACGCCCTGCCGCGAATTTGACCGGACACAAAACGTCTGGTTCAACGCCTGATTCCATTTCTTCTGGTCAGCCGGGTCATGCGCCGAATCATCCGTTTGACGATTCGTGGGAAGCCGAAGCGCAAGATAACAAAACTGTTCCGCTTACGCGGGCAGAGGCGGAGACGCTGTTTGGTCCCGGAGTGAGTCGTCCATCGCGTGTCACGCCGTTCAAGGTCGTGGCGGCGCAAATGGTTTTGTCCCTGTGTGCGACGTTGGCATGGTGGCTGTTCTACAGTCCACCGGGTGTCGCTGCGCTGTCGGCGTTCCTCGGGGGAGCGATTTGCTGGGTGCCGAGCGGATTGTTCGCGGCACGTCTGAAAGCGAAGAGCGGCGCGCAAACCGTCGCGAGCTGGGTGATCGGCGAAGCAATCAAGATGGGCGCGACTATCGCCATGTTCGCGGCGATCGCGTACGGTTTCAAAGGTGTGCTGTGGATACCGCTGCTGGTCACGTACCTCATCGCATTGAAGACGTACTGGATCGCAATGGCCTGGAAATAACGCAGTGCGTTTGCAGACTTGACGTGCCAGGTAAGTGACGTACCAACGGTATCAGAGCAAATTAATACGTGCGGAGTAACTCTCCTGCACGCGGGCCCGCGCCCGGCGAACCGTCAACCATGTGGCGGCTCGAGGATCACGCGGGCGGCGGAAGATTTTCGACAATTTGGGTGGCTTTAAAGTTATGGCAGCTAGCGAAGGAACGCACGCGATGGATCCGTCGGAGTACATCGCGCACCACTTGCAGAATCTTTCCACTTCGCAACAGACGTCGATTTTCGACATCCATGTCTGGAATCTCGACACGTTGTTCTGGTCGATTCTTTGCGGCGTCGTCACGATCATCATTCTCGGTCTGGCTGCGCGTAAGGCGACATCCGGCGTGCCAGGCCGCTTCCAGTGCGCGATCGAAATGCTGGTCGAGATGGTGGAAGACCAGTCGAAGTCGATGGTCCACGGCAGCCGCCGTTTCATCGCCCCGCTCGCCCTTACGGTGTTCGTATGGGTCGCGCTCATGAATTCGCTCGACTTCATCCCGGTAGACTTGCCCACGCGCGTAATCGGCTGGCTGGGTTTGTCGGAGACGTTCCCGCATATGCGCATTGTCCCGACCGCTGACCTGAACGGCACGCTGGGCATTGCTATCGGCGTGTTCGTGCTGATGATTTACTACAACTTCAAGATCAAGGGCGCCGGCGGCTTCGTGCACGAACTGCTGTCCGCTCCGTTCGGCGCGCATCCGCTGCTGTGGATCCCGAACCTTGCACTCAACATCATCGAGTTCGTCGCCAAGACGGTTTCCCTCGGCATGCGGCTGTTCGGCAACATGTATGCAGGCGAACTGTTGTTCCTGCTGATCGCACTGCTCGGCAGCATGTGGCACTTCGGCGCGGACGCCTCCGTGCTCGGCTTCTTGGGCCACGTGGTTGCAGGAACGGTTTGGGCGATCTTCCACATTCTGATCGTGCTGCTGCAGGCGTTTATTTTCATGATGCTGACACTGGTGTATCTCGGCCAGGCACATGATTCGCACTAAGCACGCGATAACGTACTCAGTATCGCAATCAGGCAGCAGGGAAGGGTCACAGTAGTTCGGCAAAACGCTGCAGAACACCGCAGCGAAAGAACGTAACAGCGACCAAAAGTCAGCAAAATCGTATCGAGTTTCAATTTTTTATAAATCTAAGTTCCAAAGTCTTTTCACATAGGAGTAGTCATGAACGCTTTCATCGCCAACATCCAGGGTCTGACCGCCATCGGTATCGGCATCATCATCGGCCTGGGTGCAATCGGCGCCTGTATCGGTATCGGCCTGATGGGCGGCAAGTACATTGAAGCGTGCGCTCGCCAGCCGGAACTGATGAACCCGCTGCAAACCAAGATGTTCCTCTTGGCTGGTCTGATCGACGCGGCGTTCCTGATTGGCGTTGGTGTGGCAATGCTGTTTGCGTTCGCGAACCCGCTGCTGTCGAAGCTCGTCGCAGGCTGAGGTTCCTCGGAAGTGTGCGCTCGGGCTTTCAAGCTACGGGCGCAGGACGGAACGTGCAACGGCGCTTAATCGATGCAACCCTCGATCAGGCGCCTTGCCGTTTCACTCTCCGGATTAGCAACGTTTAAGGAAACACCGTGAATCTCAACGCAACCCTGTTTGCGCAAATGGTCGTGTTTCTGATCCTCGCGTGGTTCACGATGAAGTTCGTGTGGCCGCCGTTGATCAACGCCCTGGATGAGCGCTCGAAGAAGATCGCCGACGGCTTGTCAGCCGCCGAAAAGGGCAAGGCCGAACTCGAAGCCGCACATAAGCGCGTCGACCAGGAACTCGCGCAAGCCCGTAACGACGGCCAGCAGCGTATTGCGGATGCTGAAAAGCGCGCAGTCGCAGTCGCCGACGAAATCAAGGCTAACGCCCAGGCCGAAGCCGCGCGCATCATTGCGCAAGCGAAGGCTGATGCAGAACAGCAAGTCGTCAAAGCGCGCGAAGCATTGCGCGGCGAAGTCGCGGCATTGGCCGTGAAGGGCGCCGAGCAGATCCTGAAGCGCGAAGTCGATCAATCGGCTCACGCCGAGATGCTGAATCAACTCAAAGCCGAGCTCTGATCATGGCCGAACTTGCAACCATCGCACGACCCTACGCGGAAGCCGTATTCCGCGTGGCCGAAGCGGGTGAGCTCGCCGCCTGGTCCGACTTCGTCGAGGAGCTGGCTCAGGTTGCGCGTTTGCCTGAAGTGCTGTCCATCGCGACGAGCCCGAAAGTGAGCCGCGATCAGGTCAGCGAGCTGTTGTTGTCGGCGGTGAAATCGCCGCTCGCGCAGCAACCCGAGGCCAAGAACCTGGTGCGGATGCTGGTGGACAACCATCGGTTGACGCTGATGCCGGAAATTGCCGTGCAGTTCGACGAGCTGAAGAATTCCCGCGAAGGTGCGGCCGATGCGCTGATTGTCAGCGCATTTCCGCTGGAAGGCGCACAGTTGACCGACCTTGTCGCGAATCTCGAACGCAAGTTTCATTGCAAGCTGAAACCTACTGTTGAAGTCGATAAGTCGCTGATTGGCGGTGTTCGCGTGACGGTAGGCGACGAAGTACTCGATACCTCGGTCCGCGCGCGCCTTGCCAGCATGCAGACGGCGCTGTCCGCCTGACGCGCTTTGCGCCGGCGCGGTTAAGAATTGACTATCAGGAGTGACTAATGCAACTCAATCCCTCTGAGATCAGCGAGCTGATCAAGAGCCGGATCCAGGGTCTGGAAGCGAGCGCAGATGTTCGCAACCAAGGCACTGTGATTTCCGTGACCGACGGTATCGTGCGTATTCACGGTTTGTCGGACGTGATGCAGGGCGAAATGCTCGAATTCCCGGGTAACACCTTCGGCCTCGCGCTGAACCTCGAGCGCGATTCGGTCGGCGCCGTGATTTTGGGCGAATACGAACACATTTCGGAAGGCGACATCGTCAAGACGACGGGCCGTATTCTCGAAGTGCCGGTAGGTCCGGAACTGCTCGGCCGTGTGGTCGATGCACTGGGCGTGCCTATCGACGGCAAGGGTCCGGTCAACGCAAAGATGACCGACGCTGTCGAAAAGATTGCACCGGGCGTGATTTGGCGTAAGTCGGTTTCCGAGCCGGTTCAAACGGGTCTGAAGTCCATCGACGCCATGGTGCCGGTTGGCCGTGGCCAGCGCGAGCTGATCATTGGCGACCGCCAGTGCGGCAAGACCGCTGTCGCCATTGACGCGATCATCAACCAGAAGGGCAAGAACCTCTTCTGTATCTACGTTGCGATCGGCCAGAAAGCTTCGTCGATCATGAACGTGGTGCGCAAGCTGGAAGAAAGCGGCGCGATGGAATACACGGTCGTGGTCGCGGCTTCGGCTTCGGAATCGGCTGCGATGCAATACCTCGCACCGTACGCGGGCTGCACGATGGGCGAATACTTCCGCGATCGCGGTCAAGACGCGCTGATCGTGTATGACGATTTGACCAAGCAAGCATGGGCGTATCGTCAGATTTCGCTGTTGCTGCGCCGTCCGCCGGGTCGTGAAGCGTATCCGGGCGACGTGTTCTATCTGCACTCGCGTTTGCTGGAACGTGCTGCTCGCGTGTCGGAAGACTACGTTGAGAAGTTCACGAACGGCGAAGTGAAGGGCAAGAGCGGTTCGCTGACGGCACTCCCGGTCATTGAAACGCAAGCTGGCGACGTGACCGCATTCGTTCCGACGAACGTGATCTCGATTACCGACGGCCAGATCTTCCTGGAAACCGACTTGTTCAACGCCGGTATTCGTCCTGCTATTAACGCAGGCGTGTCCGTGTCGCGAGTGGGTGGTGCAGCGCAGACCAAGGTCATCAAGAAGCTGTCCGGCGGTATTCGTACCGACTTGGCGCAGTATCGTGAATTGGCCGCGTTCTCGCAGTTTGCATCGGACCTGGACGAAGCGACGCGTAAGCAACTGGAGCGCGGCCGCCGCGTGACAGAACTGCTGAAGCAGCCGCAGTATCAGCCGCTGCAGGTTTGGGAACTGGCGATCGCGCTGTTTGCCGCGAACAACGGTTACCTCGACGATCTCGAAGTGGCTCAGGTGCTGCCGTTTGAAAAGGGTCTCCGCGACTTCTTGAAGACGAAGCACACGGACATGATCAATCGCATCGAACAGAACAAAGACTTGTCGAAGGACGACGAAGGCGCATTGCATGCCGCGCTGAAGGACTTCAAGAAGTCGGGCGCTTACTGATCCTCGTATTGATCGAACTTCGAAGCGGTGCGGGCCGCTTTTAGAGCCAACGAAGCATCCCGCACCACTTCGATAGCTTTGCATGGGCCCCGAGTAACGCTCACGCGCTAACTCGGGCCGACCGCGAAGCATGGGAACCGAGTAAGCGCCGAAGCGCTAACTCGGATCGACAAAGGAGTAAGCAATGGCTGGAATGAAGGAAATCCGCGGCAAGATCAAGAGCGTGCAAAACACGCGCAAGATCACCAAGGCGATGGAAATGGTGGCTGCGTCGAAGATGCGCCGCGCGCAGGAGCGCATGCGCGCTGCTCGCCCGTATGCCGACAAGATCCGCGACGTCGCAGCTCACATGAGCGCTGCCACGCCTGAGTATCGCCATCCGTTCATGGTTGAGAACAAGGGCGCGAAAGCGGCCGGCATCATCCTCGTCACGACCGATAAAGGTCTGTGCGGCGGCATGAACACGAACATCCTTCGCGCGGCGCTCCTGAAGTTCAAGGAGCTCGAGCAGAAAGGTCAGACGGTCGAAGCGTCGGCGATCGGCAGCAAGGGTCTGGGCTTCCTGAACCGGTTGAAGGCCAAGACCGTGTCGCAAGTCACGCATCTGGGCGACACGCCGCATCTGGAAAAGCTGATCGGCGCGATCAAGGTTCAGCTCGACCTGTATTCGGAAGGCAAGATCAGCGCGGTTTATCTGGCGTTCACGCGCTTCATCAACACGATGAAGCAGGAAGCCGTGATCGAACAATTGCTGCCTTTGTCGGCAAGCGATTTCGCGCGCAAGGACGGCCTCGATAAAGACAGCGAACCGGTCACGCCGAAGACATCGTGGGATTACATCTACGAGCCGGATGCGCAGACCGTTGTCGACGAATTGCTCGTGCGGTATGTCGAAGCGCTTGTGTATCAGGCAGTGGCGGAAAACATGGCATCGGAGCAATCGGCTCGCATGGTCGCCATGAAGGCCGCGTCGGATAACGCGAAGACCGTGATCGGTGAATTGCAGCTCGTGTACAACAAGAGCCGGCAAGCAGCGATTACGAAGGAATTGTCAGAAATCGTCGGTGGCGCTGCAGCGGTCGGTTGATCGCGGGTGTCGAATCGAACTGCGCCTGTCGCGCGAGTGAAGAATTCAAGTATCTAAAGGAAATGCGATGAGTACTACTGCTTTGGTAGAAGGCAAGATCGTACAGTGCATCGGCGCGGTTATCGACGTGGAATTCCCGCGTTCCGACATGCCGAAAATCTACGACGCGCTCGTTTTGGAAGGGTCGGAACTGACGCTTGAAGTTCAGCAACAGCTGGGCGACGGCGTGGTCCGTACCATTTGCCTGGGTGCATCGGATGGATTGCGGCGCGGTACGGTCGTGAAGAACACGGGTAAGCCGATCAGCGTGCCCGTCGGCAAGCCGACGCTTGGCCGGATCATGGACGTGCTGGGTCGTCCAATCGACGAAGCCGGCCCGATCAACTCGGACGTGACGCGCGGGATTCACCAGAAGGCGCCGAAGTTCGAAGATCTGTCGCCGTCGACCGAACTGCTCGAAACCGGCATCAAGGTGATTGACTTGATCTGCCCGTTCGCCAAGGGCGGTAAGGTTGGTCTGTTCGGTGGCGCCGGTGTGGGCAAGACCGTGAACATGATGGAACTGATCAACAACATCGCTAAAGAGCACGGTGGTTACTCCGTGTTCGCCGGTGTTGGCGAGCGTACCCGCGAAGGGAACGACTTCTATCATGAAATGAAGGATTCGAACGTTCTGGACAAGGTCGCGCTGGTGTACGGCCAGATGAACGAGCCGCCGGGCAACCGTCTGCGCGTGGCGCTGACCGGCCTGACGATGGCCGAGCATTTCCGCGACGAAGGTCTGGACGTGCTGTTCTTCGTGGACAACATCTACCGTTTCACGCTGGCTGGTACGGAAGTGTCGGCTCTGCTGGGACGTATGCCGTCGGCAGTGGGCTATCAGCCTACGCTGGCTGAAGAAATGGGCCGTCTGCAAGAACGGATCACGTCGACGAAAACCGGTTCGATCACGTCAGTGCAAGCCGTGTACGTTCCTGCCGATGACTTGACCGACCCGTCGCCGGCGACCACGTTTGGTCACCTGGACGCAACCGTCGTGTTGTCGCGTGACATTGCTTCGCTGGGTATTTATCCGGCTGTGGACCCGCTCGATTCGACCTCGCGTCAGATCGACCCGAACGTGATTGGCGAAGAGCACTACGCCATCACGCGCGGCGTGCAGCAAACGCTGCAGCGCTACAAGGAATTGCGCGACATTATCGCGATTCTGGGCATGGACGAACTCGCGCCGGAAGACAAGCTCGCCGTTGCGCGCGCTCGTAAGATCCAGCGTTTCCTGTCGCAGCCGTTCCACGTCGCGGAAGTCTTCACGGGCTCGCCGGGCAAGTACGTGCCGCTGAAGGAAACCATCCGCGGCTTCAAGATGATCGTGGAAGGCGAATGCGATCATCTGCCGGAGCAGGCGTTCTACATGGTCGGCACAATCGACGAAGCCTTCGAAAAGGCCAAGAAGATTCAATAAGGATGGCCGGGCGCGGAAGTTGTAGAAACCGCGCCCTATTGGAGTCGATATGGCAACTATTCAAGTAGACGTCGTCAGCGCGGAAGAGCAGATCTTCTCGGGCCGGGCGAAGTTCGTCGCATTGCCGGGCGAAGCGGGTGAACTCGGCATTTTGCCGGGTCACACGCCGCTCATCACGCGGATTCGTCCGGGTGCTGTGCGTATCGAAGCGGAGAACGGCGACGAAGAGTTCGTGTTCGTTGCAGGCGGGATTCTCGAGATTCAACCGGGCGTGGTGACGGTTCTTGCCGATACCGCGATCCGTGGTGCGGATCTCGACGAAGCGAAGGCGCTCGAAGCGAAGAAGCGCGCTGAAGAAGCGTTGCAGAACACGGGTTCGAACCTCGAGTACGCGACCGCGCAAGCGGAGTTGGCGTATGCGACGGCTCAGATCGCGGCGATTCAGCGGCTGCGGAAGCTTCGCGGTAATCACTAAGCGTTTCGCGAGTCTGGCGAGATGAAAAAGCAGCCTTCGGGCTGCTTTTTTTATGGGTGTTCAGGACCGCGATCCAAGCGCCCATGACCTGGGCGCTTGCGCGCAAAACTGCACAACGAACATGCGTTGATCCTCGCGGTTTTGCGGGTAACACTCAATGCCCTAGCGTTCCCTGGCGATGCACAATCAGGCTTCCGAATCGCTTTCAGGGCGCTTCATCGTTGTCTCATTGCGCCGTCCCACGGAGGAGCTCTTCGATATGCCTACCCAACCGATCCATACCGGGCCGCAGATCGAACCACGCGACGGTGTGTCGTACGTTCGCGGCTCGACGGATATGCCGCTGAGCGATGCCACCGTGTCTCGCTTTCTCCGCGATACGACCGCGAAATTTCCCGACCGTCCCGCGGTGATCTTCCGCGAGCAAAACATCCGTTGGACCTGGCGGCAGTTCGCCGATGAAGTCGATGTCCTCGCGTCGGGTTTGCTCATGCTTGGCGTTGCCGCCGGCGACCGCGTGGGCATTTGGTCGCCGAATCGCGCCGAGTGGTTGCTGACGCAATTTGCCACCGCGCGGATTGGCGCGATCCTGGTGAACATCAACCCGGCGTATCGGCTGGCGGAGCTCGAGTACGCGTTGAACAAGGTCGGCTGCAAGGCGCTGATCGCAGCGGAACAGTTCAAGACATCGAAGTATCTGGAGATGCTGCAAGCGTTAGCGCCGGAGCTTGCCACCGCCGAATCGGGCGCGCTCAACGCGGCGCGCTTTCCCGATCTGAAAGCCGTGATCCGGATGGGCGAGGGCGCGACGCCCGGCATGCTGCGTTTCCCCGACGTTATGTCGCACGGCCGCGATGCGCTCAACACAGCACAACTCGATGCGCTGGAGTCGACGCTCACACACCACGATCCGATCAATATCCAGTTCACGAGCGGGA
Source organism: Caballeronia sp. LjRoot29 (assembly GCF_964252755.1). Classification (NCBI taxonomy): domain Bacteria; kingdom Pseudomonadati; phylum Pseudomonadota; class Betaproteobacteria; order Burkholderiales; family Burkholderiaceae; genus Caballeronia; species Caballeronia sp. LjRoot29. Next base: position 128,403 of record NZ_CAXUPU020000005.1, on the reverse strand, counting down.
CCACCGGCAACCCCAAGGGCGCCACGCTTACTCATCACAACGTGGTGAACAACGGCCGTTACATCGCGCACTCGATGTTGCTCACCGAGCAGGACTCGCTGTGCATTCCCGTGCCGCTATATCACTGCTTCGGCATGGTGCTGGCGGCTCTCGCTTGCGTATCGGTGGGCGCGGCCATGGTATTCCCCGGCGAAGCGTTCGATCCCGCCGCGACGCTCGCTGCAGTCGATGAAGAACGCTGCACCGCGTTGCACGGCGTGCCGACGATGTTCATCGCGGAACTCGATCTCCCGAACTTCGATAAATACGACCTGAGCCGGTTGCGCACCGGCATCATGGCGGGTTCGCCGTGCCCTATCGAAACGATGAAGAAGGTGGTTTCGCAGATGCACTTGCGCGAAATCACGATCGCGTACGGAATGACGGAAACGAGTCCCGTGTCGTTCCAAAGCTCGACCACCGATCCCCTCGATAAACGCACCACGACGGTCGGTCAAATCCAGCCGCATCTCGAGGTAAAGCTGGTCGATCCACTCGGCGAAATTGTCCCGGTTGGCGAAACGGGCGAGCTTTGCACGCGCGGATATTCGGTAATGAAAGGATATTGGGGCGACGAAGAAAAAACACGCGAAGCGATTATCGACGGCTGGATGCATACCGGCGATCTGGCCACCCTCGATGCCGACGGTTATTGCAATATCGTCGGACGATTAAAAGACATGCTGATTCGCGGCGGCGAAAACATTTATCCGCGCGAGATCGAGGAATTCCTGTTCCGGCATCCAAAGATTCAATCGGCCCAGGTATTCGGTGTACCCGATATTAAATACGGCGAAGAAGTATGCGCATGGATTGTTCTGCGTCCAGGTGAGCATGCGAGCGCGGATGACATTCGCGGATTCTGTCAGGGACAGATAGCGCACTACAAGATTCCACGGCATATCCGCTTTGTAGACGAATTGCCGATGACAGTTACCGGCAAGGTCCAGAAGTTCATCATGCGGGCGAAGATGATTGAGGAGTTGCAGCTATCGGAGGCTAAAACGGCGTAAGTATCCGGCAATTACTTGGATCTACAAATGAAAACGGCTGCCTGAGATAATCGCGGCAGCCATTTAACTCTTTACGCAAACGTTTGTCCAGGCGAAAAAAAAGCGGGCCTGGAGCCCGCTAAAAACCACACGCTACGGGGTTAGCGCGAGGAGACCAAGGGTGGGACCAGCCAGTAAAATTTCACCGGCTAACGACCCCAACAAACATGTCCCCGAAGCGGGGATTCGGCGCACATGCCGACCGTCGAATGCAACTTGGCGTTGTAGTTGACCAACGCTGCACCCGATCACATCCGTGTTGAGACCGTTGAAGTGATTGTGGGCGAATAATCGGGGCATCACCGTAACAAAGTGTTTCAGGTTGTAACCCTTGATGCGCAAGGCTCAGCGTTTATTCTGTCCAAATTTTGTCGATTATGGTGATCTACAAGTCGATATTTCGGCCCATTTTAGAAATGCTTGCGCTGCCAAGCGCGAGTCGTAGATTTTAAGGACAATCAAAATTCGTCGACCCAACTGGTCGACAAATTGCACCGAACCGCACTGGAGACATCCGCATGACCATCGACGCAGACCTTCTCGCCTATTACGCCAAGGTTGCCGCAGCCTTCCCCCTTCTGCCGCCCGATGCCGATCCATTGACCATGCGGCGCCGGTTTCAGGATGTCGCGCGTGAATTTGCAGGGCCGCGGCCGACGGGCGTTGACGTTGAGACCACGCTCTTGCCGCTTCAAGGACGCGCGCTGCGGGCGCGGGTTTATCGGCCGGCAGGGGCCAGGAAGCCGCTGCCTCTCGTGGTCTATTTTCACGGCGGCGGCTGGGTGGTCGGGGACCTGGACACCCACGACCTGATGGTCGCGCAATTCGCCCAGGACTCGCAAAGCGCGGTCGTGAGCGTGGATTACCGCATGGCGCCGGAGCATCCCTTCCCCGCGCCAGTCGATGATGCACTCGATGCACTCCTGTGGCTCGCCGAACATCGTTCGCGCCTTGGCTTCGCGACCGATCGGCTAGGCGTGGCGGGCGACAGCGCCGGCGGCCACCTTGCCGCCGTGGCTGCGCGGGCTGCGAATGATCGCGTGGCGGGTCTGGTGACGGCGCAATTGTTGATTTATCCCGTGGCGCGCTGCCGCTTCGAGGGCGGCAGTTTTACGGCCAACGCGGAAGGGCCGGGCCTGACCACCGAAGAAATGCGTTTTTACTGGGCTCAATTCCTGACGGCCGAACCGCCTGCCGACGACGACGTGCGCGCTTTCCCGCTCGCGCAATCCTACGATCGGACGCCGGCGCGGGCATTGATCGTTGCTGCTGCCTACGATCCGCTTTACGACGACGCTCACGAAATGGCGCGTTTTCTGGAAGCGAATGGCGGCCGCACCGAGGTCATTAACGCGCACGACATGACGCACGGGTTCGGGCGGATTCAGGCGCATTCGAAAGCGGCGGCGGCATGGATGAAAAAAACGTCGGAACGTTTCGGTGAACTGTTACATGCACAGCGTTGACTTTTCGATGTCGAGCGCCATTTGCTTACGTAAGGTTTACGTAGAATTGTCAATTCGCCATGTAACAGGCGCGTTAGCGTTGTGCGAAAAGTTGTGCAAAAAGGCGGCCTCACTTCGGCCGCCTTTTTATTTATTTCAGCCATTTATCGAGTACGGCCTGAAATTCGCCCGTCGAGCGCGACAGGTGCAGCCATTGATCGACGTATTGCTGGAAGACCACATCGCCGCGCGGCAGCAGATACGCCTTTTCCCCGAACTGGAACGGTTTGTCCGGATGAACCGAGCACAAGCCTGGATTCAGCTTTTGCTGAAGCAGGGTTTCGGAGGCATCGGTGACCATCACGTCGGCTTGGCCATCGAGGATTTGCTTGAAGATGGTCACATTGTCGGGGTACTCGATCAATTGCGAATGCGTGAAGAACTGCTTCGCGAATTTCTCGTTCGTGCCACCCGGATTCACGATGGTGCGTACGCCCGGTTGATCGATTTGCGCGACGGTCTGATATTTATCGACGTCGGCGCAACGGACGATGGGCGTCTTGCCGTCGACCATATAGGGCTGGGTGAAGAACGCGCGTTTCTGGCGTTCGAGCGAGGTCGACACCCCGCCGACCGCGATGTCGCATTTCGCGACGAAATCGGTCATCAGGTTCGACCACGACGTCTTGATGAACTCGGCCTTGACGTTCATCGACTGGGCGAGGTTTTGCGCGGCGTCGATGTCGATGCCTTCGAACTGGCCGTCCGGCTTCAGGAACGAGTACGGTTTGTAGTCGCCCGTCGTGCAGATACGCAGCGTGCCGCGTGCGAGGATTTCGTCGAGTCTCGATGAGGCGAGCGGGGCCGCTGGCGCGCTGGCGGGCAACTTCGCGCTGGGAGCGGCGGTGATGCTGCCGGCTTGCATGGTCTGCGCCTGCGCGCTGATGACAAAGCCAAAGCCAAAGCCGAGGCCGAGTAGCAGGGCACAAACGCCCGTGCGAAAGACACCGCAACCAGAGGCAAGAATTTTCATCGACACTCCCGGAAAGATTATTTCAGCCGCCGATGATATCGAAGGGAATCATCGTTGGCACCTGCCGCAAATCCCGAATCGCCGAGTACGAACGCAAACCCCTGTCCGGTAGAATGCCCTTTTGCCTACGCTCCAAGACACGTGCCTTCCACACTCCTGAACGACACCTTCCTGCGCGCGCTGCAGCGCCAGCCGACCGACTACACGCCGATCTGGCTGATGCGTCAGGCGGGGCGTTACCTGCCCGAGTACAACGCCACGCGTTCGCGCGCCGGCAGTTTCATGGGCTTGGCGACCAATCCGGATTACGCAACGGAAGTCACGCTCCAGCCGTTGGAACGTTTCCCGCTCGATGCCGCCATCCTGTTTTCGGACATCCTGACCATCCCTGATGCAATGGGCCTCGGCCTGACTTTCGTCCAGGGCGAAGGTCCGCGATTCGAACGCACGGTGCGCACGGAAGAGGACGTCGCGAAGCTGCGTGTGCCGGATATGGACACCACGCTGGGTTACGTGACCGACGCGGTATCGCAAATCCGCCGCGCGCTGACTGACGCCCAAGGCCGCCAGAAAGTACCGCTGATCGGCTTCTCGGGCAGCCCGTGGACGCTCGCGTGCTACATGGTCGAAGGCGCTGGATCGCCCGATCACCATACGGTCAAGGCCATGGCCTACACGCGGCCGGACCTGATGCATCGGATCCTCGATATCAACGCGCAAGCGGTTGTCGCTTATCTGAATGCGCAGATCGAAGCGGGCGCGCAAGCCGTGATGATCTTCGATACCTGGGGCGGCGCTCTGGCCGACGGCGCGTATCAGCGCTTCTCGCTCGACTACATCGCGAAGGTCGTCGCGGGATTGAAGCGCGAGCACGATGGCGTCAAAGTGCCGGTCATCACGTTCACGAAGGGCGGCGGTTTGTGGCTGGAACAGATTGCGGCCATTGGCGTGGACGCGGTCGGACTCGACTGGACCGTGAACCTGCGCCAGGCGCGCGAAAAAGTGGGCGATCGGGTGGCGCTCCAGGGCAACATCGATCCATCGGTGCTGTTTGCGTCGCCGGCCGTGATCCGCACCGAGGCGCGCGCGGTGCTCGATAGCTTCGGTAACTTTCCCGGCCATGTCTTCAACCTCGGTCACGGGATTTCGCAATTCACGCGTCCCGAGAACGTGGCGGAGCTCGTTGATGAAGTGCATCGGCATAGTCGCGCCATTCGTTCAAAGAACTGAAGTTTGGTCAAAAAAGATTGCTGCGATGCGTCATGAAAAGCTTACGTCAAACGTTTGACTGATTAGACAAAAGTGCCGCGAAATGCCCGTAGATTGGCCGTTCCGCCAATGTCAAGAGTTGACTTATGCACATTTTGTACGTTGCGGCGCGCCATCTTCAAATCAGACCTAAGTGCCCTTAAGAAGGCATGTTTGGTGTCTTCAAATACATGATTAATAAGAGAAATTTGAGACCAACCCGAAATGTGGGCTATCGCACACAACGAGCGAGATCGCCACTTTTTGTCCCTGTCAATCAAAGTTCTCAACAAAGTTATCCACAGGCCTGTGGAAAGCTTCGAAATCTCAAAAATAATCCGCAGCTTAGCGTTGATTGTGATGTTTCACTTTAACTTTGCCCCACACAGTCCCATGGTCAGGTGGAGCGACCGCGCTGGCGTGGCTTGCGGCGGGTGCGTCAATTGAGCATCTTCGTCCGGGTCGCGCTGGACCATCCACTCCAGACGCTTTTCGACTATCGATACGATCTGGCGCCCACGCCGTTGCCCGGCATGCTGGTACGAATTCCCTTCGGACGTCGCGACGCCGTCGGCCTGATTTGCGAGGTCACGGATCATTCCGATGTCCCTGTGGACAAGTTGCGCGACGTAGCGGCCATTTGCAGCACGCTCGCGCCGCTCGCCGATGAGTGGCGCGCGCTGACGTTGTTCGCCGCCGAGTATTACCAGCGCGGTTTGGGCGAAGTGGCGCTGCCCGCGTTACCGCAGGTTCTGCGCGACGCCTCGCGCTGGGCGAAGTTGCTCGCGCCCGAGGAGCGGTATCGGCTGATGCCGGAAGGGCGCGCAAGTTTGCCCGACGCGTTGCCGCCGCGCGCCACCGCCTTGCGCCGTCTCGCCGATGCCCTTGCCGCCAATCCCACGTTGCCTGCTGCCGAGGCGCGCGCGCTGCATCCTAAAGCGCGTGCGACGCTCGATGAATGGCAAACGCGCGGATGGATATCGTTGGAAACCGGCGATGTGCCGGAGCCGGAGATCGGGCTCGCGCCTGCGGTCGAAAAGGGCGCGCTGCACGCAACCGACGTGCTTTTGCCGCGATTGACCGCCGAGCAAGCCGATGCCGTCAATGCCATCACCGGCGCGGAAGGTTTCGCCGCGTTCCTGCTGCATGGCGTGACCGGCAGCGGGAAAACGGAGGTTTATCTCCACGCGCTGGCGCATTTGCTCGGTTCGCGTCCCGACGCCCAAGCGCTCGTGCTCGTGCCGGAAATCAACCTCACGCCCCAATTCGAAGCCGCGTTCCGCACGCGGTTTGCTGCGTTGCCGGAAGGCGCCATCGTGACGATGCATAGCGGGCTGGCCGAAGGCGAGCGCGCCCGGAACTGGCTCGCGGCGCATACGGGCCGAGCGCGGCTCGTGCTGGGAACGCGGCTCGCGATTTTGGCGTCGTTGCCGAAGCTGTCGCTGATCGTGGTCGATGAAGAACACGATCCCGCCTACAAGCAGCAGGAAGGCTTGCGCTACTCGGCGCGTGATCTGGCGGTTTATCGGGCGAACAAGCTGGGGATTCCGGTGGTGCTCGGGTCGGCGACGCCATCGCTGGAAAGCTGGTGGCAAGCCGAGCAGGGCCGATACACCAAACTGACGCTCACGCGGCGCGCCGTGGCGACTGCGGTCCTGCCGAGCGTCCGGCTGATCGATCTCGAAGAGGAGCGGCAGCGCGGACGGGCGTCGGTGGAAGGCTTGTCGGGGCCGCTCATTGCCGCGATGAAAACGCGCCTCGAACGCGGCGAGCAAAGCCTCGTGTTCCTCAACCGGCGCGGCTACGCCCCTATCCTTTCGTGCGACGCCTGCGGCTGGGTCGCTGGTTGCCCGCGATGCAGCGCCTACGTCGTGCTGCACAAGCCCGAACGCGCGCTGCGTTGCCACCATTGCGGCTGGGAATCGCGGATTCCCAAGTCCTGTCCGGACTGCGGCAACGTGGATATCGCGCCGATGGGCCGCGGCACGCAGCGCGTGGAAGAAACGCTCGCGACGGCGGTGCCGGGTGCGCGGGTGTTACGTATCGATGCCGACAGCACGCGGCGCAAGGGCAGCGCACAAGCGCTTTTCTCCGATGTCCACGCGGGCGAGGTCGATATCCTCGTCGGCACGCAGATGATCGCGAAGGGCCACGACTTCCAGCGCGTGACGCTGGTCGGCGTGCTTAACGCCGATACCGCGCTTTTTTCCCACGATTTCCGGGCGAGCGAGCGCCTTTTTGCCCAGTTGATGCAGGTGAGCGGCCGAGCTGGGCGCGCCGGCTTGCCGGGCGAAGTGATGATCCAGACGCGTTACGCGCGGCACGCGCTTTATCACGCGCTGGCCCGGCACGATTACGTCGGGTTTGCCAATTCCACGCTGGCCGAGCGCCGCGATGCGCATTTGCCGCCGTTCGTTTATCAAGCGATGCTTCGCGCCGAAGGGCGCACGCTCGAAGCCGCGCTGGACTTTCTGGGCGCTGCGGCAGCCGGGTTCGCCGCGCTGGCCGGGGCCGAACGCGTGACCGTGTACGACGCGGTGCCGCTGACTATCGTGAAGGTGTTTAACGTGCACCGCGCGCAGTTGTTGCTCGAATGTGCGTCGCGGGCCGTGTTGCAGAATGCGTTGCGGGCGTGGCAGCCGGCATTACGCAGTCTCAAGGTGAAGGGTGTGATCCGATGGAACGTCGAAGTCGATCCACTCGATATTTAAGGCCGGTGGTTCAATCCAGGCCTTAGCCTTCTCAGCCGTTCAGCTATTGCCGCGGTCCGCGCCTTGCACGCGTGCAACCGTCAGGCCGCCAACCGTCATGTCATTGACGCTATCGCGGTCACGCACTGGCCGCTCGACATGCGGATGCGCGCCACGGATGAAAAACACCACGCACATTACGCTCATCGCCCAGATGCTGCAAAAAATCGTCCAGCTGCTCATGTCCTTCTCCCCGAAACCGCTTGGCTAATTAGTAGGACGGCTGGCGAATTTTTTGTCGCTCTATGGCCGTACCGTTCTTATCGGCACCCGGCAGCGATTAATTAGGGGTGACCGAAGAAAAATTATCGAACGCGGAATGCTAGAACGCGTCCAGCCCAAACGGCCATACTCAATTACCCCTAATCCCTTGTTCCCAAAGGATTTTTTGAAAGGTGCAACCCGTCTCGAAATGCTGGTTGCACCTTTTTTATGAGCGGGTTACGATTCGGCCACTTTTCAAGCTATCGCCGGCTCCGATTCCGGCAAGGAACGATATATGGCGAGCACCACCCTGGGCGTCAAAGTCGACGATCTGCTGCGCACCCGCCTGAGAGATGCCGCTACGCGGCTCGAGCGGACCCCGCACTGGCTCATCAAGCAAGCCATCTTCGCGTATCTCGAACGCATCGAACATGGACAGTTGCCACCTGAACTGTCCGGTGCAATCGGTTCGGCCGACGCGCTCGAATCCTCCGTGCACGCCGATTCCGAAGAGGACGGTGCGCCGCATCCCTTCCTCGATTTCGCCCAGAACGTGCAACCGCAATCCGTACTGCGCGCCGCGATCACGGCGGCGTACCGGCGCCCTGAGCCGGAATGCGTGCCGTTCCTGATCGGTCAAGCCCGGTTGCCGGCGAGCGTCGCTGCCGAAACGAATGCCATGGCGACGAAGCTGGTTGAAGCACTGCGCAAGAAACAAACGGGCGGCGGCGTCGAAGGCCTGATCCACGAGTTTTCGCTGTCCAGCCAGGAAGGCGTCGCGCTGATGTGTCTCGCTGAAGCCTTGCTGCGCATTCCCGATCGCGCCACGCGCGACGCGCTGATCCGCGACAAAGTCAGCAAGGGCGACTGGCGCTCGCACATGGGCCAAGCGCCGTCGCTGTTCGTGAACGCGGCGACGTGGGGCCTGATGATCACCGGCAAACTGGTGACGACGAATAGCGAAGCGGGGTTGTCATCGGCGTTGACGCGTTTGATCGGGCGCGGCGGTGAACCGCTGATCCGCAAGGGCGTCGATATGGCCATGCGCTTGATGGGCGAGCAATTCGTCACCGGCGAGACGATTTCGGAAGCGCTGGCGAACAGCCGCAAGTTCGAAGCGCGCGGTTTCCGCTATTCCTACGACATGCTAGGTGAAGCCGCGACGACCGAAGAAGATGCGGTTCGCTATTACGCGTCGTACGAGCAGGCGATTCACGCGATCGGTAAAGCTGCCGGATCTCGCGGCATTTATGAAGGCCCGGGGATTTCGATCAAGCTGTCCGCGTTGCATCCGCGATATTCGCGCTCGCAGCAAGAACGCACGATGACCGAGTTGCTGCCGCGCGTGAAAGCGCTGGCCTTGCTCGCGCGCCGTTACGACATCGGCTTGAACATCGATGCGGAAGAAGCCGATCGGCTTGAGATTTCGCTCGATCTGCTCGAAGCGCTGTGCTTCGATCCCGAGCTGGCCGGCTGGAACGGTATTGGTTTCGTGGTGCAGGCGTATCAAAAGCGCTGCCCGTTTGTTATCGATTATTTGATCGATCTGGCGCGTCGCAGCCGGCATCGGATCATGGTTCGCTTGGTGAAGGGCGCTTACTGGGACTCGGAAATCAAGCGCGCGCAAGTCGATGGCCTCGAAGGTTATCCGGTCTATACGCGCAAGATTTATACGGACATCTCGTACGTGGCCTGCGCGAAGAAATTGCTTGGCGCGCCCGATGCCGTCTACCCGCAATTCGCCACGCATAATGCGTTCACGTTGTCGGCTATCTATCATCTCGCCGGTGGGAACTATTATCCCGGCCAGTACGAGTTCCAGTGCCTGCACGGCATGGGCGAACCGCTGTACGAAGAAGTCACCGGCCGCGACAAACTCAACCGGCCGTGTCGCGTGTATGCGCCTGTCGGCACGCACGAAACGCTGCTCGCGTATCTCGTGCGGCGCTTGCTTGAGAACGGCGCGAACACGTCGTTTGTGAATCGGATCGCGGATAAAACCATTCCGGTCAGCGACCTCGTGCAGGACCCTATCGACGAAGCGTCCAAGCTCACGCCGCTCGGTTTGCCTCATGCCAAGATCGCGCTGCCGCGTCAGTTGTTCGGCAGCGAGCGCCTCAATTCGATGGGCTTCGATTTGTCGAATGAGCATCGGCTGGCGTCGTTGTCGTCGGCGTTGCTCGCGAGCGCGAATCATCCATGGCGCGCGGCGCCGATGCTGGAATCCGCCGATGTAGTGGACGGCGTCGCCCGCGACGTTCGCAATCCCGCCGACTTGCGCGATCTGGTTGGAACCGTGGTTGAGGCGACGTCGGAGCAAGTTTCCCTCGCGCTGAGTAACGCCGTCGCCGCCGCGCCGATCTGGCAATCGACACCTGTCGATGAACGCGCCGATTGCCTCGCCCGCGCAGCCGATCTGCTCGAAGCGCAGATGCATACGCTGATGGGTCTCGTCGTGCGCGAAGCAGGGAAATCGCTGGCGAATGCGGTCTCGGAGATTCGCGAGGCTATCGACTTTTTGCGTTATTACTCGGCGCAAATCCGCAGCGAGTTTTCCAACGATACCCATCGTCCGCTCGGCCCCGTGGTCTGCATCAGCCCGTGGAACTTCCCGCTCGCGATCTTCATGGGACAAGTGGCGGCCGCGCTCGCTGCTGGTAATACGGTGCTCGCGAAGCCGGCCGAACAAACGCCGTTGATCGCGGCGCAAGCGGTGCGCATCCTGCGCGAGGCCGGCGTGCCGCCGGGCGCGGTCCAACTGCTGCCGGGCAATGGTGAAACCGTGGGCGCGGCGCTGGTCGCCGATCCGCGCACGCGTGCCGTGATGTTCACCGGTTCCACGGAAGTCGCACGTTTGATCAACAAGACGTTGTCGGAACGGCTCGATCCGGATGGCCGGCCGATTCCGCTGATCGCGGAGACGGGCGGACAGAATTCGATGATCGTCGATTCATCGGCGCTGGCTGAGCAAGTGGTCGCGGACGTGTTGCAATCGTCGTTCGATTCCGCCGGTCAACGTTGCTCCGCGCTGCGCGTGTTGTGCCTGCAGGACGACGTCGCGGATCGCACGCTTGAAATGCTGACCGGCGCCATGCGGCAACTCGCGATGGGCAATCCCGATCGTCTTTCCACCGATGTCGGCCCGGTGATCGATGCCGAAGCGAAGCAGAGCATCGACGCGCATATTGCATCGATGCGCGAGAAGGGTCGCAACGTCGTGCAATTGCCCATGCCCGAAGGCTGCGCGCAAGGCACGTTCGTGCCGCCGACACTGATCGAACTTGATTCCATCGATGAGCTGAAGCGCGAGGTATTCGGTCCCGTACTTCACGTAGTGCGGTATCGCCGGGCACATCTTGATAAACTGCTCGACCAAATTAAAGCGACGGGCTACGGGCTGACGCTGGGCATCCATACGCGTATCGATGAAACCATCGCGCACGTCGTCAGCCGCGCGCACGTGGGCAACATCTACGTGAACCGCAACGTGATCGGCGCGGTGGTCGGCGTGCAGCCGTTCGGCGGCGAAGGGTTGTCGGGCACGGGACCGAAAGCGGGTGGCGCGCTGTACTTGCAGCGGCTGCTTGCCAAGCGTCCCACGGGCTTGCCGAAATCGCTTGAAAGCGCGTTGATCGTGGATCAGACGGCCGCGAACGAAACGCCGGCTGCGTTGAGCGCGTTTCGCGATTGGGCGATCGCCGAACGCGATCCGCAAACGGCGGCACGTTGCGAAGGCCATCTGCAACACGTGATGGCCGGTGCGACCGCCGTGCTGGCCGGCCCGACCGGCGAGCGCAACACCTACACGCTCGGCGCACGCGGAACGGTTCTTTGCGTGGCATCGACGGCAAGCGGCGCTCGCGCGCAACTCGCCGCTGTGCTCGCCACGGGCAATAAAGCGCTGTTTTCCGGCGCGGCGGGCGAACAACTCGTGGCGGCGTTGCCGGCATCGATCAAGCCGTATGCATCGACGCGCAAGAGCCAGGACGCGGCCTTCGATGCAGTCTTGTTCGAAGGCGACAGCGACGAATTGATGGCGTTGGTGAAGGACGTCGCGAAACGCCCGGGACCGATTGTTTCGGTGCAGGGCGTGCCGGCGGGAGCCTTCGCTGACGACGCTCACGATGGCGAGCAGGAATACGCGCTCGAACGGTTGCTGACGGAACGCTCGGTGAGCGTGAATACGGCGGCCGCGGGCGGCAATGCGAATTTGATGACGATCGGCTGAGCTGTTATCAGCGCGGCGGTTGGCTCAAACAAACGGCAGCAGGCACGGCGATCCCGGCACACGCTGCCACTTACATGGGAATCAGGAGAGTTTATGGATTACACGATGAAGAAGCTGGCAGCAGCAATGTTGGTCGCAGGTCTGTCGGTTGCTGCAACAGCTCAGGCGCAAACTGCTGAAGACGTGAAGGTAGGATTCGCCGGCCCGATGACCGGCGCGCAAGCGCACTACGGCAAGGATTTCCAGAACGGCGTGGTGCTCGCAGTCGAAGATTTCAACGCAACGAAGCCCGTGATTGGCGGCAAGCCGGTTCGCATCGTGCTCGATTCCGCCGATGACCAGGCCGACCCGCGCACCGGCACGACCGTCGCGCAGAAGCTCGTTGACGACAACGTCAAGGGCATGCTCGGCCACTTCAACTCGGGCACGACGATCCCCGCTTCGCGCATCTACGCGAACGCCGGCATTCCCGAAATCGCGATGGCAACCGCGCCGGAATATACGACGCAAGGTTACAAGACCGCATTCCGCATGATGACCTCCGACACGCAGCAAGGCTCGGTGGCTGGCGAGTTCGCGGTGAAGACGCTGAAGATGAAGAAGATTGCGATTGTCGATGACCGCACGGCTTATGGCCAAGGTCTCGCCGACCAGTTCGAGAAGGCTGCGAAGGCATCGGGCGCGACCATCGTGGATCGTGAATACGCTAACGACAAGGCCGTCGACTTCAAGGCAATTCTGACGAAGATCAAGTCGTTGAATCCGGATCTGGTCTACTACGGCGGCGCCGATTCGCAAGCCGGCCCGATGGTCAAGCAGATGAAGACGCTGGGCATGCGCGCGCCGTTGATGGCGGGCGAAATGGTCAAGACCGATACGTTCCTGAAGATCGCAGGCAATGCAGCTGACGGCACGGTGGCGTCGCTGGCTGGTTTGCCGCTCGATGAAATGCCGGGTGGCGCGGCTTATGTTGCGAAGTACAAGGCGCGTTTCAATGAGGACGTGCAAACGTACTCGCCGTACGCGTACGACGGCGCAATGGCCATGTTCACGGCAATGAAGACGGCGAACTCGACGGACCCGGCGAAGTATCTGCCGCTGCTTGCTAAAACCGACATGGCTGGTGTGACGTCGAAGCAGCTCGCGTATGACTCGAAGGGCGATTTGAAGAACGGCGGGATCACGCTGTACAAGGTCGTCGATGGCAAATGGACGACGCTGCAAAGCGTGGGTGGGAAGTAATAGTTTTCCCGCTTTAGTTCAAGGAAACCCCGCATGCGCTCCGCGCTGCGGGGTTTTTGCCTTGTGCGCTCTGTTTTGCGCAGACTAGAGAATGCTCATCGCTTTCATGAGCCAGGCAGGGGACTCCATGCTGTCCAGCATGTTCTTCAACGCCAGCCCTAATTCCGTATTGCCTTCGATCCGCAACTTGCGCTGAAAGAACAGGGTGTCGGGGTCTTCTTCGCGACGCAGCAGTTTCAGATAGTCCGCTGCGCACGCTCGAAAACTGACGTCGGCGGCTTCATGCGCGCGAGCCGGACAAAAGCGTCCGTTACGAAAGCAAACTGCCGCCTGCTTGCCGAGATCGTCGATGCGAACGCATACGGTCTTGCCATCCAATAGGGATAGATCCTTGGGAAGCGCGTTGGCGCGACGGGCCATTTCCAGCGTGATTGCCATTGCGTCCGACCAGCATCGTTTTGGAAGATACGGCGCGATACGCGCGAGAAGTGGTAATGGCGAGGGGAATTTAGACGCAAACATTTGCAGCGTTCTCCATTTGAATACCGGGCTGACCTTGCCAATAACCGTTGCACAGCGAGATAGGGGCATACGCCGCCAGTTCCGCGTAGTCGATTGCCTTGCCCGCGATGCACTCGCGATGGAGCTCGACAATGCGCCCGGTATGCTCCCGTTGAGGGCTGAGCCGAATCCCGGTGACGCCCATCGCGGCCATGGCGGCCCAATGCGGAAGTAGCGATTGCGTAGCGGCCGACTGAGTCTGGATACCGTTGATGGTCAAAAATGCCTGACCTTCACGTGTTTTAAGATCGAGACCATCCGGAAACTCAAGGCAGCGGTACTCGCAATCGTCTTTTTTCAGATTGAAATGGCGAGCGGTAAAGCATCGTGCCGATAACGCCAAGGGTAGGCGGCCCCATGAGAACACTTCGGTCTCCATGCCGGGCGGGGCATCCTGGAGGACGGCCGCCAGCCTGTCTTGTGCCATTTCCACCGGCGGAACCCATCGCATGGCGCCTTGCCGTGCAAACAAGGCGAGTGTGGTGGCGTTATAGATATTCAGCGTCGTGCCAGCAACCCAGCGCCTGTCGTTCAGCAGACGTACCGCGCCCAGGTCGTTAGCCTCCACAATGAATTCGCCGTTTTCTGTGAAGCGGCGCAGCGCCCTGAGTTCGTTCTCCGACTCGAGCAACGCCTGACAGGACAACACCACCTCCTTGCCGGCATCGCGCAGATCACGGGCAACGGCGAGCCAGTCGTCTGTGCGCAGTTCCCGCCGGCGACTGCACACCACTTCACCGAGATACACTGTATCGACCGGCCATGACGTGACTTCGGCATAGAACTTCATGACTTCATCGCGCGTCCAGAAGTACAGCAATGGACCCAGTGTCAGTTTCATCGTTCGTGCTCCTGTCATTTCCACGGTCTCGAGTAAGCGCCCAATGTTGCCTGCTGGCCTTCAGACACCTTCCCCAACGATTGCCGCCATGCCGGTTTCACATGGAAGCGCGGCCCTTCGGCCGTTGCTTCATCGATGGCGGCACGCAGCGTGCGCGTCACTTCGCCGACATAAGCCGGGCTCCGCTGCCGCCCTTCCACCTTAATGGCGGAAACACCGATCCGGAGCAGTTCGGGCAGCAGTTCCAGCACATTGAGGCTGGTGGGTTCTTCAAGCGCGTAGTAGATGTCGTTGTTGACCTGGAAGCGGCCTTTGCACAGCGTTGGATAGCCGGCCGGCTTGTCCTGCCCATATTCGTCGATCAAGATGCCCGACAAGCGCGCCTGCGTGCCGTTAGCCGTTTCCTGCCAGCGCACGGCTTTAGCCGGCGAGCATACGCCGGCCGTGTTGGGTGACTCCCCCGTGGCATAGCTCGACAGCAGGCAGCGGCCTTCCACCATGACGCACAGACTCCCAAAACCGAAGACTTCGACTTGCACGGGAGTGTTGGCAATAACGTGTTCGACTTGCGCCAGCGTCAAAACGCGCGGCAGCACAACCCGTTCGATACCGAACAGGTCGCGGCACAAGTTGATGGCTTCGTAATTGGTCGCCGAGCCCTGGACAGACAGGTGCCGGCGCAGGTGCGGATGCGTGCGCGCAGCGTAATCAAGCAGGCCCATGTCGGCCATGATCACGGCATCAATGCCAAGATCCGCTGCCATGTCCACGGCTTGGTGCCAGCGTTTTTCCTCTCCGGCTTGCGGGAAGGTATTGATCGCCATCAGAACCCGGCGATGACGCGCGTGAGCGTAGCGGATACCTTCGCGCGCGGTATCGATATCAAAATTCAGGCCGGCGAAATTGCGCGCATTGGTGGCGTCTTTCAGACCCATATAGACGGCGTCGGCACCATGATCGACCGCGGTTTTCAGCGCCGGCAGATTGCCGGCAGGGCACACCAGTTCGGGCTTTTGCATGTAGAGAATCCATTGTTTCGCGGAAGCCTAGGAGCATGTAGCTGTTGAGCGCTACACGGCTTGTCGTCGATCAATGGATATTTCACTTGAGAACCGGGGGGGCCAATTTTGATCGCAGATTCGATGTGAATTCAGCTTTTCCGAATGGAGTCGTGTCTTCCTACGGATGTTCTGTCACGAATGCTTTATGACCGACACACTTTGTCGTGGGTATCGAGTCGACTCCCGGATTGACTCGATACCCCGGTTCCGGCGACAGTACAGCGCGTTCAAGTTTCTACGCGCTGAAATCCTCTTCCCAGTATTCATTCTCCCGGCGTGCGTCGCTGCCTCGCGCTTCTTCGGTTTTCCTTAGTTCTACGCGACGAATTTTCCCCGAGATCGTCTTCGGCAATTCATAGAACTCGATGCGTCGAATGCGCTTGTAAGCGGCGAGTTTCTGCGCGGCGAACTTCAGGATTTCGCCCGCGGTTTCCCTGGTTGGTTCATAACCGTTGCGCAACGCGACGAATGCTTTCGGCACCGATAGCCGCAGCGGATCCGGACTCGGCACAACCGCCGCTTCACCGACCGCCGGATGTTCGATCAACACGCTCTCCAGTTCGAACGGACTGATGCGGTAATCCGCTGCCTTGAAGACATCGTCGGAGCGGCCTACGTAGGTGAAGTAACCATCGTCATCGATAGACGCTACATCGCCCGTTCGATAATGCCCGCCGCGCATTGCGTCCTGCGTCTTCGACGGATCGTCCACGTAGCCGTCCATCAAACCCAGCGGCTTCGGGTCGAGGATCAGCGCGAGTTCGCCTTCCTGGGCGGGATTGTCGTCGTGATCGAGCAGCGTGATCCGGTAGCCGGGTAATGGCCTGCCCATCGAACCTGGTTTCATCGGTTGACCCGGCGAATTCGCGATTTGCGCGGTAGTTTCGGTCTGGCCGAAACCATCGCGTAACGTGAGGTTCCAGGCCTTTTTTACGCGCTCGATAATCTCCGGATTCAACGGCTCGCCGGCGCCAACGACTTCGCGCAAGTGCACCTTATACGCCGATAAATCTTCCTGGATCATCATGCGCCAGACGGTCGGCGGCGCGCACAGCGTAGTGATCTGGTGCTCGACGAGCGCCTCCAGCGTGGCCTTTGCGCTGAAGCGCGACGTGTTGTGGATGAACACGGTCGCGCCCGCATTCCACGGGGCGAAGACGCAACTCCACGCGTGTTTCGCCCAGCCCGGCGAGCTGATGTTGAGATGGACATCGCCAGGTTTCAAGCCGATCCAGTACATGGTCGACAAATGCCCCACCGGGTAACTCTGGTGACTATGCAGAACCAGCTTCGGACGGCTTGTCGTGCCGCTCGTGAAATACAGCAGCAGCGGATCGGTCGCGAGCGTCCTGCCTTCGGGCTCGAACGAAGGGCTTTCGTTGAAGGCATCGGCGAAATTCAACCAGCCTTCGGGCAACGTCGCGTTCTGCGGGATAGTGACGGCGATGCGAGTTTTGTTTGCATCGATGGAATCGAACTTCGCGGTCTCACTCGATGCCACGATCACATGCTTCACTTCGCCTCGCGTCATGCGGTCGGCTATGTCGGCCGGCGTCAGCAACATGGTCGCGGGAATGGTGACGGCGCCGAGTTTCATGGCGGCGAGCATGGTCTCCCACAGCGCCGGCTGGTTCGGCAGCATCAGCAAGATCCGGTCGCCTCGCTCGACACCTTGCTGCCTCAGCCAGTTGGCCAACTGATTCGATCTCGCCGACAACTCCGCGAACGAGAGCTTCGTCTCGTCTCCGTTCTCCTCGACCACCCACAGCGCCGGCGCAAGGTTGCTGCGTGCGTATTCATCGAACCAGTCGAGCGCCCAGTTGAACTCCATGAGTTCGGGCCACGCGAAGTCTTTGTACGCGGTGGCGTAGTCGTCGCGATGACGTAACAGGAAGTCTCGTGCCTGCAGGAATGCTTGCGATGCCATGGTCTTGCGTCTCCTGGATTGTGTTCGCTTTTGCGCGGGTCTTTGTGAAACCCCCTTGTTCGCGAATATGCATCGCCGCCACGGTGAGCGGCTGGCGTTTATTTTTGCCGCAATTTCTCTCCCTGCTCCCTCACTTGATCCAACGTTGCCGCCGGGGTGCTCGCATCTTGTGGAATCCTTATTTCTATCACTGACGGCAATCCCGTTTTCACCGCGCGCTCGAATGCCGGCATGAATTGCGCCGTCGATTCCACGAGTTCTCCGTGCGCGCCAAATGCACGCGCGTAGGCGGTGAAGTCGGGGTTCGTCAGCGCCGTGCCGTGCACGCGGTTCGGATAGTGGCGTTCCTGATGCATCCGGATCGTGCCGTATTGCTGGTTGTTCACGACCACGAAAATCACCGCGAGCTTGTACTGCATTGCCGTCGCCAATTCCTGGCTCGACATCATGAAACATCCATCGCCCGCAAACGCCACCACGACGCGCTCCGGATACAACGACTTCGCCGCGATGGCCGCAGGCACGCCGTAACCCATCGCGCCGCTAGTCGGCGCGACCTGCGACCGGAAGTGCCGATACGCATAGTGCCGATGCAACCACGTCGCGTAATTCCCCGCACCGTTCGTCACGATGGCATCGGCGGGAAGATGTTCGCTGAGTTGCTCCATGATCTCGCCGAGCTGGACATCGCCGAGCATGGGCCGAGGTTTGCGCCACGCGAGATACGCGTCATGCGCCGCTTCAATCGCGCCGCTCCACGGAATGGCTGCGGGGGGCTTGAGCGCTACGAGCGCCGAGACCATTTCCGGCATGCCTGAAACGATCGGCAGATCCGCTGAATACACGCGCCCCAGTTCTTCGGCGCCTTGGTGAATGTGGATCAGCGTTTGTTTCGTCTTGGGGATGTCGAGCAGCGTGTAACCGCCGGTTGTCGATTCGCCCATTCGGGGGCCGAGGACCAAGAGCAGGTCGGCATCGCGGATGCGGGCGGCGAGGGCTGGATTGATCCCGAGGCCGACATCGCCGGCGTAGTTCGGGTGATTATTGTTCAGCGTGTCCTGGAAGCGGAAGGCGCAGCCGACTGGCAACTGCCACGCTTTGACGAAGCGCGCGAAATCCGCCGTGGCTTCGGGCGTCCATCCGCTGCCGCCGGCAATGACAAATGGTTTCTTCGATGCCGCGAGCATCTCGTGCAAACGCGCGATCTGCGCAGGCGCGGGTGACGCTGCCACACGCTGATAACGCGGCGCTCCGGGCACGGCTTCGCATGCGTCGCTCAGCACGTCTTCCGGCAAGGCGAGCACGACCGGGCCCGGCCGGCCGGAGGTTGCGATGTGGAACGCATGGCTCAGATATTCGGGAATGCGGCGCGGATCGTCGATTTGCGCGACCCACTTCGCCATTTGCCCGAACATGCGCCGATAGTCGATTTCCTGAAACGCCTCGCGGTCCATGTGTTCGCGTGCGCATTGGCCGATGAGCAGGATCATCGGCGTGGAATCCTGGAATGCGGTGTGGACGCCGATTGATGCATGCGTGGCGCCCGGGCCGCGCGTGACGAGCGCCACCCCGGGGCGGCCGGTCAGCTTGCCTACCGCTTCAGCCATGTTGGCCGCGGCGGCTTCGTGGCGGCACACGATGGTCTGGATGCGGCTGGTTTCATCGTGGAGGGAATCCAGGATGGCGAGGAAACTTTCGCCAGGCACGCAGAAGACGCGTTCGACGCCGTGCGTGAGGAGCGCATCGACGACCAGGCGTGCGCCCGTGGTCGGAAGGGTGTTTGCGGACGGGACAGCAGATGTCATGCGATGAAATCTCCCAGAAGGTTTCGCGCTAGTGGCAATGGGCAGGGGATTTCATAGCTTACGCTCGGGCGGGGCGCGGGCGCTAGCGAGGGGTTTTGCTGGGGGTGCCCTGGGTGCTGGTTTTGGGGTTAGCCGTCGACCCAGACCGCTAACCCTGGCAAACGGATTCGCTCAACACTCAACAATATTCACCGCCAATCCACCCCGCGACGTCTCTTTGTACTTGGTCTTCATATCGGCGCCAGTTTGCATCATGGTTTTAATAACCGAATCAAGCGACACGTAATGGCTACCATCCCCGCGCATTGCCATGCGTGCAGCGTTCACGGCTTTCATCGATCCCATCGCATTGCGTTCGATGCATGGAATCTGCACCATCCCGCCAACTGGATCGCAAGTCAGCCCGAGGTTGTGTTCCATCCCGATCTCGGCGGCGTTTTCAACTTGCGTCGGTGTCCCGCCCATGACCGCTGCCAACCCTGCTGCTGCCATCGAACATGCAACGCCCACTTCGCCTTGGCATCCGACTTCGGCGCCGGATATCGACGCGTTCATCTTGTACAGAATCCCAATGGCCGCTGCCGTCAGCAAGAAGTCGATCACGCCCTGCGCATTCGATCCCGGCATGAACCGGTCGTAGTAGTGCAGCACGGCCGGAATAATCCCCGCTGCCCCATTCGTCGGCGCTGTGACAACGCGCCCGCCCACCGCGTTCTCCTCGTTCACCGCGATGGCGTACAGGTTGATCCAGTCGATCATGGAAAGCGGATCGCGCAGCGCCTGCTCGGGTTTATCGACCAGCGCCCGATACAAAACCGGCGCTCGCCGCTTAACCTGAAACGGACCAGGCAGGCAACCATCGGCGTCGGGATTATCGATTCCGCAACCGCGCTTCACGCACGATTGCATCACTTCCCAAATGCGCAGCAAGCCCGAACGAATCTCTTCTTCGCTACGCCAAACGCGCTCGTTTTCCCACATTAATTGCGCTACAGATTTGCCTGTTTCACGGCACAACGCGAGCAATTCATCGCCGGATTGGAACGCGTAGGGCAACTGTTCAATCGCGGTCAGCACCTTCACATTCGATGCCCCCGCCGTCACCACAAAACCACCGCCCACCGATAAATACGTCGAGTCGCGCAGTGAAACGCCGTCGGCATCGAAGGCGTGGAGTTTCATGCCGTTCGGATGCTCAGCCAGCGCTTGCCGCAGAAACGCAATGTGTTCCTTCAGCACGAACGGAATCTCGTGACGCCCCAGCAGCATGAGCTTTTTCGTCGCGCGCACGGTCTCCAGACGCGTGCTGATGGTCCCGGCATCGACCGTATCCGGCGCGTCGCCCATCAAGCCGAGCATCACGCCTCGATCCGTACCGTGACCCTTTCCGGTTGCACCGAGCGAGCCATACAACTCGCATTTCACGCTAGCCGTGGCGTCCAGCAGACCATCGCGTTCGAGCCCTTGCACGAACATCAGGGCGGCGCGCATCGGCCCGACCGTATGCGAACTCGACGGACCGATGCCGATTTTGAAAAGATCGAAAACGCTGACTGCCATGACTGCTCCTGCAAAGGTGCTGCTAAAAAATCAGCGCGCCGGCAACGGCAAACAAACTGCAAGCCAGGCCGGCGGCGTGGGCGCCAGACGCAGCGCAATGGGCGCGTAACGCCCGTCAAGCCGCGCCGATAGATGAAACAATTCGGCCGCGTTTTTCGGATCCCACGTGCCCGAATAACCGGGCAAACCGGCCTCGCGGCGGGTGGCATCGAAGGGCACGTTCGAATGAACAAATTCTTCGTGCGTGCGCGTACCAAGCGCATAGGGCGTGAGCCAGTTCAGCGCGGCGGCGAGCGTCGCGCCCGACTGTGATCGCTCAGTCAGCCAGTTGCGGTTATGACGCCGCGCCGCGAGCGCGGCCGTGACCAGCGGCTGTAGATCGTAGGTCACGTAGTGCAGCGCGTCGCGTTCGGCGAAATCGACGGTCGAACCGTCCGGCGCAATGTTGTCCCCAATATGCTCCACATACAGCCGCTGCGCCGCGTTGATCAGCTTGCGGTCATCGGTCGTGAACGCGCCCATCGAAATCAATTTGATCCGATGGCTCTGCCAGTTGTTCCGATACGTGCCGGTCAGCGGCCGTTTCTGCTTATCGATATCCACGACATACCCCGTCACCATCTTCGAGATAAACGCGCTCGACGCGTTGCGTGTCTTCACCGGCAATGCGCTCGCCGTCAGGTCGTAGGCGAGGATCAGCGACTCGAAATTCGTTTCATCGATAGGATTAAAACTCGGCTGATAGGTCGTGACCCACGCGAATAAAAACCGGTCGACGAGACGCAAATACGCTTCGTTGCCCGTTGCGCGCCACGCCAGCGCCGCGTCGCGCATTAATCCCAGATCCTTTTCCGCTTCTTCGCTTTCGTCACGGATGCCCTGATGGGGCAAGGTGCCTTCCGTATGAAGCGTTGCCCGCGCCTTCGGCTGGTCGTTCAGCCGCGACTGCACCATTTGCACCAGTGCTTTTACGCCCGGATCGGCGTTCGTGCGCTCACTGGTTTGCATCGCGGGCGCGGCGCAAAAATTCATTGCGGCAAACGCGCTTGGCGCACTGATTGCCGATGTTGCAAGGGCCGCGATGATCGCCGGAACACGCCACGTTTTACTCACCACTCGCACCTGTCGCGCCATGCAAAACTCCCTGATTGGCTTGGTTCGGGAGAGATGGTATCTGGTGTTGTGTGAATCCGGCAAAACTGTCCGGCTTTTAGCAAAGCCGGACAGTTCGAAACGCATGCTTATTCGCCGTACTCGGACAATGGAATGCACGAGCAGAACAGGTTGCGATCGCCATAGGCGTTGTCGGCGCGGCCGACCGGCGGCCAGTACTTGCGCGCAATCAGCGATGTCAGCGGATACGCCGCCGTTTCGCGCGAATAGGCGTGGCTCCAGCCATCCGAAACAACCACCGCTGCCGTATGCGGCGCGTTCTTCAGAGGATTGTCTTCGCGATCCGATTTGCCTTCTTCCACCGCGCGAATTTCGTCGCGAATGGCGATCATTGCATCGATAAACCGATCCAGCTCCTCCTTCGATTCCGATTCCGTCGGCTCGACCATCAGCGTGCCCGGCACCGGGAAGCTCATGGTCGGCGCGTGGAAACCGTAATCGATCAGGCGCTTGGCGACGTCATCGACGGAAATGCCGCTGGTTTCCTTCAGCGGACGCAGATCGAGAATGCACTCGTGGGCGACCAGACCGCCCGCGCCGCTGTACAGCACGGGGTAATGCGGCGCGAGCCGGTTCGCCACATAGTTCGCCGCGAGAATCGCGCTTTCGGTGGCGTTCGTGAGCCCTTGCGCGCCCATCATCGCGATGTACATCCACGAGATCGGCAGGATAGCAGCCGAGCCGTAAGGCGCCGACGATACCGCGCCAATGCCAGCCGCATCGCGTTGATAACCGGTCGAATGCTGGTTCGGCAAGAACTTGGCCAAATGTGCGCCGACAGCGACTGGACCCACGCCCGGTCCGCCGCCGCCATGCGGAATGCAGAAGGTCTTGTGAAGATTCAGGTGCGATACATCGCCGCCGAACTGGCCTGGCGCAGTGAGACCGACCATCGCGTTCATGTTCGCGCCATCGACGTACACCTGCCCGCCGTGCGCGTGCACGATCTCGCAGATCTCGCGCACGTTCACTTCGAACACGCCGTGCGTGGACGGATACGTGATCATGATTGCCGCCAAGTTCGCGGCGTGCTTGTCGGCCTTCGCCTTCAAGTCGGCGATATCGACGTTGCCTTGTTCATCGCACGCAACGACCACGACTTGCATGCCGGCCATTTGCGCCGATGCCGGGTTCGTCCCGTGCGCCGACGACGGAATCAAACAAATGTTCCGATGCCCTTCGCCACGCGACTCGTGATACGCGTGGATGATGAGCAAGCCGGCGTACTCGCCTTGCGAGCCGGCGTTCGGCTGCAGCGATACCGCCGCGTAACCGGTACACGCAACCAGCATTTGCTCGAGTTGATCGATCATCGTCCGATAACCGACGGTTTGCTCAGCAGGCGCGAACGGATGAATCTGCGCGAATTCAGGCCACGTAACGGGCAGCATTTCGGACGTTGCGTTCAACTTCATCGTGCAGGAACCGAGCGGGATCATCGTGCGGTCGAGCGCGAGATCCTTGTCCGCCAGACTGCGCAAGTAGCGCAGCATTTCGTGTTCGGAATGATGACGGTTGAATACCGGATGCGTGAGGTAATCGCTCGTGCGTTCGAGTGCTTTCGGCAAGGAGACTTTCGCGTCGGCATCGAGTGCGTCGATATCGAATGTCTCCGTCTTGCCGACCACTTCCGCGAACACTGCAAAGAGCTTGAGCAGGCCGTCGCGCGTGGTGGTTTCATCGACGGAAACGCCTACGTGCGTTGCATCGATATGCCGCAGGTTCACATGTACCGCCGATGCTGCCTGATGCAGCGCCGTGGTATTCGCGCTGCTGACGATGGTGACGGTATCGAAGAACGTCTCGTTCGCGAGCGTATAGCCGAGCTTCTGCACGCCGGCGGCGAAGATCGACGCGACGCGATTCACGCGCAACGCGATGGTCTTCAGACCCTGCGGCCCGTGATACACGGCGTACATGCTGGCCATGATCGCGAGCAACGCCTGCGCCGTACATACATTCGATGTCGCCTTTTCGCGGCGGATATGTTGTTCACGCGTTTGCAGCGCGAGACGCAGTGCGTGCTTGCCTTGGGCATCGACGGTTACGCCGACAAGACGGCCCGGCATCTGACGCTTGAAGTCATCGCGTACGGCCATGTACGCCGCGTGTGGACCACCGAATCCGACCGGCACGCCAAAGCGCTGCGTATTACCGATAGCCACGTCCGCGCCCCATTCGCCCGGCGGCGTGAGCAGCGTGAGAGCGAGCAGATCGGCGGCGGCGATCACAAAACCGCCGGCCGCATGAACCGCCTCAGTCACAGCGCGATAGTCGCGTACATCGCCATTCGCGCCCGGGTATTGCAGTAGCACGCCGAATGCGTTGGCCGTGGCGGCGTCGGCGGCGGGACCAACTTTGACTTCAATACCCGCAGGTTTCGCGCGCGTTCGCACGACTTCGATAGTCTGCGGCAGTACATCGTCAGCGATATAAAACAAGTTCGATTTCGGCTTGCCCGCGCGCTGCAGCAGCGTCATGGCTTCGGCGGCGGCGGTAGCTTCATCGAGCAAGGAAGCGTTCGAAATCGCGAGACCTGTGAGGTCGATAATCATCTGCTGGAAGTTCAGCAACGCTTCCAGGCGGCCTTGCGAAATCTCCGGCTGATACGGCGTGTAAGCCGTGTACCACGCCGGATTTTCAAGCACGTTACGCAGGATCACAGCGGGCGTGTGCGTGCCGTAATAACCCTGCCCAATGTAGTTCCTGAACACCAGGTTCTGATCCGCGAGTTTCCTCAGCGACGCCAGCGCTTCCGCTTCGCTTTTCGGCTGCGTGAACGCGCCGAGCGGCAGCGTTTCGTGGCGCCGGATGGCCTCGGGAATCACCGCGTCGATGAACGCCGCGCGCGACGCGAAACCGAGCGCTTCAAGCATGGCGTGCTGGTCGGCCGCATCCGGGCCAATGTGCCGCTGGGCAAATGCATCGTGGCATTCGAGCGCGGCGAGAGACAAGGATGAGCGGTTCATCAGACGGTCCGGGTGTTCGAGCTTCATGAGAATTCCTGCAGGTGCGGCGTGGTTTTGCTTTCGAGCCCAAGCACGCCGCACGGTCGTTAAAAGATTTACTCGCCGATCGACGTGCCGTACGCACCGGCATCGATGAGCCGATCCGTGTTTGCATCGGCGGCGGGCTTGATCTTGAAGAGCCAGCTTTCGTACGGCGTGCCGTTGATCTGATCCGGCGTGCCGGTCAGTGCTTCGTTCGCGCCGACAATTTCGCCGGACACAGGTGCGTAGATATCGGATGCTGCTTTCACCGATTCAATCACCGCGACGGCGTCGCCGGCGGCAACGGTCTTACCCACCGGCGGCAATTCGATGAACACGACATCGCCCAGTGCTTCCTGCGCGTGATCCGTAATGCCGATGGTCAGCGTGCCGTCGGATTCGGTGCGCACCCATTCGTGCGATTCGGTGTATTTGAGGTCGGCCGGGATGCTCATGCGGATGCTCCAGTTGTCTTTAAGGGTGGGACGTGCGTGGCTGTTTCAGCAGGTGATTGCAGGCGGTTTAAAGCGCCGCCAACACCTTGCCGTTGCGCACGAAAGGCAGTTTTACCACGCTTGCCGGCAGTTGTTTGTCGCGGATCACGACGTGCACTTTGTCGCCCGGTTTCACGCTCGCCGGCACCCGGGCGAACGCGATGGATTCCTGCATCGATGGCGAGAATGTGCCGCTCGTGATCTCGCCTTCGCCGTCGGCCGTGACGACCTTTTGGTGAGCACGAAGCACGCCACCGGCACGGCCGTTTTCCTTCTGCAGAATCAGGCCGACAAAGCGCGCTTTCGAGCCGTTCTTTTCCAGCGCGGCACGGCCAACGAACGCGCGATTTGCATCGTTCAAATCGACGGTCCACGCGAGACCTGCGTCGAGCGGGGAAACCGTGTCGTCCATGTCCTGGCCGTACAGGTTCATGCCCGCTTCGAGACGCAGCGTGTCGCGTGCGCCGAGGCCGGCGGGTTTCACGCCTTGCGCGATCAATGCGTTCCAGAACGCTTCAACGTGCGTGGAAGGCACGACGATTTCGAAACCGTCTTCGCCCGTGTAGCCGGTGCGCGCGAGCATCACGTCGCCGAACGAGCTGCCGGGAAATTGCACGGCGTTGAAAGGTTTGAGTTCGGCGGTGGCATCGCGCGTTTCCGGCAGCACTTGCCAGACTTTTTCGCGGGCGTTCGGACCTTGCACGGCCACGATCGAAAAATCGCGGCGCGGCGTGATCGTCAGTCCAAAACCGCCTTCCGCGTTGAGATGGCCGAACCACGCAATGTCTTTTTCGGCCGTGCCGGCGTTCACTACAACGCGATAGTTGTCATCGGCGAAGTAATAGACGATCAGGTCATCGATCACGCCGCCTTCCGGGTTCAGCAGGCACGAATACAGCGCCTTGCCGGGAACGGTGAGTTTGTCGACGTTGTTGGCGATCGCGTGCTTGAAGAACTCGCGCGCCTTGTCGCCGGTGAAATCGACGACGCGCATGTGCGACACGTCGAACATGCCGGCGTCGGTGCGCACCGCGTGGTGTTCGTCGATCTGCGAACCGTAATTGACGGGCATGTCCCAGCCGCCGAAATCGACCATGCGTGCGTTGAGCGCAAGGTGAGTGGCGTGCAAGGGCGTGTGTTGAAGATCAGACATGGAGCGGGCCTCGGGCGTGCGCGAAAACAAAAAAAGGCCATGCGACAAACCCGCTCGGGGTTCGAGCTTTGAAAGCAAAGCCCAAACCGCGTAGCGATCCGGTACATGACCCCTCTGTCCTCGGTACCTGAGAGATTGCACGCCGTGCGCCGATCAACCGGCGTCCAACGCGCGCCCCTTCGGTGGGCATCTGACTGATGATTCTGATCAGCCGATGCCGCTCTCCAGAGTTCGACCTTCCGTTTCTGGCGCCTGGTTAAAGGCGCGATTCATAGACGGAAATTCGACGCGGCCGGTCCTTTTGCCTGAGAGTTTGTGGGTGTGCCCCTTCGGCGGCGCTTGCTTCGTTTCAAGTCGTTCTCGATGCGAACAACCGAAGCCAGCGCGCTCTCCCGACGCGTGCGGCGAATTTACGCGACCGAATTCAGCTTGTCAAACAGCGGTGGCGGTTAATCCTTGCTGAGGCCTGGATCCACGCGCTTGCCGATATCGCGCAGGCGCGCGAGTTGATCGACCATGTACGGCGCTTCGTCGAGGCTGCTGACAAAGGTCCAGAGATACGTCATCACGGCATAGACATGCCCCGCCTTGACCGCGGGCGCCATCGCCAACTGACTGATGGCGATGACAAACAACACCGCCGCTACGCAGCCGACGAACAAAAACGCCGCGGCTTCACGGTTCGAGAGGTGAACCCGCAACCTGGACAGCACGCGATAGTGCCGTTTCAGCGTGAGCGTTCCCACTTTCGCGACCAGGCCGATCTCCTTCTCCAACCGGTCATTCAGCCGCTGATGCAAGCTCTGGTTGCGTCGTGCAAAGCGTGGCAGCAAGGCCAGGCACAGCAGCAACCCGCCCAGGCTGGCTACGCCGATCCAGGGCTCGATCGCCAGCAGCATGACCACGGCGCCGATGATCGATACCAACGCGGTGACCATCGTCGGCACGTGTTTTTCGAAGAAATCGACAAACTCCCGGGCCAAGACCACGCGCGCCGCAGCCGTCGACGTACTTTGGTTCTGCAGGCGCTGGTTCAGGATCACCGGCACGGCCAGATCGGCGTAAATCCGCGTGAAGGTGCGCGTATCCACGGCCCGTCGAGCGGCGCCGACTACCCAGAACGCCAATACGATGACCGCGTAGAACAACGCGCTGCGGGCATCGCCGCGAATGATCGAGTCGACGGCAAATCCGGCAAACAACGGATACGCGAGCAACAGCGCGTTCTCCAGCGCGACGAGCGACAACGTGCAAACCAGCTTGCCGGGATAAGCGCGGGCAATGGCTTTGAGCGTGGATGTGGCGGATTGCTGACCGAGCTTTTCGCGCTCAACTATCCGGATTTCTGATGTGACGAATGACATGACCGTACCTTGGGTAAAATCGCCGTTATAATTTGAGCGGCTGCTCAAATTATAATTGAGCGGTCGCTCAAAGCGCAAGCTCAACCAGAATCTGTACACGCTAGAAAAGGAATCGAATATGTCGCGGTCGTCGCCCGAACGCAAAGATCAGATCATTGCGGCCGCCCTGGAATTGTTTCGTCAGAAAGGTTTTGCCAACGTCTCCACGCGCGATCTCGCCGATCACGCGGGGTTGTCGCGCAGTCACATTTATCACTACTTCGGCGACTGGGACGAGTTGCGTCGTGAGGCGTTCGTGCACTTTGCTAACGAGCAACTCGAAGAAGCCGGCGCGCGTTTGTCCGATAAACCGCCGGTCGACGCGTTGCTCGGTTTTATCCGCGACTGCCTGCCCGCCAGCAAGGATGACGGTTGGGGGCTGTGGCTCGATGCGTGGGACGAAGCCATGCACGACGCAGAACTGGCGCGAGCGTATCTAAGCGAGATCAGCCGCTGGCAAGCGATGCTGTGCGGGATTATCGAAAAGGGCGTGGAGGCGAAGGTGTTCCGATGCGCATCGCCGGAACGCGCTGCCCGGCAAATCTTCGCGCTGGCAATGGGTTACGCCGATGACCTGTTGCTGGCGCCATCGGCTGAAGCCGTTGAAGCCGCGATGCAGGAGGTCGTGGAAATAGCGGAGATGGTGTTGGGTTTTGAGCTTGGCGCGCCTCAGGCCGAACGGCAGCCATAGAGCAAGCCATCCGTTCGGCGCATTAAGAACTTACTGGATCGCGTGCTGCAAACCGTCCAGCTCGCCGTTCAGCGTGTGCTGTTCTTCACCCGACAAACCGCCGCCATGCTGCGAAGCCATGTCACGCGCTTCCTGACGCACTACATCCAGTCGATGATGGAAAGCCTCGCCCTGTGGCGGCGGATAAAAGCCCTGGCCCACGCGCTGATCGACGTGATGCCACAACGCGTTGATCCGCCCGTTCACCTGATCCATCCGATGCACTGCTTCCATGTGCGGATCGGGGCGCGCCGGCGTTTCCTGGACGACATCGACCTGGCGCGTCGGTTGGACGACACACGCCGCCAGCGATCCCGCGAGCGCCACGCCAATCAGCGCGCGGGTAAAACCTGCTTTAAGCGTCAGCATTGAAGTTCTCCTCGTTTGGTTTTTAAGATAAGACGATAACGACTGGAGAAGAACGGTCCGCGCACCGCTCCGGCTGACGTCGGAGCGGCGCGCAAATGTAACGCTGTGTGTTTGAAAGTCGCGCGTGGGCCGTTTGTTATTAGAGCGGCGTGAAATCGAGTCGGCGGCCTTCGGCGTTGCTGCGGATGGCGATATCGATGATGGTCATGACATCGACGGCATCTTGCGACGCGACCGGGAACGGCTTTCCGTCAAGCACCGATGCCGCCAGCGCTCGATAAAACTCTGCGTAAGCGCCGTCGCGGGTGGCGAATTCCTGACGCAAGTCGTGGTCGCCATCGACTTCGCGAAGCAGGCCGGGCGGATTGCGGCCGAATTCGGGATTGCCGGGACGCAAACCAGCTTTGAGCTGGTCTTCCTGTACATCCAGACCCGTTTTCACATAGCTGCCGCGCGTGCCGTGAATGGCGAAACGCGGCGGTTCCAGCGCGGCCAGCGCGGTGGCGTGCAGGATGATTTCCTTGTCTTCGTAGCCCAGCAGCAGATGAACGTAGTCCGGTGCGGTTGCGTGATCTCGGTGGGCGTTGACGCTGGCATACACGGTCTGCGGACGGCCGAACAGCGTCAAAGCCTGGTCGATGAGATGCGGTCCGAGATCGAACAACAAGCCGCCGCCCCGCGATGCTTCCTCGCGCCATCGTTGCGGCACTTTGGGCCGGAAGCGGTCGAAATGCGATTCATAGTGCGTCACGCGCCCGAGCCGGCCGCTTTCGATCAACGCGCGCACCGTCATGAAATCGCCATCCCAGCGACGATTGTGGAACGGTGCGAACAGCAGTCCGCGCTTTTCGGCTATATCGATGAGGGTTTTTGCGTCGGCGCCGGAAAGCGTGACGGGCTTGTCGACCACGACGTTCTTGCCCGCGTCGAGGGCTTTTTTAGCGAGATCAAAATGGGTGTCGTTGGGCGTGGCGATGACGATGCAATCGAGTTCATCGAGGGCGAGCAGGGCACCGAAATCTTCGACGATCGTCGCGTTCGGGTAATCGGCTTGCGCTCGCTCGGGCTTGCCGGTGGCAATGGCCGACACGGTCGCGCGGCCGCAATGTTCGATTACCGGTGCGTGAAACGTTTCGCCAGCGAAGCCATATCCCATCAGGCCTACTTTTAGAAGTGCTGTCATGCGGGCATCCTGTTGTTTGGCGATGCCGGTATTGTGGCACGGGCCGAAAGGGCCAGAACCATCGCTTTCAAAGGATGGTTTCGTCCGTGTTAACATCGCGCTCTCGAATTTGCGCTCGCTGCATGAGGGCGCAATTTTGCTCACCATCTTGCTCACCACCGCGTACTTCCGGCAGCCGAAACGTCCGCCTGATTTACGCATCTCAAAGTGTCCGAACGATGTCCGCAGCAGGTATGAACGCCGCGCAATCCGAAGCGGTGCGCTATCTCGATGGCCCATGTCTTGTGCTCGCCGGCGCCGGCAGCGGCAAGACGCGCGTGATCACCCAGAAGATCGCCCATCTGATTGAAGGCAAGGGCTTCGAGCCGAAGCACATTGCCGCGCTGACCTTCACGAACAAGGCCGCGCTCGAAATGCGCGAGCGCACAGCCAAGCTGCTCGAAGGGAAGACGCTCACCACGCCCCGCAAGGAAGGCCGCCGGGTGCCGGTGAACCAGTTGACCATATCGACATTTCACTCGCTTGGCGTCCAGATCATGCGGCAGGAGGCGGAGCACGTCGGCCTGAAACCGCAGTTCTCGATCATGGATTCCAGCGATTGTTTCGGCTTGGTTCAGGAACAGCTCGGCACCACGGATAAAGGCTTGATCCGCAAGGTCCAGTCGATTATTTCGCTCTGGAAAAACGGCATGATGTCGCCGGATCAGGCGTCGGCGAGCGCGTCGAACGAAGACGAGATGCAGGCCGCCATTGTGTTTCGGAGCTACGTGGCGACGTTGCATGCGTATCAGGCGCTTGATTTCGATGACCTGATCCTGAAGCCCGCGCAGCTTTTCGCTGAGAACGAGCAGGTTCGCGAGAAGTGGCAGAACCGGCTGCGATATCTGCTGATCGACGAGTATCAGGATACGAACACTTGCCAGTACGAGCTGCTGAAGCTGCTGGCCGGTCCGCGTGCGGCTTTCACGGCCGTGGGCGACGACGATCAGGCCATTTACGGTTGGCGCGGCGCGACGCTGGAAAATCTCGCGCAATTGGGCAAGGATTTCCCGAAGCTGCATGTGGTGAAGCTGGAGCAGAACTACCGGTCGACCGTGCGCATCCTGACGGCCGCCAACAACGTGATCGCAAACAATCCCAAGCTGTTTGAGAAGAAGCTTTGGTCCGAACACGGCATGGGCGACTCCATTACCGTGACCGCTTGCAACGATGAAGAGCACGAAGCGGAATCGGTTGTGTTCCGGCTGTCGGCGCATAAATTCGAGCGGCGCGCGGCGTTTCGCGACTACGCGATTTTGTATCGTGGCAATTTTCAGGCGCGGATCTTCGAACAGGTATTGCGGCGGGAACGGATTCCGTACGTGTTGTCGGGCGGCCAGTCATTCTTCGATAAAGCCGAGATCAAGGACATCGTCGCGTATTTGCGGCTGATCGCGAATCCAGACGACGATCCTGCCTTCATCCGCGCGATCACCACACCGCGGCGGGGCGTCGGCAATACCACGCTCGAGGCGCTGGGTTCGTTTGCGGGTCAGGCGAAGGTGTCGCTGTTTGAAGCCGTGTTCATGGGCGGAATCGAGGCGCGGTTGTCGGCGCGGCAGGTTGAGCCGTTGCGCGCGTTCTGCGAGTGGATGCAGCGCTTGTCCGACCGGGCGGGACGCGATCCGGCGACCCAGGTGCTCGACGACATGATGGAGGCGATCCATTACGAGGCCTATCTCTACGATGCTCACGACGAACGTCAGGCGCAATCGAAGTGGCAGAACGTGCTGGAATTCTGCGAGTGGCTGAAGAAAAAGGGCACGAAACCGGAGGCGGAGCCGTCCGAGGATTCGGAAGCCACGGGTTACGACAACGCCGATGGTTTCGGCGATGAAGGCAAGAACCTGCTCGGCTTGATCCAGACCGTCGCGCTGATGTCGATGCTGGAAGGCAAGGACGAAAACCCCGATGCCGTGCGGCTGACGACGGTGCATGCGTCGAAGGGCCTTGAGTATCCGCACGTCTTTTTGGTCGGCGTGGAAGAGGGAATCATGCCGCACCGTGGCAATCCCGATGCGGACGCCGACGCTCCGGTCGACACCGGCCGGATCGAGGAAGAGCGGCGGCTGATGTATGTGGCGATCACGCGGGCGCAGCGCAGTCTTCATGTGAACTGGTGCAAGAAGCGCAAGCGGGCGCGCGAGACGGTGGTGTGCGAGGCGTCGCGGTTTATCCCGGAAATGCTTCTCGACGATGCCCCGCCGCCGACCGAGGAAGAAGCACCGATGTCGCCAAAGGACCGGATGGCGCGGTTGAAGGAGTTGCTGCAGAAGCCGGCTTGAGGTTTTAGCCGATCACGTACGCATTAAAAACCCCTGCGTTTTGTTTAGCGCAGGGTTTTTTAATTGGCCGCAGGTAAAGCTGAAAACGGCTATTTGACAGCAGCGACCATGTAATCGACGGCAGCTTTCACGTCGGCATCGGATGCATTCGATCCACCTTTCGGCGGCATCGCGCCCTTGCCGTGCAGTGCGTAGTTATAGACGGTGTCCATCGGTTCCTTCAGGCGTGGGGCCCATGCGTCCTTGTCGCCGTATTTTGGCGCGTTGAGCACGCCGGCCGCGTGACAGGCCTGGCAGACCTGCGTGTAGAGCGTCTTGCCAGCTTGCGATGCGTCCGCGCTTTGCGTGCCTGCCGCTGCGCCGGAACTGGCTTGCGGGACGTTCGCCAGCGCAGCGACTGCGGCGGCGGCCTGGGCGTTGTCGGTTGAAGCCGCGCCTGCTGCTCCGCTCGCCGGTGCTGCCGCCGGTGCCGATGCGCCCGCTGCCGCGCCTGGCGCCGGTTGGGCGGGTTCGGCGAATTTTGCGCCGGCGTCGTTAGCCATATAGACGACTGCTCGGGAGATTTCGAAGTCGCTATAGTCGTCGGGGCTGGTGCCGCCGCGTGCGGGCATGCCGCCTTTGCCGTTGAGCGCGTTGTGGAGCAGGGTGTCGTAGCCTTCCGCAATGCGGGGAGCCCAGTCGCCGGCGTTGCCGAACTTGGGTGCGCCCGCTACGCCGGCCGTGTGGCAGGTCGTGCAGACGGCCTTGAAGACTTCTTCGCCTGTTTTGTACACGCGGGGGGCGTTGGCGTCGCGTATGTCGACTTGGGCGACGGGGGCAACGCGCGCGGCGACTTCCGCTTCCGAGAGGGAGTCGGTGCCGGCGCCGGTGCGTGTCGTGTTGTTGACGTAGACGGCCAGCAGTACGATCACGACGATCGGAATGGCGAACCCGGCGACTATTGCCGCAATGAGTTGGCCGGGCGTTTTGATCGGGACTCCGTGGGGTGCTTCACTCATGCTCGTCTCGTCTCCCTTTTATTTGTGAGTCGGTTCAGCGTCGGTTCAGCAACGGCGTGACAGCAACAACGACTTTCTGGGGCGTTCGTGATGGTTTCCACCAGCACGGTCGATTATAGACGGAACGTTTACGTGGCGGCGTGCCCGCAAAGGCCTGTCGCAGCGCGTGTTAACCCGGATTTTTGTGTTTTAAAGGAGCGTGGTCGAGGATCTGGATATCGGTTGGCCTGGTCCTTGCGGTGGACGGATCGGCGGAAAACAGGTATTGTTTCGGACTCGCAGCGGTCCTGCCTCCATTGTTTTGTATATGGAACGCGGTGCCCTCGGTCATACGCGCCCGTAGCTCAATGGATAGAGTACTGCCCTCCGAAGGCAGGGGTTGCTGGTTCGATCCCAGCCGGGCGCACCAAGAAGGGTAGCAAAATCAAGGGCTTAAGACGATCAGTCTTGGCCCTTTTTGTTGAGTACGGAATTGGTACGGAAAGGCTACCAAGATTCGATTTTCGGAGGCGGCTAAGAAATGGGGTTTCTGCGTCGAATCTGGAAAGACCCGGTGTGGAGTAAAGTCATTTCAGCAGTGATTCTCCTCGCCTTGGCTTACGGCGCGCACCTGGCCGGTATCACGTTAGACGGCGTCTGGGCTGCCGCATTGTCCTCAGCTCGCTATTTTGTCGAGCCGGTTGCGTTGGCTCGATGGCTGCTATGGCTTTGGATTATGTTCACTGCGGCCGTGTTTTCTATCGTGGCGTTGCGAATCTACATTTTCGCCACTGAGAAGCCGGTCCAAGCGCCTCCGCCGAAACGCACCGCTTCGCTACCGCATCAGGCTTACGTAACAGATATGTTTTTCAAATTTCGGTGGCGCTGGAAAACCGCCGCGTCTGGCGAGGTTTGGGATATTTCCATGTATTGCCCTGCATGCGACCAGCAGTTGGTCACCTCCGATTTCGAAACGTACCGGTACCGCGAGTTCCATTGCGTATGCAGTCATTGCAAGTACACCGCCGAGGTCGATGGCAGTTCGCCGTTCGATATGGAAAATAAGATAAAGCTCGCAGCCGAACGCAAAATACGAACCGGTGAGTGGGAAAAAGCAGGTAAGGCACGCAAACCCGCTATGCGTCGCGCTTGAGGTCACTCGAAGCCAAACTGATGCTTTCGTAGGAACGATGCCAGATCCAGCGGGCAAGTTTCGCAGAGCCAAGAGGAAGGATCAGATAAGATTCACGGCCCGTCCCGCGCAGCCGTAGCCCACACATCACAAAAATGGCCGAACTTCAAAAATTAAACTTAGACCAGTCTCGCATCGAAACCGCTATCAAAGAGTTCGCGCTGAGCGTGAACGCTGAAGTGCACGGTCCCGAACAAAAGGGATCTGCACTCTCGTATGAACTTCACACGCCCGATCAACCCCCGGCGCTGTTGTACGTCTATAAGCGCACGGACGCAACGACAACGCTCCAGTGCACAGTGGGTAAGAATCAGGCGTTATCCGCTCAAGTTGCACAATTTGTGGCCGATAAATGCAGTCGTGTGCCTGTCGCTGCCCGACCGTTGACGTTAGCGCACATCGATCAAGGAACATGGGATCTCGTTCTAGAATATCTCACACTCGAAGATTGCAAGCTTACGCCTGAGCCGATCAATCACGGCGTCCGTATGAAAGTCGTCGGTTCCCAGCGGGACCAGGTTTTCTTGCATCGATACAACACCGGGAAATTCCTGATGCAGGGACGACCGATGGCCGTATACGCAATGGTGGTCTCGATTCTCTGCGAATATCAGGAAGACAAGCGCGAGGTCGTGCAGGCCCAGTTGGAAACGGTCGAGGTCCATACAACCCTTGATGGGCTATACGCAGAGTTAAGGGAGAACATACCTACCGCTTTCGACTTCATGGCCGAGACTGGCTGCGCAATCCTGGCCCCCGGCGTCGCGCTAGGGAAGATTGCAGTTGAATTACCGGACTACTCCGGTTTTGCTTTCCCGGCTCTTCGCGGTCTAGAGTACTATCTGAAAGAACTGTTTGTAACAAACGGATACAAGGTGCCACCGAGTGCAGGCCTTGGTAGTTTTTACAATGGCACAACGTTGAAGTCGGCTTGTGCGACTACAATCGGGTGCCAGCGCACGGTCGAAGCTCTTGAGACGGCGTACAAGTTGCATGATAAGCACCGCAACGGTCTGTTTCATGCTGATGGAAGTGCTCCGAGCATGTCGCGAACCCTCGAAACTCGGCAAGAGGCAACTGACATCGTTTATGAAGTCTTGCGGGTTATCGAAAATACATATTCCGTGATACCAAAGAGGCAATGACCAGAACTAAGAGCTTTTCTCTCATAAAGGGTCCCTCGCCAGCGTTCCCTTGTATCGGTTTCTCGCTTAGTAGTGAGCGGCCGGAGGCATTTTTGCCCAAAATGGAACAGGAGCTAAAGCGCAACGCGTACCACGGGCGTGTATTGATTGACACCTTGGCATGCAACGGGATCTCGAATCGTCGATTTTTTGTTGGCGAATTTGACGGGGAAACGCTCGTCCATTCCACACTGAAGATTGCACCGCCTTCGGAAATTGATGCAGACACCCAGGAATTTTGTCGCGCGTTTTACGCGAATCATCATGAGGTCCTGGAACGATCGGTACTCAGTCCCTTTCAAAAGTTCAAGCTTTCACACCCACACCCACAGCTTTCACGCTGAACTTCGGCGCGTTCGCTCGTCAGTGACGCTGGCTCGACTCAGGTCGGACGCCCGTGCATAGGCATCCAAAAATAGTACCGCGAGCGACTTGCCGATCGTCAGTTGGCCTGTTTGCCGTAAACGTGCAACTGGCCGCTGATAGCGTCAGCCATCACAGCCTGGATGAGTGATCCATCGGTCACCGGAACAGTTTCGGTCTTCACGAGTCGCCCAGAGTAGTAGCTTCGACTTTTCACGAACTTACATGGCGGCGCGCAGGAAATAATATTGGCTAGGTTTCCATCGACTATCTTGATGGACCGTATCTCCTGCTTCTCGCCCAAATACCGAACCATTAGGAGTGCAGCCGTTGCACGACCGGCTTTCTTGTCATCTTCGCTAAGCGCTCGCTGATAGCCGTATTCGCCATCTTCGGCCAATGCATACGCATGCTCCGGCGCGGGTGGAGGTTCGTTCTTGGCGATCTCAGCTTGGGGCTCTGTAGGCTGTGCCGAGGCTGCTGCGGCTTCACTAGTGGGCGGCGTTGCCTTGTCGCCGCATCCATAAAGCATTGCCGTTGCCGACCCGATCACTGCTGCGGCTACCACCCCTTGTATGAAAGTTTTCATGGTCTCTCTTATTTTGGTTATCCGCATTATCGGCGATTCGGACAAAGTCTTGAGTCGGTTTCTATTGGATGCGGGTCCGAACCAACACATGAAGCCGCAGGACTCGAACCGATGCGATGTTGATCATGCGCGATATGAATGGTCCGCATTATCAATTCCTAACTTTTTTCACAAGCGATTCCGCGACGGTATCGCGTCCGGTTGCGCCATTAGAATTGCTTCTGCACGATGCTGGATTTAATCGCTAGGGGCATCGATGCCAGAAGACGAGACGCTTTGGACGAACGCCGACCTGGCGAAGTATCTTGGCTATAGCGTGACGTCGGTCGCCAGAATGGTAACTAAGTCACCTAATCGCTTGCCGCCTCGGGTAGCGGGGCTAGGACGGCCGCGATGGGCTCCATCGGTGGTCAGGCAATGGGTGATCGATCAGAGCACGCCAGCGGTCCCTGGCGCTAAACTAGGGCGGCCACGTCGGACACCCAATGTCGATTAGTGCGACCGCATAGGTATTCGATCGCGCTATTTTGCTCGTTGCAATACCGCTATGGGCGCCCTTCATCTCAACCTTGGAATCATTTGCTAGTCTCCAATTTTGTGAGGAGACCACAGCATGAACGCATTATTTTGGGTAATGGGTCGCGTCGATGGCCGGCTCGTTCTCAATATCGATGAAGTCGCCGACACGCTCGGCTTGGCCGTGCAAACGGTTGATAACCAGATCGACGATGGGTCGTTCCCCATTCCGTTGCGGAAACAGGGTCGGCGCTGGCTTGCCGATGCCCGCGATGTCGCCGAGCACCTTGACTTGATGAGAGCGCAGGCCCGCGAGGCCCATGATCTGGCGCAGTCTCGTCGAAATGCCAGTCCCTACGCAGCCATGGGGCGCCGCAAGAAGGGCGATCCGCCGTCGCCTTCCCCCGATCTCGACCATGAAATGCTACCTCGAACGAGTGTGAAGAGTTTTGAAGAAATAGTCCGAGAGCTAGGAGAAAGATGGGTACGGTCACAAAACTCACCATCAGCCGAAACGCCGCCGATTGAAGATAGCAAGGACGACCCAACGAATGCCGCACCAAGCATTTTTCCCTCGCCGGAGAAGAGGCGCTCCGCGAGCTTGGCAAAAAGTGGCAACTGACGATGATCCGCGACGGGCAGGCGCGGCGAAGATGCCAGAGATTTACACCCCAGGTCCACCTGCGTTGACGCGCGCGCAACCGCCATACGGGTGCCGGCACGATCTTCAGGGCTGCGACATGCTCTACGGTCCTCGGTAAGTGACGTTTCGCTGACGCCTTTATAAAGCGGAAATTTATTTGGTAAAACGGCAACTCACATTGTGAAACGACTGCATTTTCTTCACATCGAAACAGATTATTATTTATTCATACAGAACAATGATTGCGATTAAGAACTATTAACGGACAGCCACGCCGAAAGTAGTATTTCCTCAAATCTTGGGTCAATCGTGCTCCTTCAGAAAATTTTTAGAGATAAAGCTACTGTTAGCGAAAAAAAATACTTTCGCCAGCATTTATGTCGAATTTAATAGGATTTTTATGAACTAATTTCTTATTGTTTTTCAACAAGTTGCCGGTTTTTTTGATGTACCCAAAGTTTAAGATTTGATGCTAATCTGGTGGTGAGCCGTTTCGCTGAAGCCACGACGAAGGGGTAAGTGCTATGAACCGCGTTACTCACGATCCAAATGATCCGAATCTGTCTAAATTAACGACAGCCCAATATGTCATTTTGCGAGAAAAACTGCTGGAATTAAAACGTGTTCACGGTATCACGGAAGTCAGTATGCGGATTGGAAAAGATCGGTCGATTCTGTGCGCCATTGAATGGCCCGATAAAAAAACAGTGCATGTCGCAAGCACCTCGATCGTGAGGCACGAGAAGGAGAAGAGGGGTGGGGCGTCGTGATCTTGTGGCTGCGCGATACGAATGTTGTGATCGCCTTGGTTGTTGCGCTCTTTGGATTGGCAGGTGCTGTGATCAAAACAGGGTCAGCAATCCCGTGGCGCATTTCAGTAGTTCGAGCTGCAGAGCCCGAAGAGAGCCGCACGCCTGAGCCACCGGCACCAAAGGCGTTAGGCAAAGTAACGGACGTTAAATCAGATAAAAAATGAAAATAACACTGCATCTTCTGAGCTGCGTCCAGCTCCTCTCCCAGCATGCGGCGCTTGGCGCGAACGCCGCATGCTTTGTGCTGCGCGCTAAAAATGGGCAAGAAGTGATGACCCGTTCAACATCCATTGCCCTTCTTTACTTTGACGATCCATGTCTTCGCGGACGTGTCCATCAACCAATGGAGTTTTCTGAAATGAAAAAGGCAACTATTTTGGCCGCATCGCGACCTGTGCTGATGGAGGCTAAAGAGCCCACAGCCTTGGAAATCAAAGAATTTCGTCACAATTTGGGCTTGACGCAGAAGCAATTCGCCGCCGAGTTTGAGATTCCGTTGGTCACGATAAGGCGCTGGGAGCAAGACCTGAACACTCCGCGGCATACAAACCCTATCTTCGCCATGTGGAGAAAGCTCGCACGTGACCCGCAAGTGCAAAAAGAGCGGGATGATCGTCGACGGCGTGAGCAAGGCGCGCTGCCGGCCGCCAACATGGAAGCGGCTCCGGCTCCGGCTCCGGCTCCGGCTCCGGCTCCGGCTCCGGCTCCGGCTCCGGCTTCCGATGACGGACGGCGTTCCTCAAAATTATTGGCGGCTTTGGTGCTGCAGATCGGACCACAAGAGTGGGGACATTTTCATCACGCGAGTTCGTCGGTGATGAATTTGTTCGGGTCCTGACGCATGCGATGACACTGTGTGTGAAGCTAGGGCACCGATGTAAGGCGCTCGATCAGGCTCATTTTTGAGCATTGCGCATGGCGGTAACGATCGCCATGCCGAACGTCGCGCTGATCATCGGAAGGGACGCGGCGCCAGCGGCCCCAAGGAAGCTGCGTGGCGGGGTCTTGTCCGTTCCGGCTTCCTGCGCAAGCGCGATTTCGCTGTCCGAGCCGATCACTGCCTCATGCTCGCCAACTTCACGATGGATGGACTCGCGCATTTCGCCAGTGCGTAGAAGCGGTTGGTCGGCCGGATAGCCCTTGCTGGTCCGATCTGCTACGGTCGACTCAGCGAGGGGCGCCCAGGCCGGGAATGGACCGCTGGGGCCGTTGTAATGCCCGATGCGGCCTTTCGCCTCAGTCTCGACGTGTTCCGCGCAGTGCTCAAGCGCTTCGTGAAGGTGGTGGTCGAGGTCCTCGGAAGCCTTGCAGAGCATTCGGCCGAAATCGCCTAAAGAAGGTCCAGTCATATCAGTTCCCTGTGGTGTATTGGGTGTGCGGCGACACGTTCGGGTCGAAGAAGCCAGTGCCGAGCGACGTGCTGGTCTTGCGTACGATGCTCTGGACGACCTTCGTATGGATCGGCGTGCCATCCATGACCGCGTGAACCGTGACGTTCATGCCGCCGTTCCCGCTTGACGCGACGTGCGGGTCAGTCTTAGCGCCAGGCATCCAGCCAGGCATGTACGGCGTCAGGGCGCCCCACGGTCCAACCGTCTTGTGCTCAGGAACCGCGGCCGTGTCGATCGCTGAGTTCGTGTTGCTGAACTTGCCTGCGTTGACGACCTTGAAGAAATCTGTGCCGGCCCTGATGGTCGAGATCACGGCGGGCAACACCGTCTCGCCAAAAGCCGTCTTGAAGTCCTTCCAAGCGGCGTTGAACTCTTGCTCCTGTCCGGTCAGGGTCGCCTGCGCCTTGCCGACTGCGGTGTCGATGCCCGGCACGATTTTCCGCGCGTTGACACCTTCCATGATCGTCGGCAACTGAACGCCGACCTTGTCGAACATGGCGCCCCCCGTGTTGCCGAACAGGTCCGAGTTCAACTTCGACTGCTGGTTGATGTCCAGACCGCGCGCCTTGTACTGCGGCAGTACGTAGTCAGCAAACCACTTGAACGGGTTGGCACCGAACTCGCTCGCGTGCATGAGCGGAATGCCGTCGCCGGTGAAGTGATCGACGCCGCCCTTCGCGTTGAGCACGACCTTGCTCATATCCCACGCGCCCATCTCTTGGATGGTGTGCAACTGCGTCTTCGTGGCCTTGGTGATGCCCATCAAACGCTTGCGCGCGGTGGCGAGTGCCGTACCAGCCGGGCCGCCCTTCAATTCGCCCAGCAGAGGCTCACCCCAGCCGAGCAACGCTTCGTCGCTGATCGTCATGCCGGCGCCCTGAGACGTCCGCATAAACTGGCGAAGATTCGAGAAATCTACTTGACCGCCAGACGTTACAGTCGTGCGGTACGCGTTTTCGATCGTGCTATTGAATAGCTTAGGGTCTCGGATGGCGCCGCGCTGTTCTGCAAAGCGCAGCATGTCCATTTCCTGACCTTCCGTCAGTTCGTGGCCCGACAGGATGCTCGCAAAATGGATCTTGGCTAGCATCGGGACAGCCATCTTTGCGGCGCGCAGTGCTTCGCCACCGTCGAGGCCAGATTCGCGAAATGCGCCCTGTGCCTCAATCATGTACCGCATCTTGTCCGTGTTTGACGCGCCCGGAACGCTCAGCCCGGCTGCATAGTCGAACGCGTTCTGATTCTGCGCTGGCGACATGCCGAACATCTCGAAGCGTCGCTTCTGAAGCTCATAGTCTCCGGCCGCTTCGGCGCCGCTCTTGATTGTGGCGTAGGCCATGTAACCGGCCGCCATTCCTGCCATCACCGGGACGCCGCCGGGTATGCCCATGCCGACGCCGCTAAAGCCAGCCCCGCCCGGGCCGACGTGCATGCGGCCGTGCATGCCATTGCCGCCCCGGCCTCCATGCCCGCCGCCTCCGCGGCCTCCCGAACCGCCGCCCGGGGGGCGACCGCCGAGCATGAGACCACCAGGGATCGAAGGCAGAGCGCCGAGCGAATGGATCGACTTCACCTGATGCGCGAGCATGGCGGCATTCGTCGACGACGAGCGCAGCGCACTGCTCAGTGAACGGGTCGACTCGGCCAGCAATCGCATTTCAGGATTAAACGCCGTGATCTTTGCAAGATGACCGGTCAAGCGCCCTGCGGCGCCGTCCGACATATCCAGTTCTTTCATCAGCTTTCCAGCGCCGGCCGCTGCCTTGCCGTCGAAAGCGGACATTTTGCCGAACGTCTTGACGAGCAGCTTTGCGTGCTGATCGGTCTTCATGACCGCTTTGTCGAGCGCTGCGGTGTAGTTCGCCGCCTGCTTGATGCCGCCGTTTGCCTTGCCGATTTGCTTGAACTGCCGGTCCAGCGCGGCGACTTGCAGTTCGACCTTCAGCAGGTTCTTTGAAAGCGCCAGGAGCTTCGGCGAAATCAAATCGTTCAGCGTCAGGACTGTGCCGACGCGGAATGCTTCAATCATGGCTCATTTCCGATGATGGATTGTCTAACCGAGTTAGACACGAAACGATCATGGCGAAAGCCTGCGCGCCAGGATCTGATTTGGAGGTAGCCTCGCCGGGCTTGGTTGTCTCAGGCGATCCCATAGCCGCCCGCTCCGTATGCCAGCCCGTAATGCTTAGCGAGCGGAGCGATGAACCGCGCACCGTCATGCGTCCAGCCGATGCTTACAACCGAGTGTTCAGGTATCTCGATTGCCAATTGGTCAAAACCGGGCGTGTACGAGTCCGCACCGGCCGAGATCACGCCGACGACGACATCGTTTTCAACAACTGCAAATTTGTTCATAGGTCCACCGTTCGATTGATTGGGAAACTAGCCGCCCGGAGGCGGCCGCTGTGCTCACGCTGCTAGCTGTGCCGAGCAAGCCGGTGCTACCTTCGTTAGATCGATTGCCTTCACTGCGCGGATGTATGCAACCCCATGCTTTGGACGAGGCAGTCTCTGCGTCGTGCCGTCTGCGCCGATGAATCACGAAATCATCAGCCATGCGTAGATTTCCTTACTTTTTTAGAGCGGGAGATGAGCCGGAAAATGATGCACGCACCAACGTGCGAGAATCGGATCTCTTTATTCACCAATCCAAACACAAAGGGGCGCAAATGGACGACCAACTGCAAATGAGTTTGTTTGAGCAGCCAGACGGGTCGCACCAGGTCGTTCTGTCTCTGCCTACGGGCCACTACTCTATGAACTCGGAGCAGCTGTCCGCTGTAATCGACGGCATGGTCCAGAATCGCATCCGGATGATCCCGGCAATACCTATGGACGCTCCGCCGATACCGAACATGCAAAACGTCGCGGAATCTCCTCCAA
Organism: Caballeronia sp. LjRoot29; assembly: GCF_964252755.1. NCBI lineage: Bacteria > Pseudomonadati > Pseudomonadota > Betaproteobacteria > Burkholderiales > Burkholderiaceae > Caballeronia > Caballeronia sp. LjRoot29. The sequence goes on along the minus strand of NZ_CAXUPU020000005.1, from coordinate 85,038 downwards.
TGCGATGGGCTTACGACGAAATGAACGATCGTGCGGCGTTGGTTATCCGTCACCCTGGGCATGGATGGGTCGGTTATGCAATTCCGATTCCAACAATCGAGGAACTGATTGCTGGCCTGCAGAACATAGTCGATGTCCGAAACTCACAACGCCAGAGACCGAATTAAGCTTAGCGCTTCCTTGCGCCTCGATCGCCGTGGTCCGTCCATCGTGGTACGTAATTGTCTGGATCAACTGGGCACGCATTCGTTTCATTGGCAACCTCCGTTAGGCACGCCGCGTGAACCGCTTCCGCGGCGGCTTTGGGTTCATCTGGATCAGGTGATAGTCGACGTCGCGGCTGGGAGGGTTGTCGACGCGCCGGCGATGACTGCCTTGAGCGCGTAGACGTAATCCCGCACAGCCGCGGCGAAGTCCGTGAAGTTGGCCGCGGTGAACGGACGGAAGGCGCCTGAAATGTCCGCATAGTTGAACGTTGACGCTCCACCGGGGAAGCCCTTGCCGGCGTTCAGGCTCGTCTCGACGGCGATGATGTCCATCTGACTGATCGCGTCGATCGCATACGTACCGTTGAGCGCAGGAGTGCTCGCGCTGGAAATAGTCAGCCCGATGGACATCGCCAGATTCGCCAAGCTGGAAATCGACTGGACAGGTACGGCCGGCGCGCTGAAGGACCAGACGCCGGACGAGATCTCAACTGCCTTTTGTCCCGGCGAAGGAATTTCTGATGTGACGTCAACGAGCGATGCAACGATGTCTGGTGTGAATCGATCCTCGATAGGAATTTCGCTTCCGTCCGGCCACGTCTCTGGGGCGATTATCTCGACGACCAAACCGCCCACAATCAATGCGTACGTTTTCATTATGCGAACTCCCAGACAATGACATAGCCGTGCAAGCCGGCGCCGCCGATTTGCGCCGCGCCGCTCGTCGCAGTAAATGCACCTGAACCGCCTTGCCCGAACTGCTGCCCGGGATTTCCAGGGCCAGTGCCGCCGCTGATCGTTACGCCGCCTCCATAGCCCGGTGAAATGCCGCCCGCGCCGGAACCCGCTGCACCAGCGGAGATGCAAACCGATGGCGGTCCCGCGTTGCCACTCTGGGCCAAGATGGTTTGCAGTACACCGCTCACACTTGCACTTGGCAGTGCCGACGTATTGCCGCTGAAGAGCGGACCCGCCGTGGGTCCAAGGACGTTTCCGCCTGGTCCACCTGGGCACGATACGTATGTGCCAAATGACGTCGTGCCGCCCGCTTGACCTGCCGCAGCCGCAGCACCGGTTGATCCTCCGACGCCAACTGTTACCGGAACGGTTGTGATGCCGGCGAGCGAGATTTTCACGACGGCGCGCGGGCCAGAGTGTCCGCCTGTGCCAAAGCTGACCGTTGTGCTTGTTGCAGCATTCGAGCCGCCGCCCTGCCCCCCAGAGCCTTGCACATCGACGATAGCGAACGTAGCGCCCGGAGTGGGCGTGTAGGTGCCGGTTGATGGAAACACTTGAGTGTTCAGCAAGCGGCCGGTTGTCGGGACTGCCTGGATCTGGCTCAGCAGATTATTCGACAGGAATGGCGCGCCCGTGTACTGCGAGATGTTCGCGCTCGTGATCGTAGTCGCGCCGAATGGCACGGTCACAACCCACAAGCCGTTGAAGCCAGCGTCAGGCGTAGGCGTTACCTGCGAGCCTGTCGTGGCCGCTGCACCCGGCTTGAGCTGCAACTGGACCGTGTTGTCGCGATAGGTATTGTTTGACGTGCCGGTACCGTTCGGACCGCTGAAGGCGACGGCGGGATTGGCGGCGTTATAGTAGGGCAATGTGACAGGGCCGCCATCCACTTCCTGGAACGCGCCTTCGATCAGATAGTTGATCGAGAAGCCGGCCGTCGTCGGCGCCGGGCACGCGAAGTTGACGGCGGAGAGCAGGATGCCTTGTTTTACCAGCGGGGTCGCGTCCGCAGATAGCGACGAGTAAGCGCCCGTGTCCGTGGCTTGCAGAGAGTACGCGCGCCCCGGATTGACGTTGACCGTCATGCCAGCAGGACCGGTCGGAACGCAGCCGAGACCGGAGAACAGCGTGCCAGTGCCGAGCATGTCCTGCAGCACGTGGCCGATGGCTATGAACGACCCCTTGTTGGTGTTCAGAATGTCTGTTTCTAGCGGCAAAGCGCCCGCGAAAACTTGAACTCTTCTCATTGATTTTTCGTTTCCAGTGAATTACGTGTGAGGTGCGCCACGATTTCGTCGAATGCGCGCTCGCCGTCATCGCCGTCATCGCCGACATAGACGGGTCGTCCGTTGCGCACTGCGGCGTCGCCGTCGTTCGTAAGTTTTAGTTTCATAGAGTGAGGGCCGTGGTGTGATGACCGCTTGGCGCGACAAACGCGTCGAACAGATCGGTCTGCGGGTCAGGGAGCAGGACGTAGAGAGCAACGCTGTGGAGTCGGCCGCCATCGGTCGGCAGTGGCACCCGAGTCATTAGGATGTTTTTGCCTTGCCGATGACGAAGCTCATGTACCCGCGCCGCCGGCATCATGATGTCGAGGTCGCGCCTCGCTTCGATCGTGGAGACGGGACCGGTCTCTAACGCCGCTAGAAGCCGCGCACGTTGCGCGTCGGCACTGTTCGACGTATCCTTCGAAACGGTGGTCAGGGCTGCGTTCTCGCGAGGAACGTGGCCTTTTTTGTTTGCGGTGGTCATAGCGTGCCCCTCAGGCTTGAGGAGCGGTGCAGGACTCAATCCATCGACGAACAGCGGTAACTTCCCACGCGATCGCGTTTTTCGACATCCGTGCTGGCTTTGGAAACGTGCCGTCGAGCACCCGTCGTCTGAGGGTGCTGGCACTGATGGGGATTATCTGAAGAAGCTGCTCGCGACGGATGAAGCCGTCGACAGGAAGGTAAGCGCGAGGCGCGCTTGAGGCAGTGATAGGCAAGATGCCATCTCCAAAAAAGGGCGATGAAATGCCGCCCGGGGTGGTCCCGTGAGTCGCATTTCGTTTCCTCTAGAGTAGATGGCATCAACGTGTGCCAATGGTGTCCATTGTAGGCACGCACGTTCAATCTTGCAACAAGAATGTTGAGGATACCTAAGCGGTATCTGCCTGATTTGAAACAAGAAAATGGCCTGACTAGCCGCCGCGCTTGGCCTTCCTGTTCGCTAGCAAAGTCATGTAGTGAGCGGCGCTCAACCTGAAAATTACGCTGCTCCATACCTTCTCGAAATCTGCTTGTTTTTGAGCTTCGGTCTTTGCTGTTGCTTGAATCATGGTCACACCTCGATGGCTTTTTTATCCGGGACCGCCGGCTCGGTTTGGGAAATCTTGCTTCGCTGGCCGGCAAGTATCGATAAGCCGGTCGGCAATAGAGGTTGCAAATCAGGCCGCGGAGTCAACCTCGATTCCGCGCTCGCGCACCCGCTGAATCGTCGTGCGGCTCGTCTTATAGTCGCGAGCAAGCTGCGATACCGATTCGCCGGCAGCTAGGCGCTGTAGAACCTGGGCATGCTGATCGTTGGTAAGGGCGGACGGACGCCCGGGTACTACTCCTTCAGCACGTGATCGAGCTAGGCCCGCTTGCGTGCGCTCGATCAGCAGGTCACGCTCGAACTCGGCGACAGCGTTGAGCACTCCCATCGTCATCTTGCCGGCCGCGCTCGTAAGGTCGACGCCACCGAGCGCCAGGCAATGAACGCGCACGCCAACGGCGTCGAGTCGTTCAACCGTAGCGCGCACGTCCATCGCATTGCGACCAAGTCGGTCCAGCTTCGTAACGATCAGCACGTCGCCGTGCTCGAGACGATCAAGCAACTTCGCAAACGCCGGCCGCTCGCTGGCGGCTACGGACCCGCTAATGCTCTCGGCAACGATCCGCTTCTGGTCTACAGCGAAACCCGCAGCAGCTATCTCGCGCACTTGGTTATCTGTGTGTTGATCGACGGTGCTTACTCGGGCGTAAATGAATGCGCGTGACATCTGTTGCTCTCCCCTGAAATGCTGCACGAAACCCATGAACGAATCATATAGGGTGCACGAAATAGGTCAAGGGTTATTTTCGTTCATGTCGGACGAGGGTGCACGCAACCGGTCGGTTTCGTGCGAATGCCGGATCGGACCAAACGACTGCCGCGGGATGGCACGTGGAATCGGGGTATGATCGACGCCCGAAGTTTTCTCAATCAAATAAGCCCAACCGCGTCGGAGATATTTAGTGGACAAAGAAGTCTTGGAGGCGTCACTGAGCGGTCTCGACAGGTGGGCCATTTGCGCCCTCATTGTTCTCGCGATCGGGGCGGTCGGAGCCGCAATTGTTGGGTTCCTGCAATGGCGTACCAATGATCAGCTGCGCGCGATCCAGACAGCCGAAAACTTGGCTCAACAGAAAGAGATATTGCGGTTGTCCTCTGAGTCCGACGCCTCCCGAGCGGCGATTGCACAAGCCAACAAAGAAACCGCGATTGCGCAGCAGAACGCCATGGAGGCGAAGCTTGAACTGGAAAAATTTAAAGCGCCGAGAACGCTGTCTGTGGAGCAGCAAAAGCGCATTTATGAGAAGTTGCTTGCATTCAAACTCATACAATTTGACGCTGCAACCGTAAACGAGTCAGAGGCGGTGTACCTTCTCGACGGAATTGAACAGATACTTGTAGCTTTGGATTGGAAGGAAACGGCGTGGCCCGGCGACCCAAACATTCATAGAAATGGGAAGCAGCCTATCGGCCAAGCCGTAGAAGTTGGCATAAGCGTCCAAGTGGACGCGTCACAACCCGAGTTAGAAAAAGCGGCCAAGGCACTGTCCGCCGCGCTGGTTGCTGAAGGAATTTCCGCAAGGGCCGAGTTCACCCCGCCGAATAGCCCAAGCAAAAACAAAGATGTCCTGCATTTGATAATCGGCAAAAAAATTTAGCACTCGGATTTCGCATGCGCTCGCGTGAGCGCGTGTCATTGGATTATTTCGCAAATCGGCGTTTCGTCAAATTTCGTCATTCATGGGGCATTTCGCAGATAGGGCCATCCATGGGGGTTAATCTCGCAAAACGGGCCCACGGCCCTCGGCAACCCCTTGACAGGTCGTTGCATGGGGTTGTTTTGCAAAACAGGCGCGCGGTGGGAAACGAGGCAATAACCCTTGGGTTTCCCACCGCGAACCGCCGGCGAATCTGTAGTTTTCTGTAGTAGCCGATGTCAGGTTCGCCGGCGGCGGCCGATGTTGGGTTTTGTTGGGTCGTCGATGGTCGTCGCTTGGCGCTGCAAGACCTAGTTTTCCCTACCCCTCATGGGCTTCGATTCAACCGACGCAGTCGCCAAGACTTAACAAAACTCAACCGTTCATGGGGTTTGCTTCGTTTTCGGCGCGTTGCCGTTCAGAGATGAGCGCTTGCGGCCGGCATCGGTGCGAGGGCCGGTCGACATGCCGCCATGAAGTTTGCAGCGGCCGTTGCCGTAGATCGATGTGAGTTTGCAGGGCGTTCCGGCGCGCGTTTTGGCGGCGCATGTTATGCCAACGAGATCGTCAGGGAATGGAGGGTGCGGCGGAAGTCTGGGCGGCAAAGGAATGCAGCCGTTGCGCAATATGCTCTGGACGATTGCGAAGCCGTCCAACTGCCGATGATGCTCGAGCTCGATCGCCTCGCGCTCGGCCGTCACGCGGTCATATTCGGCGCTGTAAGCTTTATAACGCTTCCGTTTATCGTCATCGCTCATTGGCGGAGGGTTTGACCGTTTTGTGGGGCTACAGCCGTCTAAGGACGTCCCGGCACTGGCGCATGAGGGCATTGAACTGCCGATCGCTCTCGATGGCGCCAGCGGAGCGCAGACCGTGTTTCCACGCGTTTTGTGCCGCAATCTCCTTGCCCTCGTCAGTCTGCGGCCCCGTCGACTGTTGCCACGGCTGCCAGCGCCGGATTGCGGCGGCCTGCGCGGCCCTTTGTTCGGGCGTCCAATGTCTGCGTGCCATATTGCTCGCTCACTAATAGTTCGTTCGGTTGATCGCCGCTTTCCCCGTGTGCGCGCGCGACGGGCTCGACGCCGTTGTTCACTTGCTGATTCCCGTGCGCAACGTTCTGTTGCTTCACGAATGACACGGCACGCGGGGCTTTCAACTCGCCCAATACCCGCAGCGTCGATGCCGATTGCTGCTGCGCCTTCAGCGCCATCCGCATATAGGCTTCCAGATTGGGCATGGCGTTGCTACGGAGCGCGCGGCGGGCGAACTCGTGAAAGATTGCCTCGCATGTGTGCGCCTGGGCTAGCAGCATCGCTTCAGTCTTCGCCATGTTGCCGTCCCGCGTGACTTCAAGGAAGCGTTCCGTCAGCGCTGCATTGACCTCGAAGAGGCCCAGCTCGGCACCGCCCATCGTCGTCCCGATTAACTGATTCTCTGTGAGCGCTGCCCTGAATGTCGCGCTTCCTGCCAGCCGCGCCAGTGTCTTGTCGCCAGATTCGCTTTCGCGTGCCTCGACGGTCATATCGGCGCGCTTCTCAGCCGGCTTGCTCGGCACCACTGCTTTTGTTTTCGCCATCACGGAGGACTCACTGAGTTGTAAGGTAACGCATCGCGCGTCACTTCTGATTTGTGGGGAGATGAACGAACTGCGGGTCTCCCGGGTCGAAAACCCATGGGTTACCCACAGGAAACCTGGCCGGCACCAAGTTTTACCTAGTAGCCTGCGCCGCACGTCGAGCATTCGTGAAGCAATGCTTGGGCAATGCCCGGGGCATCATTTTTCGGCCAGCGGTTGCTGATACGGCAACGGTTGCTCAATCGGCAACTGGCGAGTAACGCACCGGGCGTTACCGGAGCGCGTTACCGAGCGTTGCGTCACCGTGCGTCACATCGTGTCACGGTTTGCGCGTGACCCATCCGTGACGGCCAGATGGCTCGTTTTTGGATAAGCAAAGGGTTAGCTATAGCTCAGCCATGCGCGTGTCCGCTTCCGATGCGGACTCTTTGCGCCCTGCGCCCCACGCGATGGGCCATGGCGCGATCGCGAGACGTCGCACCGTCTACATGACCGTCTACAGATGCAAGCCAACCCACGAACGCGATGCAGCTTTTAGAGCGCGCATTTTTCGGGAGATCGACCGAGTTTTCCATAGAGAGCCATTTACCTTCCTTTTCCCATCAAAGAACTGAAGACGGCGAAAAGACGCCTGCAGATGGTAATTCTTAGAAGCACTACGGTGGGCGTAGTAGAGAAGACCCCCAAAAGCACCCTTATAGCTACGGCAGGCGTAGTAGACAGCGACCTCTCTACTACGGCAGGCGTAGCTATAAGGGTGCTGCTACTACGCCCGGCGTAGTAAGGATGGTGATTTTTATTGGACTTGGCGGCTCCTTTTCTCGCCATTTGCCGCGCGGAAAGGTCTTCTGCGTCATATCCAGTTTCGGATGCTGGTCGAGTGCGAGCCAGGTGAGCGCATACAAACTGGCCTTGTTTGGCCGAGCGCCTTTTCTGGTCTCGACGACAAGACCACTTTCAAGAAGCTCTTTCTTTGCTTTTGATAGCGTGTCTTCGCTCTTCCAGCCGCGCGGCTTCATCAAGACCCACGCGATCGAGAAATCGCCATTGTTGTCGCCCGAGTATTGCGCCGCTATGTCGACCAGCAGCATCCGCGCATGGGCAGACAGGCCTAGATAAGCCACGCTGTTTAGAACAACGGTTGGGAATGCCACGAATGTCGTTCCGTCTCGCTTCTCCTTGCCGGCCTTGTATTTTCTCTTGTCCATCAGGCCCTCCTCCCGTCACTGCTGGGCCTTCTGGCGGGAATCGATCCAATCAATGACATCTCCACGGCGCCATCCCACGGCTCGCTGTGACAGCTTGACGGGTGCGGGGAATGATCCGCTTTTCACTCCGCGGTAGATCGAGCCTTTGCACAGGCAAACGAGTTTCATAAGTTCGGGAAGGCGAACGATCGGCGTATCAGTCATAGAGGCTCCAAACGCAAAAAGCCCGCGAGCCTTAATGGGCTGAGCGGGCGGTAAACGAAAAAAGCCGACTCGGTTGGAGTCGGCAGTTTGATGAGGTAAAGGTTATTTTGTGACGCGTAAACGAAAACGGCCCGCTGTTGGGCGGGCCGTCTACTGCGCAAAAACGTCACAGTGACCAAATAGTACCAATACCTATGCAGGATCGCAAGTTCCTTTTCGTCGCTTAAAGTTTATGAACGGATACCTGAGTAGCTAATTGTCCTCGGCGAGCGGTCAAAGCATCGCCACGGCGTCGAGCTTCGCGCGGGTTTTGTCATGCCGCAGATGGCCATAGTGTTTGTCAATCATGGCAGTCGACGTACCCGCTAGCTTGGCAACGATGAAGGAGTCCATGCCGTTCGCGATCATTTCGGAGATCGCCGTGTGTCGCAAGGCATACATCACGACCGCGGCCGGCAGGTTTGCCGCGGCGGCGGCGGTCTTGAATGGCTTTTTCCACGAGTCTTTGTTCCAGCGTTGGCCGAACTCAGTCGATAAGACTGGCGTTCCCGCGTCCTTGTCCTTAACCAGTGCTGCGAAGAACGCGGACGCGGCAGATGAGAGCGTAACGACACGGTGCCCTGTCTTGCCGTCTAGCTCCAGCGTTCCCTGATCTTCGTCGACGTGTTCAACGTTCGCCCTGGCCAACTCACCAGGTCGTGCGCCGGTTAAAAGCATCGCCTTCACCAGATACCTCAGATCGACCGGGCAAGCCGCCACCAGGGCTTTCCGCTGATCTGCGGGCAAGAATGCGGTTCGCCTCCTGCCAACGTCCCCGAACTTCGAAACCGTTTTCCATCCGGCATCGGTCGCCACTAGGCGATCACGCAGAGCAAGATTAAGCGCGGCCTTCAGCGACGCCAAGTTCCTGTTCGCGCTGTCTTTGGCTCGCCTGAGATCCTCCTCGTCCTCAGCATCGGCTTCGTCCTGCTCGATCTGGGCGCCCAGCCACGATTTGACGTCCGACGTGCGCAGCCGTGCCAGATCGATCTTGCCGATCTTAGCGGCATACACTAGGCGCTTGAACCGGCCTTCAGCGTCTTTCTCGCTCGCGCTGCCCTTGTGCATCGCCAGGTGCTTGACGTAATGCTCACAGGCTTGCTTGACGGTCAACCCTTTGGACGAAACGCCGGCCTCGATCGCATTGGCCCACTCGTTTGCAGCCTTCACGGCGGCGTCATAGTCGGAAAACGTGCCGAGCGCTCGATAGACCTGCTTGCCGTCCTCATCGCGGCGCCGGCCTATCCACGTTCCTTGTCCCTGCTCGGCCTTCCTGTAGCCGATGAACAGGCCGGTCTGGATGCGTGACCAATACGGTTCGCGACGCGGCTCAAGCTTCTCGCGCGCGGTCTTGGAGTTGATCGAATGAGCCATTTCAGTCCGTACGGAATCGGTACGGAAAGTCTACGTTGAACCTTGATGATCGTCAATCAACCTTAAACCCATGCTGATAAAGGCTTTAAGCCGAATCATTAAACTTCTTGAAACCTCAAAACACCTCGGTTCCCGCCCTCCGAAGGCAGGGGTTGCTGGTTCGATCCCAGCCGGGCGCACCAATATTAGTAACGATCTAAAGAATGTCCCTTCGCGTGTGTCCCGTTCTCAGGAATGTAAGGGGAGAGCGCGATCCTAGTCGGACTTGTCGCAAAACCGGCAAATGCACCTGAAATGCGAATGTACCCAAGAAGGGCCTTCCCGCCTGTACGAAAGCATTGAACGTCAACGGCCTACTTAACGTCAATTGCGCATGACCTATGGTCCAAACGTCTAGCTGAACGCATTCGCTGCGCAATGTCCGCATGCGCTATCGAGCCATGAACAGCCACGGCGTCGCAGTGCAATATCTGGGACGGATGGGCAAAACAGCTTTTCGGCGCACGCCGGTTGTCAGCTTTTGATGAGCCTCCTGCGAATGAGCGCGCTTGTAGCGTCGGAGCAGAGAGTTCGAACTGTTGGATTGGGAATGTCTGCGCCCAAGCAGGCTCTCATGAACGGGGTGGCTTAGGGAAAAACACGGCGCCTGGTAGACCGTCGAAATGCGCGTCACACGTAAGCAAATCCGCACCCTGCTGCCGTGCTGTCGCATAGACGATCGCATCTGCCGTTGCCAGTTTGTATTCCCGATGCAGTTCGGCTGCCAACAACGCAATGCCCGTGTCCAACGGAACGACTATGCATTTCTGCGTGTAGGCAATAACTTGGTCTGCTCGGTCTTCACCGACCTCGCGTACCAGCCATTTCGATAATTCGAGTTGTACGATCGTCGGCACGATGCAGCGAGACTTGTCCGGAAATTCCTTGCTCAGCTTCTTACCTAGCGTACTGTCGACTAACCACTCGACCCAGGCAGAGGTATCGATCACGCGCATTGATCTCGCCATTAGTACCGGTCCTCGCGGTCACGATAGCCGTCTTTCTTGGCGCCCCTCGCGATACCGGCCAACTGTTCCAATTCGGGTACAGGCATAACTAACACACCCTTGCCCTTCGGAATGAACACAAACTCTTGTCCCGCCTCCCAATGCTGTTCTTCACGAACCACTTTAGGAATGGAGATCTGAAATTTGCTGGATAGCGTAGCAGTGGCTGTCATTACCTTACCTCCGATATATCGATCTGGATTTAGTAAGAATACCGCTGTTCCCGTGCCATGCCAAGATGGATAGAACAAAACGGTAGGCTATATTGATTCTTGGGCCTGCGCCCACATGTGGTGGTGTAGATAAAAACGAGCATAGGCGGGCCGATAAGCATGACCAAAGCTGAACTTACCGAGAATGACCGCGCGCGTGCCGAGTTGCTATGTTTCCTCGTCGCAATCGCAGCGGCGTCGTACGTGTTGCATCACGCATGGCGCGTGGACCATGTCGTTGAATGTTGCCGTCGATGGCTTAAGAAGAATCAACTGACGATGCATTGGCTCGAGCGTGTCCGAATCGGCCAACTTGCGTTGAAGATTGCTAGTGAAGACTTGCTGGAAGCAGGGGTCGCGGTTCGTCTGTCGAGCGTGCAGGCACTCTTCACCGATGAAATGGAACTCAATAGTTCGAGCACAATGGTGCAGAGGATGATGGCGCTTTGCCACGATGCGCTTTAACGGCATCACTCCATTTGGGAGCATATTGCAGGATGTAATCTCGGAAGGTCGCTCGTAAGCGACACCGGCAGGGCGACGGCTACGTACCCGAATCCTTTCACGCGTCCATCGTAAAGCGGCGCCTGAGCCACTGCGAGCAGTAGCTAACCAGCAGCGCCGTCACCCCGACCGCGGGCGCATAACCCACCAGGCTCCAGGCTCCAGGCTCCAGGCCGCCGTACAAACATCCATGTAGCGCCCGATGCGCCTTGTTGCCGAAGGTTGCTCGCTCGCCTGTTTGGCAAAAAGAGAAGCGGAGCGTGCAGTGTCATGATGGAAAGGCGAGCTTCCCCGGGCGACGCGGATCCAAATCACAAGACTGATCGACAAAAAATGCCAAAAAACCCCGTCAAGCCGACGTTGCGCTTACCGGTAGAATGCCCACATGGAACTTACTGGCATTGGCCTATACACCCTTCAGGAAGCAGAAGGACTCACCGGCGCTCAATCGCGCGAGGTGAGCCGCTGGCCGTTCGGCTATGCGTTCAAGGGTGGTGTCGGTGCTCCACTATGGAAGTCCCAGCTTGCCGATTTTGACGAAAAGGTCATCGGTTTTCGCGACCTGATAGAACTATGCATCGTCAAGGCGTTCCGCAATCATGACGTGCCACTTCAGGTAATTCGTGGTGCGATCGGAGGCGCGAAAGCCATGTCTGGAACTGAATATCCTTTTACTGCACATCGGTTTTTTTGACCGATGGCAAATCCATCTCTGCCGAAGCGTTGCACCAACACCGCGACGCTGAAATGACCGATCTTGCCAAGCGCCAATTGGTGTTTGAACACATCGTTCGGCCGGCGTTGTACATGGGGATCGAATTTGCAGGTGACAGTCAAGCAACGCGTTGGTGTCCGCTCAATCGCAACAAGGTGATCGTGCTCGATCCGGCAATCGCGTTTGGCAACCCTGTGCTCACTGACCATGGCGTCAGAACGCATAGTGTCGCCGAGACCTTCAAGGCCGAGAAAAACAAGGAGATGGTCGCATCATTGTTTGATATCCCGCTCGCCGCAGTCGAAGCCGCCATCCGCTACGAGCAGATGGCAGCATGAAGTACTTCTTCGACAATAATCTTTCCCCGCATCTGGCTCACGCCATCCAGGAACTCTGCCGAGTGGAAAAGACTGTCGCGCGTGCCATCCATCTGCGTGATGTGCTACGTTTCGAGTGCCATGGCGGTACAGCGGCGGAAAATTCGAACAAATTCCGCTGTAGTCCATGAGCGAAGTACGACGGCCTCTATCCCCCACCCAACTCCGTCCCGTACCCCCATCCCCGTTCCCTCAAGTACTGTCGATACCCCACCGACAGTCGATCACAAACCTGATGCAACTCCGCGTGCGGATCGAGCGGAAGCCTCTTCGGCCATTGCGATTCCACTATCGGCGTGTCCTGCATCAGTATCCGCATATTGAAGTCATACAACGCTTCATCCGAGTGCGTCGACTTGTCCTCAAACACCGACACCATCCACGCCCGCGTCTCCGTTTCACTCACCGGCGACGCCACCAGCAATAGGTGCAACGCCCCCGCACCGTGCTGCGCCGCTTTCGACAGACTCGCCACCAGCGGCCGTTTCACTCGATACACATAGTAAATATCCACGCCCTCCTGTCCCGGCAATCCCGCCGGTTGCCAAAACCGGCATTGCCAAGCCTCAAGCCCGTCATCGATTGAAATTACTTCGTAATCCTGTACTTCTGCGTGCGATGCGTCACCGAGAATGCCTGTGTGCACAAACGGGAAGTGCGCCATATCGAGGAAATTCTCGACCACGCGCGGCGCCGATGAACGCACGGTCTGCGCCGCAAGATTGATCCGGCGCGCGCCCGGCCTGTCGTTTGCCGCGTACTCCGGAAAGAAATCGAGCTGACGCGACGGCTCACCAAGGCACGTCCACACCACGCCGTATTTCTCTTCCACGCGATACGTCAGCGCGCAAGCGCGCTTCGCGGGGCGTATCGACGGATTGGAGGGGATGTGGATGCACTGGCCATCGACGTCGTAACGCCAGCCATGATACGGACACGTAATCAAGCCGCCCGTCACCGATCCCAACGATAACTGCGCCCCACGATGCGGACAGCGATCACGCCAGACGTGGACATCGGTGGAGATATCGGGCGGTGCTGCCGGACCTACAGCCTCCGACGCGTTGCGCCAGACCACCAGTCGCTCGCCTGCCACTACGAACCCACGTAATTCCCCGGCGGGAACGTCGGCGCTGTTACACACAGGCAGCCATTCGCCGAGCAACGCGGCATCGCGCGCGGAGTGAGAGTCATCGGTAGCGTTTATGTCGCCAGTTGAAAGCGCGGATTCAAAGGGTTGCATCGGGCGTCGAAAAATCTACGTAGTGAATAAGAAGCCAAGAAGCCAAATGAAGGTCCGAACATCGATTCGAAAACAAGCGAGGCACAAACGCAACTCGCCAAAACAAAATACCCGGGCGCGCCGCGTGCGTACCACTCGTCCCAAGTGGATCGTAACGAATCAGCATCGGTCCGCCAAAATCTGGCTGAATCAGGCGATTTTCGGCCACTTTTTAGCGACGCAGTACGATTGCAATTCTGCACTACGCAGAAACTGCATAAAACGCGGCATCGATCAGCACATCAGGGAGACTCAGAATGGGGCAGGCGAATGACCCCTTGCATCGGCACCGCGGTTACGTGTGGTCGACTTTTCTCGATCCGGAAAAAGAGCAGGCGACGCTAAGAGTCATACTGTGCGGCCTCGCAACGGCCGTGTACGGCGTGCTGGCGTGGACCATTCCAACGCCCGCCGCCTTTGCCAGCTTCCATGCGCTCGCGCTCTATCTGATCTATGGAGTAGCGACGCGGCTAATCATCAGCAGAATGCAACGGCAGTCGAATCTGCGCCTCGCATTCACCACTGTCGCCGATCAGGCCCTGCTCACCGTGATCCTGGGTGCCGGAGGCGCACTCACCTTGCCCATGCTATGGGCGGTCTTCCTCTTTCTGATCGGCGCGGGCGGGCGTTACGGCAAGCGCACGCTGGCATTGTCGTGTGTCACGGCGATGGTGGGCATCGTCGCGTTGTCGGTGCTGCAGCCGTGGTGGATGATCAATCGCTCCGCGGCGCTCGGGATTGGCTTGAGTGTGTTCGGCGCATCGGTCTACCTCGCCGTGCTGGTCGGCCGGCTCGGCAGTGCGAACCGCGACCTCGCGCTCAAGGCGGGCACCGACCCGCTCACGGGTTTGAGCAACCGCTACATGCTGGAGCAGACCATCGGCCGGGCAATGATCGCGATATCGACGGGACAGGAAGGCGCGACCGCGTTGCTGATGATCGATCTCGACGGCTTCAAGGAAGTCAACGATACCTATGGCCACGAAGTCGGCGACGTCGTGCTGCAAACTTTCGCGGGCCTGCTGGCAAGAAGGGTAAGAACCACCGATACAGTCGCGCGGCTAGGCGGCGATGAATTTGTCGTGCTGGCGCGGCACGTGACGGGCAATCACGCGGTGCAGACGGTGGCAAACGGCGTGCACGCGGTGCTCGAGGAAATGAAGTCGGTGCAGGACCGGGTGGTGAATGTATCGGCGAGCATTGGTGCTTGCCTGATCTCGCCGGACTTGAGTCCCGGCTACAGAGATATTGCCGTGCTGATGCGCGCCGCCGATCGCGCGATGTATCGCGCCAAGTCATTGGGCAAAGGCCAGACAGAGTTCGCGGCGGACGCGGATTTCGAAACCTGACTGGTTTCCATCCGTCTTTTCATTCGCCGATACTCAAGCCTCCACGCCCGACCAAGCCTGTTCCCGCAACTTGGCCCGCAGCCGCGCAACGGCCTGGCTATGCAACTGGCAGACACGCGATTCGCTGACTTCCATCACGGCGCCAATTTCGCGCAGATTCAAGCCCTTCTCGTAGTACAAGCTCATCAGCAGCTTTTCGCGCTCAGGCAATTTATCGATTGCCTCGACCAGCGCCGAACGCAAGCTTCCATCGAGCAACGCGGAAAGCGGGTCGGCTTTATCGACGCAATAACGATCGAGAAACGGCTCGTCATCGGAAGACCGGTCGAAGTCTTCGTAATAGATCAACTGGCTGCCATGCAGATCCTGCAGCATGGCCTGATATTCGATCAGCGGCATGTTCAGATGCTCAGCCACTTCCTGCTCGCTCGCCGAGCGTCCAAGATGCTGTTCAACCTTGTGCACCGCGGATTCCACTTCGCGCGAAGTCTTGCGCATGCTGCGCGGAAGCCAGTCGTTGGCGCGCAACTCGTCGAGCATCGCGCCGCGAATCCGCTGGCTGGCGTAGGTCTCGAACTGAGCGCCTTGATCTTCTTTATAACGGCTGGCGGCATCGAGCAAACCGATCATGCCGGCCTGGATCAAGTCATCCAGATCGACGCTAGCCGGCATTTTCGCCACGAGTTGCAGGCCAAGCCGGCGCACCAACGGTGCGTAGCGGGTCAGGACCTCGGACTGTGACAGTTTTCCCTGGGCGTTATACATCGCATTCACCTTGTTCCTTCTCTTGCTGCATCACACGGACGCGGCGCTGCTCATCGCAAGCTGCATCAATGGTGTTTCCGTGCGGCGAACCGCGCCGGAGTTGATCGAGCGCTCCAATCCGTGCGGCGTTTCCGCTCGCAAGGACTGCACGGGCCATTCAAACTGCGACGCTTTCGGCATCGGCCAGTACTGCAATTCAGCGGCAATCTGCCGATAATCCCGGGCGGCCGCCGTCGCCGGAAAAGCTTCCACCGCGCAACGCGATAGTTCATGCGCCCGCGCCACGCGCGGATCTTCTGCTACGCAACCGGCAGGCATGAGTTGCACCGCGAGATAACGATTGGCGACGCCGGCGAGGTTATCGAAGGCGATTTTCGCGTCTGCGCCGTTCTTCACGTGATTCACGACAACCCGGAACCGGCCGATCGCGTGTGCGTAGTGCAGACGCTTGATGCAGGCGTACGCCTCGGTGATCGCGGCGGGCGCTACGCGGGTCACGATCACGAAGTCGTGCGCTTGCACGGCCAGATTTGAGAGCGCGCCGCTGCGATCGAGCTGGGTATCGATCAGGACGACATCGGCGGGTCCGTCAAGCAGCACCCGGCAATGCGCAGCGTCCTGGCTGATGCGTTCATCGCGAGGCGCGGCAATCACCGAAAAGCCGAACGGCGTGCGCGTGACGGCGTCCTGCAAAAAACGCTTGCCGGACAAGACCGCGCCCAGTGCACCGTTATCCGGCACCTTGGCCAGCCGGGTCACCGACAACCCGTTCTGGCGTTCATCGATTACCAGCACATCCTTGCCTTGCGCGGCGAGGGCGGACGCGAGGTTCACCACCGTCGACGTATTGCCGCTTCCGCCCATTCCACCTGCCGGGGCGCCACACACCGCGACGACCCGCGAGCCATTGCGCGTCAGCAGCCGGCGCAGGCCTTCAGCCTGATCGGACACGAACTTATCCAAAGTGAACCTCATGCAGTTCGGTGGAAGCGCGCGCGGAAAGCGCGGACAGGAGCGGCGGCACATCGTCGTCTTGCGGCACGAACGGCGAGCCGTCGCGCGGGATGCAGAAGGCGCTTTTAATCAGGAAGCGCTTGGTCGCGACATACAGGTTTTCCGGCACCTTCTGTCCCGTCGATACGTAATGCACGGGCAGCTTGTAGCGGATCACGGTGTCGAGCACGCCGCCCAGGTTCGTGGCTTCGTCGAGCTTGGTCAGGATGCAGCCCGCGAGCGGCGGCTGGTCCGGCGTGCTCTGGTACGCCTGAACTACTTCGTTTAACGTATCGCCGTGGCTGGTTGCGTTGAGCAGCAGCAGGCGTTGCACCGGATGGCCGGCGCCGCACAACATGGCGATGTGATCGGCCACAGTGCGGTCACGCTGGCTCATGCCAATCGTGTCGATGAGAACAATGTGCTTGTTACGCAGTTCGGAGAGCGCGAGTTGAAGGTCGCCCGCGTCTTTCACCGCATGCACCGATACCCCGAGGATCTTGCCGAAAATACGCAGCTGTTCGTGCGCGCCGATCCGGTAGCTGTCGGTGGTAAGCAGCGCGACCTTGCTGGCGCCAAAGCGCATTACGCAGCGCGCGGCGAGCTTGGCGGTGGTCGTGGTCTTGCCTACGCCCGTCGGTCCCATCAGCGCGAAAACGCCGCCGCGGTTCATCATCGATTCTTCGCTGTCCATGACGGGCAGGTTGTTTTCGAGCACTTGCTGAACCCATTCCATCGACGCTTCGGCTTGTTCGATCTCCGGCATGTTGTCGATCAGCATCCGGACCAGTTGCGCGGAGAAACCAGCAGCGAACAGGCGCTTGGTCAGTGCGGCGTGGTTCGGGCTGCGGCGTTGGCGATCACCCCACAGCAAGCCGGCGAAGTGCTCTTCCATCATGCCGCGCATCGACGACAGTTCATTCATGACGGTGTCGTTCACGACTTGCTCCATGCGGCTGCGGATGGCTTCAGTCACAGCGGCAGCCGCCGATGCCGGCAGGCCCGCGAACGCGCCTTCCTGCATCGAACTGGCGGATTGGGCCGCGGACGTGTTGGCTTCCTGCTGGAACTGGGCCTGTGCGGTTTTTTGTTCTGCGCGGCGAGCGGCGAGTTGCGCCGCTTCGCGGGTCCATCCCGGGGCTTGCGAGGATGCCTGCGGCGTGACGGTCACGGGATTACCCAATCCCTTCGCAATCGCCGACGATGCGCTCAGCGCGCGCTGCGGCGCGGTTTCAGCGGCCGACTGCGCCACCCGGCGGGCATGTTCGATCAGCCAGGGATTCGATTCAGCCATCGTGCGCGATACGTCGTCTGCTTGCGGTTCCGGCTCGAAATCATCCAGCGGTTCGGGATTGGCGCCGAACACTGACGAAAAGACATCGCCGTTCGCGTAGGGGTTGGAACCCGCGTTCGAATTCGAACTCGGCTGCTCGTAGGACCGTGACGGCCCCGCCAACTGATGATTGCCGGCCGACTCCCGCAGCTTCATTTCGCGATGCTGAGCGGCGGCTTTCGGAGATATCTTCGCGAGATCGCCGTCGGCGACCGCAACGATCTCGACGCTGCCGTCTTCGGTTACCCGATTTGACAACACGACCGCATCGGGGCCCAGTGCTTCACGGACGAGCCGGAACGCTTCGCGACTCGTGGCACCGATGAATTTGCGGATGTTCATTTACCCCCCGATGAGCTCGCGCTCACTTTGATCTGTTGCGGTTGACCGGTGCGCCACGTTTTGAGCGACGTACCGTTTTCCTGTGAATGAATTATTGCAAGGGTGGGTGTCGGGCCATCGGCTGATAAGAGCCGGGAAAGCGGGGTAATTCGGGAGATCGATGCCGGAAGCGGTTCGCGGGCGGCATCGGGGAAGTGCGGGAAGGTTTAAACGTCAGACAATTGCAATGGTGTTCACGGCAACTGCAATGAAACACTCGTAGAGATATTTCATTACCCGTCGTG
This sequence comes from Caballeronia sp. LjRoot29, assembly GCF_964252755.1. Taxonomy (NCBI): domain Bacteria; kingdom Pseudomonadati; phylum Pseudomonadota; class Betaproteobacteria; order Burkholderiales; family Burkholderiaceae; genus Caballeronia; species Caballeronia sp. LjRoot29. Next base: position 66,496 of record NZ_CAXUPU020000005.1, on the reverse strand, counting down.
TTATTCCGCTGCAGGGCCGCGGTGATTATTTCGCCTTTCGTTTTATTGTTCCGCAACACCGCGCCCTATAGTTCGTAATATCGATCTTATTGAGTTTTTGAAACGACTTCAATCAAGTTTGAAAATCAATGAACAGTGATTGACTCGACAAAATATCTATCGTCCATCAAGACGAACCTACCTATAATAAATCGAAGGACAATTCAAATAAATTGCAATAGCAGAGCATGCATTTCACGTCCTGACATTAATCAAGGAATATAAAAATGGCGGAAAAACTATTTCACGCACAACCATTCCCACTCCCGTTCGATACAAAAACAACTGCACCGGTCGTGATCGAGATGCAGCGTGATTTTGTCGAGCCGGGAGGCTTTGGTGAAGCGTTGGGAAACGAGGTCTCTCTCGTGCGCAGCGCGATTGTCCCGTGCGGGAAAGTGCTGAAGGCGGCGCGTGACGCGCAGCTGCTGGTGATCCATACGCGTGAGGGTCACCGTGCCGACCTGGCCGATTGTCCGCCTGCAAAACTGACGCGCGGCGGCAAGACGTTCATTGGCACGGACGGCCCCATGGGCCGCATCCTGGTTCGCGGCGAGGCCGGGCACGACATCATTCCAGAGCTGTACCCCACGTTCGGCGAACCGATTATCGACAAACCGGGTAAGGGCGCATTTTATGAAACCGACCTGCAACTAATCCTGCAAGACCACGAGATCAAGACGCTTGTCGTGTGCGGGGTGACCACTGAAGTCTGCGTGACTACGACCGTTCGCGAAGCGAATGACCGCGGCTACGAATGCATTATTCCGGCGGATTGCATCGGATCGTATTTTCCGGAATTCCAGAAATCCGCGCTGGAGATGATCAAGGCGCAGGGCGCAATCTTCGGCTGGGTCAGCGACGCAGCCGCCATTGTCGACGGCTTGCGTGGCTGACTTGCGTGACTGACATCAGCCGGACCGCCATGGCGCGCCTCCTCACTTTTCCCGTGTGCTCGGTCGGTTATATGGCGGAGCACGGGCCGCACGAGACGCTGCGGTTCTGGGTTCATAGCTGCTTTGAGCACGCCATGAACATGGCGTCGGCGAGCGGCGAGTTGTTGACCTTGCTGAGTCCACGGTATCAGAACCTGCCCACGGCGATCAGGCTTGCAACGCCGCCGGGCCGGGATTGGCGGCATCAGGCGCACTCTCGCCAGCCCGTCACGCTGGAGAACAACGAGCTGCTGCGCGGCACGCTCTGGCGGGCGAACCTGAGCCTAGCGCCGTGCTGGCGCCCTGGAGCGGATCGCGTGCAGAGCGGCCAATCGCCGCGCGTGCTGCTGGCGGCGTATCCGGTGCTGGCGAGCCAGTTGTTGGAGTACTGCATGGAGCGCGAGGTGCGCAGCAGCCTGCAGTTACTGCCGGGCTCGCCACCGGGCGGCCGCAAATCTCGCTTGAACCCCGAGGACGGAAAGGCGGAGCTGGAAAGCGGTGTTGCGGAACTGATCGGTTACGGCGCCGGGCTGACGCCGGATGGCGACGACTATCTGCTGGGTTATCTGGCGTCGTTATGGCCGTGGCAGCACCTTGGCGCCATATCCGCTCATTTGAAACTATTGCGTCCGGCAATCAAGAGTCAGCTTCACCGGACGACCAGTATCAGCCGGCATTATCTGGAACTTGCGTTACAGGGACACTATTCACAATCAATCCATCATTTGACGAGCCTCCTGATTCACGGAACCACACCGGCAGTCATGAAACTTTCGGCAATCAATGTGATGAAATTCGGCTCGTCATCGGGCGCGGATTGTCTCGGAGGTTTTCTGCACGGAATAAGAGTGCTTGGGAAAGTAGAGCGGAAGGAATGAACTGATCCTTTATACGGATTAGCGGAAAAACAGTATTGAGTTAATCGGGCCGATGGCATCCAGCATATGTAACGCCGGGTTCGCCAGGCGGACACTTGGCTGAATCTCGACCATGCAAGTGTAACGATTACCGGAAGCTGAAATGAGCATAAGAACCAAGGTCTTCAAGAACATGTATCAGGACTCTGTTTCCCTGATGCAGATATCCGCGCACATCTCGATGCTTGACGGCATCGAGCAGGCCTCCGTGGTGATGGGAACGAGCACCAACCTGGCGCAATTGCGTGACGCCGCGCTGGACGACGGTTGTAAAGCCGGTCCGAACGACCTCGTGATCGCGGTGCGCGGGGAGATTGCTGCATGCGACGGCGCGCTCGTCATTGCGGAGGAGCGTTTGAACAGCAAGCCGGAAGAGTCGAGTGGCGACGGTGTACGCCCGCCGCCGCTTGGTAGCCTCGAGATGGCGGTGGAACAGCAGGCGGCATCGAATCTCGCCTTGATCTCGATCCCGGCGATTACGCCGCCGCCGAAGCAATCAAGGCGCTGCGGTTGGGGCTGTCGGTGATGCTTTTCAGCGACAACGTCAGCCTCGCCCACGAGCGCGCAATCAAGACGCTCGCACGCGAAAAAAACCTGCTGGTGAAGGTGCTGACGTTCGTTGCGTGGATCTTCGGATCGCTGGTCGGGTTCATGACGGTGAAGGGTGTGTTTTCCTTCACGAGCATTCCGTCGCTCGATTCGATAATCGTCGCGTGTGCTTGTTATGCGATTTTTAGTCGGGTTACCAGGTTGCGAGGGGTTGCACGGCTTTGAGGGCGTTCGCACTTGGTCTGGTGTTTGGTGCCGGGTTGCGCGGGTTCTAGCGTTAGCGGTCGGGTGCAGTGCCGGGTTGCCAGGTTCTAGCGTTAGCGGTCTGAGTCATTGCCGGGTTGCTGCTTTCCAGGTCTTCGCGGGTTTTATGTTGGCTGATTTCTTTATCACGCCACTGCGCGTGGCGGCACGTCATTTCTTGGTCCTTAGCGAAAAAGAAACGAAGCAAAGAAAACGCTTTCACCGCTCTACCCTAAGTGTCCACAGCGTGCAGTTTTGATTCATGGGTGCCCCAAAAGCACGGTGCTCGCCAGAGCTTAGGATGTGTGAACCCCTCCTTCTCGCGAATCCTGACAGTAAAACGCTTCGCCCCGTACGCTCTCGGGCAAGCACTAGCGACTGAACCTGCCCAAGGAACACCCCGCGCTATCCGCGGAAAACCAATCACTGAATTTGTACGCATGACGAACCAAAATGCCAACACACCTCTAAACAAGCACACCAAAACGCGTGAGGCCGTACCCAAGAATTCCATGCAACCGACCAATCAACTCACCAAAAATTGAAGCAGTAGTACGCATCAGGCTGGGATTGGCGAAGCTGGCCACGCTTCTGCAGCGCAGACCACTCAACCAAGCTACAAAGAGACGGAGCCGCAAAAACGCGTAAGGCCGTGCAGGTCCGTGGGGCAAGGGTGCTTGCCCGAGAGCGTACGGGGCGAAGCGTTTTACTGTCAGGATTCGCGAGAAGGAGGGGTTCACACATCCTAAGCTCTGGCGAGCACCGTGCTTTTGGGGCACCCGTGAATGAAAACTGCACGCTGTGGACACTTTGGGTAGAGCGGTGAAAGCGTTTTCTTTGCTTCGTTTCTTTGTCGCTAACCGCTAAGGACCAAGAAATGACGCGCCGCCACGCGCAGTGGCTAATAGTGATAAAGAAAACATCGAACACTAAACCCGCAAAAACCTGGAAAGCAGCAACCCGGCGATGACTCCGACCGCTAACGCCAGAACCCGTGCAACCCGGCAATGAACCAGACCGCTAACCCCAGAACCTGGCAACCTGGCATTGACCCCAACCCATACCCGTCCACGCCCAAACCCCGAGCGCCAGCGATCACCCCTGCCCAATCAAATTCATCACCTTGATATTCCGTGTATCCGGAACCTCTGCATACGACAATACCTTCAACTGCGGCAAACTCCTCCGCAGAAACCTCGCAAGCATCGCCCGCAACGAATGTTGCACCAAAAGCACCGGTGGCAATCCCATGTTCTGCTGACGCAAAATCGCGTTCTGGGTTGAGTTCAACAGCGTCTGCGCCAAGCCCGGCTCCAGCCCTGGATTCGCACCCGTCTGCAACGCCTGCGACAACACCCGCTCCAGATTCGGGTCCAATCCCATCACCTGCAACTCGCCACTGCCCGGATACCACTGCTGCGTAATCGCGCGGCCCAACGCAAGACGCACCGCCGCAGTCAGGTCGTATGCATCCGATATCTTCGGCGCGTGTTCCTGCAATGCGTCCAAAATCGTGCGCATATCGCGGATAGGAACGCCTTCGTCCAGCAAGTTCTGCAACACCTTCTGTAAGCTCGTCAACGCCAACGTCTTCGGCACCAGATCGTCCGTCAACGAAGGCGTGTCCTTGCCAACGCGCTCCAGCAACGCCTGCACTTCCTGACGGCCCAGCAATTCGGCCGCGTGCGTCACGACCAGATGGTTAAGGTGAGTCGCCACGACGGTGCTGGCATCGACCACGGTGTAGCCGTAGACCTGCGCCTGTTCGCGCAGGTTTGTATCGATCCACACAGCTGGCAAACCAAACGCCGGATCCTGCGTCGGATTTCCCGGCAACGTCGCCGAGACCTGCCCCGGGTTGATCGCAAGCCATTGGCCCGGGAACGCTTCGCCAACACCCACTTCCACGCCCTTCAACGCAATCCGATAACCATTCGGACGCAACTCCAGGTTGTCGCGGATATGGATCACCGGCGGCAGGAAGCCGATTTCCTGCGCAAACTTCTTGCGAATTCCCTTGATCCGCTTCAACAACTCGCCGTCCGCATTCCGGTCGACCAGCGGTATCAGCCGATACCCCACCTCGAGCCCAAGCGGATCGATCATCGCAACATCGTCCCAGCTCGCTTCCGTATTTTCGAGCGGCGCAGCGGCGGCAGGCACAACGTCGGTTACCAGCGACGCTTTCTTCTTCGCCAAAATGCGCTGGTTCATGGAACGCGCGGCGTAGATCAAACCGCCGCCCAGCAGCAAGAACGCGAAGTGCGGCATGCCCGGAATCAACCCCATGATCCCGATGATCACGCCCGTAATCATCAACACGCGCGGGTTGTTGAAGAGTTGCCCCGTCAACTGCGTACCAATGTCCTCTTCAGTCGCCACGCGCGACACGATCACGCCCGCTGCCGTCGAAATGATCAGCGACGGGATCTGCGCGACGAGGCCATCGCCGATGGTCAGCAACGTGTAGTTCGTGGCCGCGTGCGCGAAGTCCATGTCGTGCTGGAGCATCCCGACAATCAAGCCGCCCACGATGTTGATGATCATGATCATCAAGCCCGCGATCGCATCGCCGCGAACGAACTTGCTGGCGCCATCCATGGAGCCGTAGAACTCGGCTTCCTGCGCTACTTGCAAGCGGCGCTTGCGCGCTTGATCTTCGTTGATGAGGCCGGCGTTCAAGTCGGCATCGATAGCCATCTGCTTGCCCGGCATTGCATCGAGCGTGAAGCGCGCGCCCACTTCGGCAATCCGCCCCGCGCCCTTGGTAATCACCATGAAGTTGATGATCATCAGGATCACGAACACCACGATACCGACCGCGAAATTCCCGCCCACCAGGAAGTGGCCGAACGATTCGATCACCTGGCCGGCGGCATCGGGGCCGGTATGGCCTTCGAGCAAAACGATCCGCGTGGACGCTACGTTCAGCGACAAACGCAGCAGCGTGGAGAACAGCAGCACGCTCGGGAACGCGGCGAAGTCGAGCGGCTTCTGCGTGTACATGCTGACGAGCAACACCATCACCGACAGCGCGATGTTGAACGTGAACAGCAAGTCGAGCAAAAAGGCCGGCAGCGGCAAGATCATCATGCCGAGGATCATGCAGATCAGCACCGGGCCGGCTAAAGCCCGCAAATTCTGCGATCCCAATGCGTCAGGGCGCTTCGAGAAAAATCCGGCGCGCGCGTTCATGCTTTGCTTCCTTTCATCGGGTCATTTCCATCATTGGCGGCAGAGTCGGGAGCCAAGGCTTCAGCGGCTTCCTGATCGGCTTCTGATTCGGGGACGCTGCCTTTATCGAGTTCGGGAGGAACGTCGAGGTTCTCGGGTTCGTCCGGCCGGCTGCCGCCGTCTTTCTTGAACTTGCGCAACTGGTACACCCACGCCAGCACCTGCGCGACGGCGCCGTACAGCGCGCCCGGAATCTCGCGGTCGATCTCGACGTTGTGATACAGCGCCCGTGCAAGCGGCGGCGCTTCGAGCAGCGGTACGTTATGTTCGAGCGCCAGTTCGCGGATACGCGCGGCCACGAGGTTCACGCCCTTCGCGACGACCCTCGGCGCGCGCATTTCGCCATCGGCATATTTCAGCGCGACGGCGAAGTGGGTCGGGTTAGTGACGATCACGTCGGCGGTAGGGACGGAAGTCATCATCCGGCGGCGGGCAGCGGCACGTTGCTGCGCACGAATGCGCGCCTTCACCGCCGGATCACCATCGCTTTCACGATGCTCGCGCTTAACCTCCTCCTTGCTCATGCGCAGCTTCTTGGCGTGCGAAAAGAGCTGGTACGGGACATCGACCGCAGCGACGAGGAACAGCCCCGCTATCGCCGTGCCGCAGCAGACCACGAGCAAGTGCATGGCGTCGGCGAGCGCGAGGCTCAGCGGTTTCGTGACGAGGCCCAGCACCTGGTCCTTGCGGGTCCACATCGCCCAACCGGCCAGTCCGCCGACCACCAGGGTCTTCAGGATCGACATGCCGAGCGCGATCGGCCCTTGTATCGAGAAGATCTTGCCGAGCCCGCTGATAGGATTCAGGCGGCTGAATTTCGGCGACAAGACCTGGGTGCTGAGCAGCCAGCCGCCGAGCGCCAAGGGCGAGCCGGCCGCAGCGAGGGCCGTCAGCGCGAGCACCGGCCATAAGGCCATGAAACCTTCCTTGCCGGCAGCGGACGCGCCAATCAGCATCTGGTTGGTATCGAGGACAGTGTTGTGATTGAACGTGAACGCGCCGCGCAAGATGGCCTGCATATGCAGGCTGACGGGACCGGAGAATCCCCAGATGCCGACAAATCCCGCAGCAAGCAACGCGAACGACGTCAGCTCCCGCGAGCGCGCGACCTGGCCTTCCTCCCGCGCCTTTTCGAGGCGCTTGGGAGTGGCTGATTCGGTCTTTTCGACGTCACTCTCTTCTGCCACTTCGCTGTGCTCCAGTCCTGCCGGGCTTCCGTGAAAGCCTGACGCATTGATCCAGTGGAGCGATTATTGCGAAAAGCAGCGAGCGGCCATCGCGTGATCAGGGCGGAGAAACGGGGGTAATTCGGGCGATGGAAGGGGCGCGGAGCTTAGACGGCCACGTGAAATGAAAAACGCGCCGGTCCCGAAATGGGACACAGCGCGCAGCGAAGCGTTTTGAATCGGCCGGCCTTTGAACGCAGAACCGGTTTTACACCCCGTAGATCCCCGGCACACGCCCATCGGGACCATAGAACGCCGACTTCGGCGGCGCCATGGTCAATGCGGCAAGCGCGTTACGGTTGTATTCCATGCGTGAGCGGATCAGCACGCCAATGCTGTTATTGCCGCGCCTCGCGCGTCCCGCCGCGGCGAGCAATTCCTGCCAGCGCGAGGCCAGCGCCTCGTCGCCGGTAACGGCTTTTTCCATGCCGATAAAACCCTTCGGCAGTCCAAGCGCGTCAAGTTGCTCGTCGCGCTGGCGTTCCAGTGCGGCAAGCTGCTCGGTCAACGCAGTTTTTTGTTCGATGATCGAAGGCAGCGTTTCAAGCGGCGAGGCCGCAATCAGCGCTTTCTCTTCGTGGACCAGCAGCGACTCGAACGCCTGAACGGCAGCGGTTTCGTCAATAACAGTGGCAAGCAGGGCGTCTTTCATGGGCGACTCGCTAAAAACTCCGGCCCGCATTCATAGCGGTGCCAAGGTCAAAAAAAGCCGCCCGGCGCTGCATCGTGGAAACGATGCGTTTATCTGAAGCCTATCGTCCTGTGCCACGGGCTCGCTCTGCGCGTCGCCTGCAACACATAGCCGCTATGCTCAGCCACCGGCCGGCGGGGTATTCGTTTGAATCAGTTCACGTGCGCTGCTCAGCATGCCGTCGGCGATATTGCCCGAATCGACCTTGTAGCTGCCGTCGTTCAGCGCGGCCTTGATCGACGCGACTTTCGCCGTATCGATATCTGCCGACGAACCCGACGTGCGCAAATCCGTCGACAGCGCCGACAAGCTCACGGTCGAATTCGAACTTCCGGCGCCGCCGGTGCTGCTGGTGCTGCTGGTCGTGCCGCCCGTCGTGCTGGTCGGTTGCGCGTCGGCTTGCGCCGCACGCTGTTGTGCAGCTTCTTGCAATGCTGCGATCTGGCTGGTGTTGCTGGAATCGATTTTCACGATGGTCTTCCCTGACGATGTGATCCTTTTATCGGCGGACCGATGTAAAAACTTTAACCCTCCCGCCGCTCAGACCCCACGCCAGTTACCTCGATCTCCCGCTCAGCCTTGCTGGATAAGCTTGGCAAGGAATTGCAACAAATTGAAACAAGTGAGGGATAACCCACATAGGGGGTTCCCGACCCCTTTCTCAAAGCTGGATTTCCACGGTCGAGCCGTCCTTCACGACGCCGGAAATGATCTGTCCCCCGGCCGTCTTGACGCGGACTTGCTGCCCGGGCGCGGCGTTATTCATGGCGCTGCCTTCTGCCGATATCGAAAAGCCAGCGCCGTTTGTTACCACGTGCACGCTCTGTCCGATCACTACGGCGCCGGCGCCTCGCAGCATGTCCGTACGCAGCGGCAGCCCCGTCGCGAGCCGCGACAACGTCACCGCTCCAACGGCTTGTGACGGGTCCGTGACAATGGCTTGCGGCATCGACGTGAGATCGCCGTCGCGGGGAATCAGGTCGGCGGCCGTGAGCACTTCGCCCGGCGCAACCGCGCGGGCGGCAAGGTAATACGTGGCCATCACCGAGACGCGTGCTTGCAGATAGAGCGTCCAGGGCCGGTCGCCGGAACAACGCACGCCGACGGTGGTGCGGCCCCAGAGACGCGAACCCGCCGGCAGGAACGGCTCAAGCGTCGAGCACGCCGCGAGGCCGCGCGGGAAAACGGGTGTCACGGTGATATCGGCCTTGCCGGGCAAACCTGCCGCCTGCTGCGTCAGGAAGACGAGCGCGGCGGCACGCACCGCGTCGCCATCCTGCGTGGCCTGGTTCGGCGCACCGGCCATGGCGGGTGCGGGCTGGAGCGGGGCGCGGATGGGCGCCGGGGCGCGCATCGAAACGGGCATCATGCCGGCGACCGGCGCGGCGGGTGCAGCCGCGATGGGCCTTGCCTGGAAGCCTCGCGAGGCAACGCGCGGAATGGTTTGGGCCGATGCGCTGCCGTCCGTCGCGACGACCACGGGCATCACGTCACGTGACGATGTCGTGACGCGAGGAAGGGTATCGACGGCGGTTTTTCCAGCGTTACTAATAGAAGTAGCCGCTTTCGGCTCGCCGTTACCGGGGATCTCGATCATTCCGGCGGCATTGGGCGCATCGGAGGAATTGTTCGATGCAGCCGCCGTCCGGCTTGGCGTCATCGCCAGCCTGGGCGCTGCGGCCATGGGCTTCGCCGCCGTCTTCGCCTCCCCCGGCCCTGGAATCACAATCAGGCCGCTGGTATCGGCGGCAGAGGAGGATGCGTCGGCGGCATCGGCGTGGGCATCGAGTGCCAGCGCGGCCGCGCGCATGGCGGCATCGGCTGCATGAGCCGCCGCGGCGTAACCCGCAGGACGCGACGTGCGCGCCGGCTGAGCTTGGCTCGTGCCGCCGTCCACGGACATGCCGGCGTCTTTCGCCATCGACACGACATCCGCGGGATTGGTTTCGCCGGGACCGGCAATCATGATCGTGCCGCTGCCGCCGCCCGCATCCTGCGCGCGCGCGGTCGTCACGCCGGCCGTCAGCAGAGCCAATGCAAGCACGCAAAGCGCAACCGGACCGCGCAGCGCAACACCGCTAGCCAGACGCGCGCGGGCTTTCACCAGGCCGTTTGCGGCCAGGCGATGAACCGCCGGCTTGCAAGCAGGCGCAGTGAAGCTGTGCATTGTGCTTCTCCCAGATAAATCCCAAACAGATCCAGCGAATCCGGCCAGCCGCCAACGTGAAACCCATCAACGATCGACCCACGAGACGAATTCTAGGTTTCGCCGGCTAAAGGCAAGCGTCGAATAGAGGCCGCCTTTCCCTGTTATTCGTCTGATTGCATCTTGCGTCTCGCTCCTAAGATTCGTCTCATGCAAAAGTCTTCGATGGCCGACGGCAATCCCGGCGCCACCGATCACGAGACATCGAAGCTGAAGGAGGACCGCATGCTTGACAAGCTCGACCAGGAATTTGCGTTTGGCCGCGAAGCGCTGGATGTGCGCGCCTATCGGCAGGAACTGTTGTCGTCGAATATTGCGAACGCCGATACCCCGGGCTACAAGGCACGCGACGTCGATTTCGCAAGCGCCCTCGCAGGCGCGCTGAAAAAGAACGGCGCGCCGGCGAACGCCACGGCATCGGCCACCGCGCCGCTGCGGATGGCGCAACCGGTGAGCGTGTCGACTGGCGCGGCGCTCGCGACGACATCGGCGGGACATATGTCCGGCACCACGACACTCACCGCCAGCGGCGGCAGCACCGACGACTACGGCCGCCTGGCTTACCGGATTCCGAGCCAGCCGGCGCTTGACGGCAATACCGTCGACATGGATTCAGAGCGCGTCCAGTTCGCCGACAACGCGCTGCATTTCGAGGCCGGCATGACCGTGGTGTCGTCGCAGATCAAGACGATGCTCTCGGCGATCACGTCGAACTAAATAACGAGGAGAAGCAATGCCCTCTCTGATGAACATCTTCAACGTTGCCGGTTCAGCGATGTCCGCGCAGGCGCAGCGCCTGAATGTGACCGCCTCGAACCTGGCGAACGCGGACAGCACGACCGGCCCGGACGGCCAGCCATACAAGGCGAAGCAGGTGGTATTCGCCGTCGATCCGCTCGGCGGCGCGCGCACGGCGTCCGGCCAGCAAGTGGGCGGCGTGCAGGTGACGGGCGTGATCGACGACCCCACGCCGATGAAAACCAGCTACGACCCGACCAATCCCGCAGCGAACCCGGACGGCTACGTGACCTTGCCGAACGTCGATCCCGTGCAGGAAATGGTCAACATGATTTCGGCGTCCCGTTCGTATCAGGCGAACGTGGAAACGCTCAATACCGCCAAGCAGCTGATGCTTAAGACCCTGACGATCGGAACCTGAGGACAACCCCGTGACAACCAATACTTCGATCGGCAACAACGGCGCGGCGATGTCGCAGACGCTGCTGAACACCATGAACGGCACATCGAGCAGTTCGTCTGCCAGTTCGAGCTCCAGCGCGAGCGGCGCGCAGTCGCCTGCCGACCTGCAGAACACCTTCCTGACGCTGCTCGTCACGCAGCTCAAGAACCAGGACCCGACCAACCCGACCGACAGCTCGCAGATGACTTCGCAACTCGCGCAGATCAGCACGGTGTCGGGGATCGGCCAGTTGAACACGTCGCTCAGCTCGCTTGCCACGCAATTGTCAGCGGGACAGGGCGCGCAGGCTGCGTCGCTGATCGGCGGAACCGTGCTCGCCCCGGGCAACACCATGACCGTGAGCGGCGGCAAGGCCAGCACCTTCGGCGTGCAATCGGCCAACGCGCTCAGCGACATGACGGTGAGCATCACGAATAGCGCCGGCCAGGTTGTGCAGACGATCGACCTCGGCGCGCAGCCCGCAGGCGTGGTGCCCATCTCGGGCTGGACGCCGACCGACTCGAAGGGCGTGACGCTGCCCGACGGCACGTACACGCTTTCGGCAGGCGGCACGGTCAACGGTACGGCTGCAACGGCGACCGCGCTGTCCGCATCGGTCGTGCAAAGCGTGGTGCAGCAGCCCGACGGCACGGCAGGCGTGATGCTGTCGACCGGCAAGACGGTGCCGCTGACCAGCATTGCGTCGATTCTCTAAGCCCTTATTCATTAGCTCAATCTTCTAGAAGCGGAGACCGTCATGGGTTACCAACAAGGTTTATCTGGTTTGTCCGGCGCGTCGAACGACCTCGATGTGATCGGCAACAACATTGCCAACGCGAACACCGTCGGCTTCAAGCAAGGGCAGGCGCAATTCGCCGATATGTACGCGAATTCGGTGGCCACCGCCGTGAACAACCAGATCGGCATTGGCTCGCAGATGTCGGAAGTGCAGCAGCAGTTCGGCCAGGGCACGATCACCACGACCAGCCAGGCGCTGGACGTCGCCATCAACGGCAATGGTTTTTTCCAGATGTCGGCGAACGGTGCGAACGTGTACTCGCGCAACGGCGTGTTCAACCTGGCGGCCAACGGCACGATCGTCAACGCAGCGGGCCAGACCTTGATGGGTTATGCAGCCAATGCGCAGGGCGTGATCAACACGTCGTCGACCGTACCGCTCGTCGTGCCGAACTCGAACTTGCCGCCGGCCGCGACCAAGAACGTGAGTTTTCAGTTCAACCTGAACTCGCAGGCTACGGTCCCGACCCAAACGCCGTTCGATCCGACCAACGCGAACACCTATAGCGCCACCAGCCAGATCAACGTCAACGACTCGCTTGGCGGCACGCATGCGGTCAACGTGTTTTTCGTCAAGCAATCGACGGGATCGTGGGAAGCGTATGCGACGACCGGCGCCGGCAACACCCCGGTCACGGGAACGTCGACTGGCGTAGCTGGCGACCTGGGCAAGGTTTCGTTCGACCAGTCGGGCAACCTGATACCGACCCCGCCCGCCACCGCGATCACGCCGTTCTCGTTTTCGATTCCGGATGGCGCGTCCAATAGCGCCACCGCGGTGCAAACCATGTCGATGTCATTTGCCGGCACGACCCAATACGGCGCGACGACCGGCCTCGTGAACAGCACCCAGGACGGCTATACATCGAGCGAACTGGCGGGCTTTTCGGTCGGGCCCGACGGCACGCTGACGGGCACGTACACCAACGGCAAGACGCAAGCGCTCGGCCAGATCGCGCTCGCCACGTTCGCTAACCAGAACGGCTTGCAAGACCTGGGCGGCAACAACTATCAGCAGACCGCGGCATCGGGTCTGGCGCAAGTGTCGGTGCCGGGTTCGACCAATCACGGCTCGCTGCAAGGCGGCGCGGTGGAAAACTCGAACGTCGACCTGACCAGTTCGCTGGTTGACCTGATCACGGCGCAGCGCAATTACCAGGCGAACGCGCAGACGATCAAGACGCAGCAAACCGTCGACCAGACGCTCATCAACCTGTAAGAGCCGCAGCCAAGCCGCGCACGAGAGAGTCATAAATGGACCGTCTGATCTATACCGCGATGAGCGGCGCCGCACAGGCGCTCGAGCAGCAGAGCGTCACGGCGAACAACCTCGCCAATGCGTCGACGACGGGCTTTCGTGCGCAGCTTTCCGCGTTTCGCCAGGTGCCGATGAACTTCGAGAACGGTGCGTCCGGCGACGCGACCACGCGCACTTTCGTGCTGTCGTCCACGCCGAGCGCCGATTACACGCCGGGTCCGATCCAGCAGACCGGCAATCCGCTCGACGTCGCCGTCCAGGGTCCGGGCTGGCTTTCCGTGCAGACGGAAGATGGCGGCGAGGCGTACACGCGTGCAGGCAACCTTCACGTGGATGCCAACGGCCAGCTGGTCACGGCAAACAACCTGCCGGTGCTCGGCAATGCCGGCCCGATGTCGATTCCGCCGGGCGCGGAAGTCACCATCGGCAAGGACGGAACGGTGACTGCGCTGATGCCGGGCGACCCGCCGACATCGATTGCGACGGTAGACCAGTTGAAGCTGGTCAATCCCGAAGCAGGGGCGTTGACGCGCGGTGACGACGGCCTGTTTCGCACCGCCGATAACCAGCCCGCCGACGCTGATCCGACGGTGACGGTCGCGCCCGCGTCGCTGGAAGGCAGCAACGTGAATGCGGTGTCCGCGATGGTCGACATGATCACCAACGCCCGCCAGTTCCAGATGCAGACCAAGTTGCTCGATTCGGCCAACTCGAACGATCAGTCGGCTAACAAACTGCTCGACTTCAGTTAATCCGCAGTATCAGGATAAAAAACATGAACCGCTCTCTCTACATCGCCGCAACCGGCATGAACGCCCAGCAGTCGCAGATGGACGTGATTTCGAACAATCTCGCCAACGTCAGCACGAACGGCTTCAAGGGCTCGCGCGCGGTGTTCGAGGACTTGCTGTATCAAACCGTCCGCCAGCCGGGCGCGAATTCAACGCAACAAACCGAACTGGCGTCGGGCAGCCAGATCGGTACCGGCGTGCAGCAGGTCGCGACCGAACGCCTCTACACGCAGGGCAACCTGTCGCAGACCGGCAACTCGAAGGACGTCGCCATCAACGGCAACGGCTTCTTCCAGGTGACGATGCCCGACGGCACGACCGCCTACACCCGCGACGGTTCGTTCCAGACCAACGCGCAAGGTCAGCTCGTTACATCGAGCGGTTATCAGGTCAGCCCGGCCATCACGATCCCGACGACCGCAACCGGTATCACCATCGGCTCGGATGGCACGGTCACGGTGACGCAGCAAGGTAGTGCGGCCAACACGACAGTCGGCCAGTTGCAGCTGGCGACCTTCGTCAATCCGGCCGGCCTCGACGCGCGCGGTGAGAACCTGTTCGCCGAAACGGCTTCGTCCGGCAATGCGAACGTCGTGACGCCGGGTTTGAACGGAGCGGGGCAGTTGCAGCAGGGGTATGTGGAAGCATCGAACGTGAACGTGGTCCAGGAACTGGTCAACATGATCCAGACCCAGCGCGCCTATGAAATCAACAGCAAGGCCGTGACCACGTCGGACCAGATGCTGCAGACGCTGAGCCAGATGCAGGTTTAAGCCGGGGCAACCCGCGCCTACCGCATCAATTGCATCAGCAGCGTCATTCCGAAGGACCACGAAGATGTCATCACAACTTTCATGCTTATCACGCATCCGCAGCGCATCGGTGCTCTCGCTCGTCGCGCTGGCGGCCTGCGCGCTCGTGCCCAAAGAGCCGATCACGCAGCAGCCGATGACAGCGCGCCCGCCGGCGCCGCCGCTGAATTCGGCATCGCCTGGCGCGATCTACAACGCGGGATACGCGGGACGGCCGCTGTTCGAAGACCAGCGGCCGCGCAATACCGGCGACATCATTACTATCGTGATTGCGGAAAACGTGAATGCGACGAAGTCATCGGCGGCGAATGCGGCGCGTAACGCCAGCGAGGCGTTCGCCGTGCCCGTCACGCCGGGTCTCTTTGGCGGGCTGTTCCACAACACCAACCTGAGCGCCAGCGGTTCAAACGGCTTCAACGGCGCAGGCGGCGCGAGCGCGGCCAATACCTTTAACGGCACGCTGACGGTTACCGTCACCGACGTGCTGCCCAACGGCAACCTGGTCGTGAGCGGCGAAAAGCAGATGCTGATCAACCAGGGCAACGAATTCGTGCGCTTCTCCGGCGTCGTCAATCCGACGACCATCTCCGGCACCAACACCGTGTTTTCGACTCAGGTGGCGGACGCGAAGATTGAATATTCGGCGAAGGGTTATATCGATGAATCGCAGCAGATGGGCTGGCTCCAGCGCTTCTTCCTCAACGTGGCGCCCTTCTGACCATGAAACTCTTTCTTCGCTCCGTTTCCATTGCGCTGGCCTTTGTTGCCGCGGTCGCCGCACTTCCGCAGACCGCGCAGGCGGAGCGCCTCAAGGACCTGGTTTCGTTCCAGGGGGTACGTGATAACCCGTTGATCGGCTACGGCCTCGTGGTGGGCCTCGACGGCACCGGTGACCAGACGACCCAGACGCCGTTCACCACGCAAAGCCTGGTGAACATGCTCGGCAACCTCGGCATCACGCTGAACGCCGCGACCACGCAGAACATGCAGTTGAAGAACGTCGCGGCCGTGATGGTGACGGCCGTCTTGCCGCCGTTCTCGCGGCCGGGCGAAGCGATCGATGTAACGGTGTCATCGCTTGGCAATGCGAAGAGCTTGCGCGGCGGTACGTTATTGATGGCGCCGCTCAAAGGCGCCGACGGCCAGGTCTACGCGATGGCGCAGGGCAATCTCGCGGTCGGCGGTGCGGGCGCCAGTGCGAACGGCAGCAAGGTCCAGGTCAACCAGCTTGCAGTCGGCCGCATTCCGGGCGGCGCGCTGGTCGAACGCGCGGTGCCCGCAGCGGTGACGCAAGCCGGCGGCGTGATGACCATGGAGCTGAACACACTCGACTTCGACACCACGCAGAAGATCGTGGCGGCAGTGAACAACGATTTCGGCATGGGCACGGCTATCGCGCTCGACGGCCGCACGATCCAGTTGCGCGCGCCGGCCGATCCGTCGCAAACGGTGTCGTTCATGGCGCAGCTTGAGAATATCGATGTCAGGCCGGCGCAGGCCGCGGCCAAGGTGATCGTGAATGCGCGCACGGGTTCTATCGTGATGAACCAGATGGTCACGCTGCAGAACTGCGCGGTCGCGCATGGCAATTTGTCGGTGGTGATCAACACGACGACCGCCGTGAGCCAGCCGGGCGCGTTCTCCAACGGACAAACCGTGGCGGCGAAGCAGTCGAGTATCCAGTTGAAGCAGGACACGGGCGCGCTCAAGCAAGTGGCGGCAAGCGCGACGCTCGCGGACGTGGTCAAGGCGTTGAATGCCCTCGGGGCGACGCCGGCGGATCTGATCTCGATTTTGCAATCGATGAAAGCGGCGGGTGCGTTGCGCGCCGATCTCGAAATTATTTAAAGGCGACAGGTCATGAACGCGAACGGGACCGGTACAGCAAGCAACGCGCTCGCATCGATGAACACCTCCGACACGGGCAGCGGCCTGGGTTCGTTGTCGAACCGTTTTGCGCTCGACGTGCAGGGCTTCGACGCCATGCGCGCGCAGGCGAACGCGAATCCGCAGCAGGGTTTGAAGGCGGCGGCCAAGCAGTTTGACTCCGTTTTCACGCAGATGATGTTGAAGAGCATGCGCGACGCCACGCCGTCGGACAGCCCTTTCGATTCGAACGACAGCAAGACCTTCACGTCGATGCTCGACCAGCAGCTTTCGCAGAACATGGGCGCAAAGGGCATTGGCGTAGCCGACATGATGCTCAAGCAACTGATGCGCAACGCCGGTGGTGGGTCGTCCAGTGCGGGCGCGGGCGGGCAGATGGATGGCGCGGGCGCGAGCGGCGACAGCAGCGCGAACGCCGGCAACATGGCCGCCATGAACGCGATGGCAAAGGCGTATGCGAACGCGGCGGGGTCATCGACGGCGGCATCGAAGGCATCGCTTAGTGGCAATGGTTATAGCGCCGACAGCGCGCTGACGCCGCCCGCACGCGGCGTGGGCACGGACAAGGTGGCGGCTTTTGTCGACCGGCTTGCCGCGCCGGCGCAGGCCGCGAGCTCGGCGACCGGGATTCCGGCGCGATTTATCATCGGTCAGGCGGCGCTCGAGTCGGGCTGGGGCAAACGCGAGATCAAGAATTCCGATGGCACCTCAAGCCACAACGTATTCGGCATCAAGGCGACCAGCGACTGGAGCGGCAAGACGACAAACGCGGTGACCACGGAATACGTGAACGGCAAACCGCAGAAAGTGGTGGAGAAGTTCCGCGCCTACGACTCGTACGAAGACGCACTCACCGATTACGCCAGCGTGCTCAAGAGCAATCCGCGTTACGCGCCGGTCGTGGAAGCCTCGCGCGATGCCGCCGGTTTTGCGCACGGAATGCAGAAAGCGGGCTACGCAACGGACCCGCAATACGCTAAAAAGCTGATTTCGATCATGCGGCACATTGCGTGATCGAGTGCAATCTGAGCGTGATCCGCGCGTGACCCCGGTGTGAACCGGGCGCGACGCGTGTGCGGACTGGCGCACCTTTTGCGTGATCTAGTTAGCTAGACCAAACATATTACGAGTAAGGTATCAAAAGCGACGGGGCCAATGTCGCAATAAAAACACGATGCAGGCTGACGGCGAGGATCGGGCGCATGGTGCGTCCGAAGGCAGCCGGCCCGGGCCGCAAGGCATCGAAATGGAGAGAACGTGCTGGTTCGTTTCGATTTGCGCGCTTTGCGAACGTTTTCGGCCGCCGGATACGGGATCAGGAAAGTTTTTTTACAGCCAACCCTAAATATTCAATCCCGGTTGCCGCTAAATGAAACATCGAAGTGCCGGATCCACAGGGTCCGGTTGGACGCTCAAACAGTCCCGGAAAACGGGACGCGAGCGAGCAAACGAACACGGCAAGCTCCATGAACATGAATCCGCCAAACGGTTCCGGCATCGCAGACGACGAGTCCGATAATCACGATTTCGGCCGGCGTAATCCGCTGGAAATCGGCGTATCGCTGCGCAACCTCGTTAATCGAGCCGACTTCCTGACCGTCGATCACGGCACGGGGCAGATCGTCACGCGCCTGCTCGACGTGAATACGGCAGCGCATACCTTTATCTTCGACTGGGGTGGCATCCCCGAGCAGAGCCAGGCCATGCTGCGCTCGGAAAACCTGATGTTCCACGCGAGCCCCGATGGCGTGCGCGTCGAATTCGCCACCGGCACGCCGCGTGAAATCGTTTTCGAAGGCCACCCGGCGTTCGAAGCGGAATTTCCACCGGTGCTCTTCTACATGCAGCGGCGCGAGTATTTCCGCGTCGAAGCGCCCGTGCTGGATCCGTACATCTGCAGCGGCGAACTGCCGAATGGCGAGCGTTTCCGCTTTGAAGTGAATGACCTCTCGCTGGGTGGCGTGGCACTGCGCACCATGGACGAGCGGGTTGCGTCGATGCAAGTCGGCCTGATCCTGCGTTCCGTGGAACTGCACTTCAGCAATCCGGGCAAGGTCGTGCTCGACCTGCAGCTGATGTCGAACCGGCAGACAGTGAATTCACGCGGCGATCTGCGCTATACGCTGGGCTTCAAGTTCATGAGCTTGCCGGGCTCCGCCGAAAACACGCTGCAACGCCTGATTACGCAACTCGAGATGAAACGCCGGTCGCTGGTGCGATAAATCGATGCGGCGGCGAGCCCCTGTGCTCGCCGCGCCTGACTTGTTTCCCCGCAACGCCGCTTCCGTTCACGCCGCTTCCATTCGTCGAACTGGCGCCCAATTTCCCCGCTGCTTCAGCAATTGCCTCACTCTGGCGCGGTGAATAATCCGTCATGGCGCAGTGTGCATGCGGATTTCATCGGAGCGGGAACTGCACCGCGCCCAAAAATCATGCGTGATCCCGATTTGGCACGCCAGGATTCAACTTTTTCTGCAATCGGCCGATATACACCAGTTGCCGTCAGCCAGCGGCGGCCCGGGTTTGGGCCATTACCAGGATTCCTTGCATGTCCCTATTCGATATCGGCGTCAGTGGTCTTAATGCAGCCCAATGGGGCTTGACGACCACCGGACAGAACATCAGCAACGCCGCGACCCCGGGCTATACACAGGAGACGCCGGTGTACCAGGAGGCGTCGGGGCAATACACGACGTCGGGTTACCTGGGCTCAGGCGTCCAGACCGCGACGGTCGCGCGTTCATACAGTTCGTTCCTGACCACGCAGCTCAATAACGCGCAGTCCAACAGCAGTTCGCTGAACACCTATTACTCGATGTTGTCGCAGCTGAACAACCTCGTGGGCGATCCGACCACGGGTATTGGCGCCGGCATGACGGGCTATTTCACGAGCTTGCAGTCGGTCGCGAACAGCCCCGCTACAACGTCGACGCGGCAATCGCTGATGAGCAGCGGGCAAACGCTCGTCAACCAGATGAACGCCGCGGCCGCAAACTACAACCAGCTTCGCTCCGGCGTCAACCAGTCGCTCACCAGCGCGGTCACGCAGATCAACAGCTACACCAGCCAGATCGCCACGCTGAACGGCCAGATTGCCTCCGCGAGCGCGCAGGGCCAGCCGCCGAACCAGCTACTCGATGCACGCGACCAGGCGGTTGCGAGCCTGAGCCAGTTGACGAACGTGCAGGTCACCACCGTCAACGGCGCGTACAACGTGTCGATCGGCACCGGCCAGCCGCTGGTGAACGGGACGACGGCGTATCAGTTGGCAGCGGTGACCTCGACGTCGAATCCAAGCGAATTATCGATAGCGTATGCATCCCCGGACGGCTCGCCGCAGACGCCCGCGCAAACGCAATATCTGCCGGATTCCACATTTGGCGGCGGTACGGTAGGCGGATTGCTTGCATTCCGCAGCCAGTCGCTCGATCCCGCGCAGGCGCAGCTTGGTTCGCTCGCCACCAGTTTCGCCGCGCAACTGAACCAGCAAAACGCGCTGGGCGTGGACCTGAACGGCAATCCCGGCACCGCATTGTTCTCGACGGGCAGCCCGACCATTTACGCAAATTCGCGCAATACGGGCACGGCTCAGTTGACGGTATCGATTGCGGATCCGACCCAGCCGCCCAGCGGCAACTACACGCTGTCCCGCAATGGCTCGACCTACACGCTCACGGACAGCCAGAGCGGCGCGTCGCTCGGCACCCTCACGGCCGATCCAGTAACGGGCGCGGCCAGCGGCACGATTGCCGGCCTGAATATCGCGGTGCCGACTGGCATGAAGTCCGGCGATTCGTTCACCATCCAGCCGACGAGCGGCGCGCTCTCCGCGTTCTCGATGGTCACGACGAACCCGACCGCGATTGCGGCGGCGTCACCGGCGGTGGCATCGGCGGGAGCGAGCAACGCTGGTACCGCGAACATCTCGGCTGCGACGGTCACCGCGGGTTATTCGCTCGCGTCCACCGGCATGACGCTGACGTACAACGCGACCGCCAAGCAATTGACGTCGAATCAACCCGTGACGCTGCCAAGCGGCACCGTCGTGCCGGCAAACACACCGTTCGCCTACGACCCATCACAGGGCTTGACCGTATCCAATGGAACGGGTGTCAGCGCGACGATCACCGGCACGCCTGCGAACGGCGACAGCTTCACTATTGCGGCGAACAAGGGCGGCAGCAGCGACGGCAGCAACGCGCTCGCGCTGGCGAACCTCGGCAAGGCGAAGTCGTTGAACGGCGGCACGGACTCATTGACGAGCGCGTATGCGAACTACGTCAACCAGATCGGCAACGAGACCAACAATCTGCAGAGTTCCAGTACGTCGGCGACGGCAGTGCTGACGCAAGCGACGACGGCGCAGCAGTCGGTATCGGGCGTGAACCTGAATGAAGAGGCCGCCAACCTGATTCAGTACCAGCAGTTGTACCAGGCCAACAGCAAGGTCATCCAGACCGCTTCCACGCTGTTCTCGACGCTGCTCGGCATCTTCAACTGAGGCTTTCACGATGCGCATCTCCAGCTCCCAGTACTTCACGATGAATGTCCAGACGATGGACAATCAGCAGGCGTCGCTTGCCAACATGTACGCGCAGATTTCATCGGGCAAGGCCTTGCAGACCGCGGCGGACAATCCGCTCGGCGCCGCGCAAGCCGTGGCGCTGACCGCGCAGGCCGCCACGCTCGCGCAATATTCGACCAACCAGTCGTCCGCGCTGACCTCGCTGCAGCAGGAAGATTCCACGCTCACCAGCGTGACGAACGTGATGCAGAGCATCCAGGCGCTGGTCGTGAACGCCGGTAACGGCACGCTCAACGACACCGACCGCAGCTCGCTTGCGACCCAGCTCCAGGGTTATCGCAGCACGCTGATGACGCTTGCCAATACCACCGACGCCAACGGCAACTACATCTTTGCCGGGTTCCAGGGCGGCTCGCAGCCCTTCACCGACAACGCTTCGGGTATTGGCGCGACCTACGCGGGCGGCCCCGGTCAGCGGCAGGTGCAGATTTCCGACACCCGCACGATCAACGTAGCCGATCCGGGTTCGGCGATTTTCCAAAGCGTTTCATCAAACGAAAGCACGCCGGTTTCGGCGGGATCGTCGGGCAACACGGGTTCTGGCACGATCAGTCCGGTCAGCGTGAGCAACAGCAGCGATCCTGCCAACTCGTCGACCTATACCATCACGTTCGGGACCACGACCACCGGCACGCCGCCCACGACCACGACGGTCAGTTCGTACTCGGTCTCAGCGCGTGACCCTGCGACGGGCACGTCCACCACCGTCACGCCGCCGACGCCTTATACGGCTGGCGACAACATCACGCTGGGTTCGCAGACCGTCGCTATTTCCGGCGCGCCGGCATCGGGCGATACCTTCACCGTGGCGCCGGCCAACACTGGCCACACCAGCGATACCGACATCTTCACGTCGCTCGATACGTTGGTGAGCGCGCTGAAACAGCCAGCCGATTCGGCGGCGGCCCAGGCGACGTTGCAAAACGCGCTGACCACGGCAGGCACGAAAATCAGCAACACGGCCAACAACATACTGACGACACAGACGGCGGTGGGTGGCCGCGAGCAGGAAGTCACGACGACGCAGAACGCCATGCAGACGACGTCGACGCAGACCGCCAACAATCTGGCGGACCTGGTCAGCGTCAACCTGCCGAGTGCAATCAGCCAGTACGAGATGACGCAGAACTCGCTGCAGGCCGCGCAACAGGCGTTTGCGCAGATCCAGAAAATGTCGTTGTTCAACTATTTGGGTAGCGGTTAAGCGCCGGGGGGCGTGTAGGGAAAAATTGATGTGGGTTGTAGGATGTGTTTTGGGCCGCCGGTTTGAAGGGCGGCCCTTTTTATTGGGCGGAGTAAGCATGACGGAACAGCCTGAAACTCGTTCGGCATAACGCATGCGGTGAATAGCGGCCTTATTCTCCGCATTTTATGCGGAGAATAAATCACCGGTTGCGGCGAATACGTCTCATATTCACCGTATGAAACGCGGAGCATGGACTTTTATCTGGGAAGATCTGACTGGCCGGCGGGGCGCTACGTTCTCTCGGCGATCGCAGAGCCGCTGGCCGCGGTTAGTCGCGCCCAGGGTTTGCTGCTCGGCCGGCTTGCCGATGTCGGTTTGTCGCTGCGCAATCAGGCAAGTCTGGCCGCGCTCACCGAAGACGTGATCAAGACCAGCGAGATCGAAGGTGAACGGCTGAATGCGGACTCGGTTCGATCGTCTATCGCGCGCCGGCTTGGGGTAGACATTGGCGCGCTTGCACCGCTCGACCGGCATGTGGAAGGCGTGATTGAGATGGTGCTTGACGCCACCGCTCGCTGCGACGCTCCGCTTACGCAGGAGCGTTTGTTTGCGTGGCACGCGGCTTTGTTTCCGACCGGCTTCAGCGGGTTATCGCGGATCCAGATAGGCGCATGGCGCAACGACCAAAACGGCGCCATGCAGGTGGTCTTCGGTCCTGTTGGCCGCCTGCGGGTTCATTTCGAAGCGCCTCCGGCCGATCGCCTCAACGCCGAGGCAACGCGTTTTCTCGACTGGCTCAATCACGACGCTGACGTGGCGTCGGTGATCAAGGCTGGGCTGGCGCATTTGTGGGTCGTCACGCTGCATCCTTTCGACGATGGCAATGGCCGTATCGCCCGGGCCATCTGCGACTTGCTGCTCGCCCGCGCCGACGGCAGTCCGCAGCGCTTCTACAGTTTGTCGGCGCAGATCCTGTCGGAGCGCAGCGCTTATTACGACATCCTTGAGCAAACCCAACGCGGATCGCTCGATGTGACCGCGTGGCTGACCTGGTTCCTGCATACGCTGCATCGCGCAGTGGACAACGCCAAGCACACCGTGGGCGCGGTGCTGGTCAAGACGCGTTTCTGGCAGCGCTGGGCCACCGCGTCGTTTAACGAGCGGCAAATCAAGCTGCTGAACTGGTTGCTCGATGGTTTCGACGGCAAGCTGACCAGCAGCAAGTGGGCGGCCATCGCGAAGTGTTCGGCGGATACCGCGTTACGCGATATCGGCGAACTGGTGACATTAGGGGTGCTGCGCAGATCAGCGTCGGGCGGGCGCAGCACGGCGTACGAACTGACGCAATGACTTCCCGCCGTCGTCTCCGTTTGCGATCGACGCTCGATTCCCCGCGCAGACGAAATAGGAAACAGGCTAAACCAAAGCAGCCAATGCCGTCTCGACCCACGCGAAGCCAATTCTTTCCTGCTCAAGACGCAGGTTTTTACGCAGCCGGTTATCCCGCAAGTCGTTGAACAGGGTCTGCTCTTGCTCGTTGAGTCTTGGCAGATCGCGCAGCGTTTGCTGTTCCTCACGATCCCAGAGCGACGTAAATGCCAGCAAGGTTTCGCGGTCCATCAAAAACGACTCCACATGCTCGAACCGGCGGCGTAGCTGGTCGAGAATCGCGAAACCGTGCGTGTCGATATCGCCCCAATAATGAATCCGGCGACTCCCGAGCCACCGCGCATGGTTCAGCATCTCGAATCCGTATCCTGCGCCGAAGATCACCATGCTGTCTTTGACCGGCGGAAAGGCCAGGAAATTGATCTCGTTCTCGGTGATGAAAACTCGCCCGACATCGGGATTGAGTTCGATGAAGCTCGCGGCATCGAGCGTAATGTCTTGCGTGACGTGCGTAGTCCGAAACAATGCCTTATCCGCGTCGAGAATGCGAAAGCGAATGCGCAACGGCTTATCCCGCAAGCCAAAACGGCTGGCGAACTGATTGACGCCGGAGCGAGAGGAATCGATAAACTCCGGACTCAAGACGCGGTCCAACAACTCCGCCAGCACACCGCGATGAGCCTCGATGAACTTGGTGTGAACATCCGGGATGTCTACCTGCCGGAGATACACATCGGGACGCGGATGAGCCTGAAACCAGCCGCAGATATCGAGCAGCCTGCTCCAGACATCGGCGAGTTCAAGCGCACGCAGCGGCCGTTCAGCGAGCCACGCGACCAGGCGCGGTTCCCGCGTGTGCGTGATATCCAGCAGCGCGGCGAAGCGGGCGGCTTCTCGTTGCTTGCCGATAAAGGCCGCCGCGTGCTCGAGCGAATCGAGCCATACGGCATCGGGCAGTGCGTTGGCACCAAATACACGATGTCTGAACTCCCTCATCTCAACGCGGCAATGGGTCATCGACCGAAGCTCGATGACCCATTGCCGGATGCCCTCGAACTGCTCGGCGATCTCCGCGGATGATGGACCTTTGAGCGTGAGACGCTTGGGAAAAAGCGTCTCACCCCTGGCCAGGCTGCCGAGCAATTCTCCCCGCTCCCAAAGCCGCATGACCTGTTTGCGCAGATCGGCTGGCGTGGTCCAGCTCATCGATTCATCCTTGCTTTTTCCTCGCGATACTCTTCGATAGAAAGATTGCGCAACCTCGACTCGCGTCCTTCCTTGTTGTCGACGAAACCGACACTTGCAACAAAGGGTTCGATGATATGAATCTTCTGTAAAGGCGTCACGATCAGCAGTTGCAAGTTGAGTTGCGCAAAAAGGCGCAGGCCGTATTGCGCCGACTCGTCAGAACCACGGCCGAACGCTTCGTCGATCACCACGAAGCGAAACGAGCGCGAGCGCACCGCGCCCCATTCCAGTCCGAATTGGTAAGCAAGGCTGGCCGCGAGAATGGTGTAGGCGAGCTTCTCTTTCTGACCGCCCGACTTGCCGCCAGAATCCGAATAATGTTCATGTTCGGTATCGTCTTCGCGCCAGCGTTCGCTGGCGGCGAACACGAACCAGTTCCGTACGTCAGTGACCTTGGTGCTCCAGCGACGATCTTGTTCACCCAAACCCTCGCGCCCGCGAAAGCGCTCAATGATCTGCTTGACCTGCAGAAACTTGCCTTCGGAGTATTGGGTGTCGTCGGAGCCGGTCAGCGTGCCTTCGGTACAAGAACGCAGTTCGGACTGGAAATCGCGTATATCGGCATCGGGCGTCGACACCGCTTCCAGCACGATGTAACGCCCCGCGTTGTAGTCAATCTGTGTGAGTGACTCATTGATACGCGTGATGCGCTCCTTGATCGTCTCCCGCTCTCTAGCCAGTTGCGACTGGAAGTTGGCCACTTCTCGAATCGTGTTTTCGTTCAGCAGCTCCTTGAAGCGATTTTCGAACCGGGGCAGATCATCGCCTTTGAGCTTGTCGAGCATCATCCGATACTCATCGGCCGACTCAATGGCGACGTCCACTTCCTGCGTCTCCAGCGGGAACGCGAGGTTGTAGGCGCTCATTGCATCGATGATCTTGTCGCGCTGGCGTGAGACCTTTTTGTCTTCGGCGTCGATGCTGGTCTGAAGAAATCCGCGCAAGTCACTTTCGCGGTTATCGCAGGATTCGACAGTCAGTTGATGCTTGCGGAGCAGTTCGTGCGACGTCAATTCCAACTGCTCGAAATAAGCCGTGTGGCGCTCGTAGCCGGGGTCATCGAGAATGGCACGGGTCTGTGTGCGCAGTTCTTCCGCGATGCTTTGCTTTTCCCCCGTGCGGGAGCGCGCATCCTTGTGCTCGTCGAGCTGGTCTTCCGTGCTTTTCAGCGCAGCGCTGATCTCACCCAACCGCGCCGTCAGTTGCGCCAGCTTATCCGAGGCCGATTCGAGCCGTTGTTTTTCATCGCGCAATCGCGCTATTTCCACCGCGAGCGAATTCCAGTCGAGGTCGGCGTAGTCGGCGTGCTCCTCCAGCTTGGAAAGCATGGTCAGCCGATGCTTGCACTCTTTTTGATCCGCCAGGATCTTGGACACAAGGTTGCCCAGCTCACCGAGTTGAGCGGCCAGGTGGCTGGCTTTAGTTTGAAGCGCGTCGATCTTGGCTTCGTTGGTCCATCCCAGTACATATCGGCTGCGATCATCCAGGCGATGACGATCGTCCTTTTCATGACGTTCGCCCGGCGCCTTGATCTGGCCCGCACGCGTGATCGCCCGCGTTTCGCGGCGAAACTGTTCCTGGGTACTGCAGCAAATCACGTTAAAGCGATGCGCGACTTCGCGTTCGAGCCAGTCGTAGAAGGGCGAGTCCGGCTTGATCGCCAGCTTGCGGGCGAGGGAATCGGCCTGCAGGGAAGGCAGCTCGCCACGAACGCCCGACCGGATCCGGAAGAACACAAGCCGTCCCCGAAGGTGGGTTCTGTCGACCCACTCCACGACCGCCGGGTAGTGTGTATCAGGAACCAGCAATGACAGCCCGAAGCTTCGCAACAGCCGTTCGGCCGCCCCTTCCCAGTCGCGCTCGTCGTCGCGCACCTGTAACAGTTCACCAGCGAACGAAAGCTCCGCCTCGGGTAAATCCAGCGCCTGGCACAATGCCGTGCGCATGGCGACCTGTTCTGCGGGAATGTTGCTTCGACGATTTTTCAGGCTGTCGATTTCCGCCGATAGCGCGTCGTGCTCCTGTTTTCCTTGACGCAGGCTGACGCCGTGCTCGGTCAGATCGTTCAGATAGCGATCTTCTGCTTCCCGAGCGGACCCGAACATGACGGACAGACGCTGGCGCAACGCCTGGAACGCGGCTTCGTCTTCAGCCGGATGCTCGCCGACTGCACGCACCAGTTCGGCATGGCGCTCCGCCTTGCGTTTGCGAGTCTCGCACTCAAGGTCCTTCTTGCGAATTTCGGCGTCGAGACGCTCCAGACGGTCGCCCCCGTTTTCAGCGATGTTGCGCTTGAGTTCGCTTTCCTCCACGCGCTGGTTGTCGCGCAAGGCCTCCAGACGCCTGATCTGAGCGTCTTGCTTTTCCCAGTCCGCCGTTAGCCCCGCGATGCGTTTATCGAGTAAGCCCAGTTTCAGTCCTGCAGCGTAATAGCGAAGCGCTTCACGGCATGCGCGAAGGCCTTCCACCTGAAGCAGCAGCTTGGCGTATCGATCGCAGTCGTCGGTGAGCGGCGTGAGGCGGTCCATTTGCCGCTTGGCTTTAAGCACTGCCTCATGCGCGCGATTCAGGTCGTCGAAATGGGCAATCAACGCAGCAATCCGGGGCGCGATATCGAAAGGCTCGAGCATATGGCTGCGCACGAAGTCGGTGAGATTGCCCACTGATTTCATCGATACAGTCTGATGGAACAGTTCCAGCGCCTGCTCGTTTTCAATCCCGAAGCGACGGCGAAACCACGCGCCGTACGGAGGAAAACTGTCGAAGACTTCTGCTCCGAGGCCGCGGAGTTTCTTGCGCAATGCCGTGATATCCGTGCCGAAGTTCGCGAAGTCTTCAGCTATCGACAATGCGCGCTCGGCGCCCACAAAAACCCTCGCAGGCTGGCCCTGTTGCTCCTTCATCCAGAAGACCTGCGCAAGCGTGACCGTCTGGTCGTACCCGGCGTTATGAAAGGTGCCAAGGATGACCGAGTAAGTGTTGTAGTCACGCAGCGCGACAGGCTTCGCGTTGCCGCTGAGCTCGTTGCGTTCGGATTTGTAATGGCCCAGGACGTAAGAACGAAGCGATCTTTCCTTGTTGTCCGCGCCGGCCGCCTTGTTGTAGGCAATACGATGCGCCGGAACAAGCAGCGTGGTGACCGCGTCGACCAAGGTCGACTTCCCCGAGCCGATATCGCCCGTCAACAGCGCGTTCTCTCCATGAGGATTCAGCGTCCATACGCGAGCGTCGAATGTGCCCCAGTTGTAGACTTCCAGGCGCTGAAGGCGAAAGCCCGACAGTGCGTCATCGTTCACGAAGTCGAGGCCGGGCAATTGCATGTCAGTCATCTGCGTCTGCCTCCGCTGAACGATCGAGTCGAGCGCGATAGGCGGCCAGTCGCGCATCGAAATCAGCAAGCCACTGAGCATCCACGAACGCTTTCAGGATCCGCTGGACCTCGAACGCCGCCGGACCCTCCCGTTTATCCGCGCCGGGTTTAAGTCGTCGCAGGAATCCCAGTTCAACGATTTTGTTGATATGCGTCTCGATCTGGTCGACCACCTTCGTTTCATTGCTGCCGGCGGGGAGAAATACCCGTATCAGTTCGGTGATCTGTTCGCGCGTGAGAATCAGGCGCGTATCCGCACCGCCCGCGTCGGACTCGGCGAGCTTTTTTCTGAGCAACGCGAGCAGCAGGCTGACCGGAAACGACAGCGGTCGCCGTGCAACAAGACGCGGCAATTTGGGTGCGTCGTCTACCCCGTCTTCCTCCGGATGCGCGCGCACAAAGGCGTATCCCTCTGCTTCGTCCAGCACAAGCGCGAGGCCCAGTACCGAAACATAATCGCGCACCCGCGCTTGCAGTTCGAGCAACGCTTGCCAGAGAACGGGATCGCTGTCCCTGTAGCAGACTGCCTTGAGCAGCGGAATGACCACGCTGGACAGACCGGCCGTTGAGGTTGTTGCACCGCCTGAATCCTGGTCCGGCATCCTTACCTCACAAAAATGACACGCGGAAAGCTGGCTTGCCGCGTCTGGTGCTCGCCGCTTGGCCCCGTGCCTTGCCAAGTCACGATATCAACCGTTTGTTCGTCGACCACCGTTTTGAAAGAGTCGCTACCGAGTTGCAGGTAGGCCACCAGTTCTGCCAAGCCATGTTCGAGCGGTTGCGTGTCGCATAGCTCGCGCAACGTCACTTGAGCGCGATCTTGCAGCACGTGACGAATATGCCGCGCGAGCTTTTCGCGATCGATCACGACTTGCGAATAGAGCGCGCCGGCGTCCAAATCGGCGTCGCCAGCTTCCAATACGGTCTCGGTCAGGCGCGGTTTGAAAGACGGAACGTACAACGGCCTTTCCATGGGCAGGTCGATGTCCGCAGCCATGTCGGCAATCGTCATTGTCTGACCCGCTGGCGGCTGCTCCCGCACAGCCAGCGCATGCATTTCCACATTGCGCAGGATGTCCATGATTCGACGATTTTCCAGCCACGCCTGATCATCGAGAAACCGTCGCAACTGCTGCGAAAGCGTCGCCACCGTTCGCTGAGTATGCTCGCCGGCTTCCAGCCAGTCGTAATGCACGCGCCGAGTGCGGCCATCCGGTTTAAGTTCTACGACGGGCGGCAGCGCCAGCACGCGTTCTAGCAAGATCGACAACTCTTCCTGCCTGCTGCTCGACATCAGGAAATCCCAAAACGCCCGGAAGCTTCGCCCCTGGTCGGAGTCGGAGATGGCGTCGCGTTCGCCAAGGATATCCTCCAGCAGCGTACCCTTCGAACCGTCCCATAGCGCAATGCGCTCACGTACGCGCCGGTCCAGCCCTCGGAAATTCTGCTCTACCTCACGAAAATCGGTCAAGAGTTCACGCGCTAACGCGGTGAATTGCTGGAAGCGGTCCTTCAGTTCGGTGGCATCGAGCAGCGCGATATCGCCCGTCTGCGCGCGGGCTATCTCAGCGTCGATGTCATCGCGACGTTTCTCTAACTCCACGATGCGGGCCTGCGGATCACTTTCGCTTCCTTCGCTCATTTGCTTGAGCAATTCGAAAAGCGTGAGCAACCGGGACTCGGTACCGACAAAACTCCGTTCGACCAGCGTTCCCAGCCAGGCGATGGCCTTCTCTGCGGCAGGGGTCAGATCAAAGTGCGGTTCGTCTGACCCTTGGGGATAAAACTTGCGCAACCAGCCTTTGTCGTTGGCTGCCCAGTCGTCGAGATAAGCCTGCGCCGTTTTCGGAAAAGCGGAGGAATCCAGTTGTTCACGTAAGCCGAATAGCTCGTCTTCCAGCGCCTCGGCCAGATCGGCTTGCGACATGACGCGTACGTTGGGCACGATGAACACCCGCTGCAGGAAGCTTGCAACGAGCGGCGCGTGATCGGATCGCAGGAGGCGCCACGCCGGGTGGTTCTGACGCAACTGATCCAGGGTGAAATAGTCGAGGTTCATGGGCGGAGCACGTGACCCGTCGGCGAAGCAAGCAAGGGGGAGAAAACTGAATGATAGCCGCGTGGCGGAACAGCCAAGCGCGCGAGGCTAATTTGTTACGTGTTGAGGCGAACGCTAAAGCGCGGCCGCGACGCGTCCCATCTGGTCGATACCGCTATCGAAGATGCGTTGAAAGAACGGGATCATGTTCGGGATCATCAACTGCAGCAGCAGGAATCCTACCAGCATGGTGACCGGAAATCCCACTTGGAAAATCCCGATCTGCGGCGCCGCGCGATTCAGGATGCCCAGCGCGAGGTTGGCGATCAGCAACGCCGTGACCACCGGCAGCGACAGCAGCAAGCCCGTCGAAAACACGCTCACGCCGTAGGTCGCAAGCGTCTGCCAGCCGCGCGCAAACGTGGCCGAACCCAGAACGTTCGCGCTCACCGGCACGCTCTGGAACGTCTGCACAAGGGCGCTGATCATTTGCAGATGCCCGTCGAACACAAGAAACGCAAGCATGGCAATGGTGTTCAGATACCGCGAAATCACCACCGAATTTCCGCCGGCGCGCGGGTCGTAAAGCATTGCAAAACCGAGGCCCATTTGCATGCCGATAAACTCGCCGGCTGCGTCGATGGTGGCGAATGCAATCTGCATCGTCATACCGAGCGCCGCGCCGATCAGGAACTGGTTGATGATGATCATCACGCCATCGGCGGAAAACACGGTCACCTGCGGCACTGCGCCAATCGTGGGCGCGACGATCAGCGCTATGAACGCCGCGACGGCGACCTTGACGCGAATCGGAATGGCCTGGTGGCTGAGCAGCGGCGCGGTCGCAATCAACGCGAGAATGCGCGTGAAAGGCCAGAGGAACGACGTCAGCCAGACATTGAGCTGCGCGTAAGTGACGGAGAACATCAGCCGGTGATGGCGGGCGTGATGGTGAAAACGTGGCGCATGTAGTCGAGCAGCGTTTCCATCATCCACGGGCCGGCGATCACGAGCGTCAGCGCCACCGCGAGCAATTTCGGAATGAACGAGAGCGTGCTTTCGTTGATCTGCGTCGCGGCCTGGAACAGGCTCACGACCAGGCCGACCACGAGCGCGACCAGCAACAGCGGAGCCGCGAGCAACAGCGCCACATACATGGCCTGATGCGCGATCGACATGACGGATTCGGGTGTCATCGTTTGATTCCTGACGCTATATACAAAGACTACGAAACGAAGCTCTGCGCGAGCGAGCCGATCAGCAACTGCCAGCCGTCCACCAGCACGAACAACATCAGCTTGAACGGCAGCGAAATGGTTGTGGGCGACACCATCATCATCCCCATCGACATCAGCACGCTCGCCACCACCATGTCGATGATCAGGAACGGGATGAAGATGGTGAAGCCGATCTGGAAGCCCGTCTTGAGCTCACTCGTCACAAACGAAGGCACCAGCAGCGAGAGCGGCACGTCTTCGGGACCGTTCATCGGCGGCGCCTTGGCGATCCGGGCGAACAGCGCGAGATCGGCTTCACGCGTCTGGCGCAGCATGAATTGCTTGAACGGCGCGACGCCGCGCGTCATGGCCTGGTCCATCGTGATCGTGCCGTCGGAGAACGGCTTGTACGCGTCCACATACGCGCGGTCGAGGACCGGCGACATCACGAACAACGTGAGAAACAGCGCGAGTCCGACGAGCACCTGATTCGGCGGCGTGCTGGTTGTGCCCAGCGCCTGCCGCAACAGCGACAACACAATGATGATGCGCGTGAAGCCCGTCATCATCAGCAGCATCGCCGGCAGGAACGACAGCATGGTCAGCAGCAGCATCGTCTGGACGCTGAGCGAATACGTCGTGCCGCCGTTCGGACCCGGGCTGGTGTTGAACGCCGGAAGTCCTGCTGTGCTTTGAGCGAAAGCGGAGTAGGGAAGTACCAGCAGGGCGACCGGCAGCAACAGCCCCGCCAGTCTCACGCAGCGTGCTAAAAACCTGGACTGCATTACTTGCTCCCGCCTGCGAATTTTTGCAGACGTTTGTTCGCTTCGCCGGCGAGGGCGTCGCGAAAACGTTGACCGAAACTGCCTTGCAGTGCTTCGCCCGAAGGCGTGACGCCGGCTTCAGCGCCGTTCAGTTCCACCGATCCCGCCGGCATGGTGTGCAGCAGCCGCACGTTGCCCGGAGCGGCGCCCAGCACGAGCCATGTATCGCCGATCTCCACCACCGAGACGCGCTCCTTGTTCCCGAGCGACGCCCCGCCGATCACCTTCACCAGCCCCGTGCGTTTGGTGCCGGCCACGCCGAACTTGCGTGCCAGCCACGCGCAGCCGAACACGAACGCGATCACGATCACGAGTCCGAGCAGCGTTTGCAGCACCGCGCCCACGCCAAGCGACGGCACGGCTGTGCCCGCGCCAACGCCCGATGCAATCTGCGCCGCGTGATTGACGGCGTTCATGTCAGCGGCGTGGGCTGTGCGGGCGGCAAGCGACATGGCAAGCGTCATGGCAAGCGATGCCAAGGCTGCATGCGCGGCGGTAAAGCGTTTCATCGATTCAACTTCCTGATGCGTTCGGACGGCGTGATGATGTCGGTGAGACGGATACCGAACTTGTCGTTGACCACCACGACTTCGCCCTGCGCGATCAGGCAGCCGTTGACCAGCACGTCCATCGGTTCGCCGGCGAGGCCGTCGAGTTCCACCACCGATCCCTGCGCCAGTTGCAGCAGGTTGCGAATCGCGATCTTGGTCCGCCCGAGTTCCACCGTCATCTGCACGGGGATATCGAGAATCATGTCGATGTCATTGCGCGTGGAAGGCGCCTGGACTTTCGACAAAGGCTGGAACAATCCCGCCGATGAAGCCGCCGCCGGCGTTTCATTGCCGTTCTGCTCAGCCAGCGCGCTTGCCCAGTCGTCCATGCCGAAGTCTTCGCTCTTGAGCGGATCGGACGGCAGCGTGCCCGGTTCAGTTACGTCACTCATATCCACCTTCCTTCATCGTGTCGGTTGCGCTGATCATTTTTTGGACGCGCAACGCGTATTGACCATTGAAAATTCCGTAGCCGCATTCCATTACTGGCACGCCGTCCACTTTTGCCGTGACCAACTCGGGCACGTCGATTGGCAGGACATCGCCGGCTCGCATGTTGAGAATCTTTTCGAAGGTCGTGCCGATCTCCGCCAGATCCACCGTCAGTTCCACTTCGGCCGCTTGCACTTGCTGCGACAGCACGCGGATCCAGCGGCGATCCACTTCGAGCGCTTCGCCTTGAATGGGCGAGGAGAGGATGTCGCGAATCGGTTCGATCATCGAATACGGCATGCAGATATGCAGCGTGCCGCCAGTCGATCCGAATTCGATAGAAAACTGCGTGACGATCACGATCTCGTTCGGCGTGGCCACGTTGGCAAACTGCGTGTGCATTTCCGAGCGCACGTATTCGAAGTTCAGCGACCGCACGCTTTTCCACGATGCCGCGTAGTGTTCGAACACGAGGTTCAGCAGCTTGCTGATGATGCGCTGCTCGGTCTGCGTGAACTCGCGGCCTTCAACGCGCGTGTGGAAACGGCCGTCGCCGCCGAAGAGGTTATCGACGACAAAGAAGACCAGGTTCGGATCGAACACGAACAGCGAGGTGCCGCGCAACGGCTTCACGTGGACGAGGTTCAGGTTCGTCGGGATCGGCAGGTTGCGGGTGAATTCGCTGTACTTCTGCACCTTCACGGGGCCGACCGAAATTTCCGCCGAGCGCCGCATGAAGTTGAAGATGCCCACGCGCAAGAGGCGCGCGAAGCGGTCGTTGATGATTTCCAGGCCCGGCATCCGGCCCCGGACGATGCGTTCCTGGGTCGCGAGGTTGTAGGGGCGCACGCCGTGGAAGCGTGTTTCGTCGGCGACTGCGTCGACTTCCCCGGTGACGCCCTTAAGCAGGGCGTCCACCTCCTCCTGCGACATGAACTCTTCGTGGCCCATGAGTGTTCCTTCGTTCCTGTGCGCGGTTGCTTGGTGCTTGGCTGTGTGCTTTTGCCGTGAGCGCCAACCAGCGTTAGTGCTGGCTTTTGCTTATGCCTAAGCGGCTAGAGGCGAGGAGGGTTGCGCGGATTATTGAACGACGAATTCCGTGAACAACACTTCCTGGACATGCGCCGGACTGTCCGGCGGGCCACCCGTCTTCTGGACCGTCTCCAGCAGTTCTTTCGCGAGCTGACGCTTGCCGTCGATGCCCGCCAGATCTTCCGGCCGCTTCGCCGATAACAACATCAGGACGTGGCTGCGCACCTCCGGCATGCGTTCGGTCAGTTCGGCTTGCGCCTTCTGGTCAGGCAGCTTCAGCGTCAGGCCGATACGCAGGTAATGCATGCCGTCGTCGGACTGGAGATTGACGGTCATCGATTCCAGCGGGAAGAACACCGGCGGCGCGGCGGGCGCAGCTTTCGCCGACGCGCCCACCTCGGGCTTGTGCATGAAGTAGTAGTAAGCACCAGCCCCGCCGGCGCCCAGCAAAACGATAAGACCCGCCGCGATCAGCAAGATGCGCTTCATCCTGCCGCTCTTGACGGTGACGATGGGTGGTTGTTGAGTTGCGGTGGTGCTTGCCATGATTGCGGACCTCTTTCTGTAGCCTGAATTGTTGGCGATTTCGGAGGGTCGCGATGAGGGGAATAGAGGGGGGAATTGGGGCTAACTCGTAAGTTAGGTGTTTGAGGGGGTTGGGCGGCCGGGTGTTATCGAAAAGAAAAATCGACGACAAAAAAGCCGCGTCCCTTTCGCGAACGCGGCTTTTTTGCTATTGGACCTTTACGCTAAATCAAGCAAACGTATCGACCAATCCCACCTGCCTGCGCACCGGCATGCTGATTGAGCTCAGCGCGTCCACGCTTCCGCCGTCATCGACGGCGCCCGAGCCTCGCCCGCCTCGTCCCGCATTCGATGACGCTCCGCCATTCTGCTGGCCCGACTGCTGACCCACGAAACCATCGCTCACACTTGTGCTGCCTAGCGATATCCCGCTGCCTTGCATCGCTTCACGCAGGGTTGGTAATGCTGCTTCCACCGCCGCCCGAACCTGCGCGTGGGTCGACACGAACAACGCGTGCGCGTGGTTATCCGTCACCTGCAAGACCACTTGCAACGGTCCCAGATCCTTCGGATTCAACGTCAACTCAGCACTCTGCTGATGACCATTCGACAGAAACACCACCTTCTGGCTGAACGCCTCGTCCCATCCGCTCGACCCGACATGCGGCGCAATCGCAGCACTGGCGGCAGCCGTCGCGGCGCTCTGAACCGGAGCGCTGCCCGCAGATCCCGACGTGGCCTGCATCGATGCCGAATGGGCCGCCGCATCGGCAGTCGCTTTATAAGCAGCACTGCCGTCATCGGCGGGCGTTGCGGTTGCCAGCGCCGCTGCATCGGCTTGTTGCGTAGCCGAAGATGAGCCAGCCTGCTGCGTCGCCGATGCACGGCTAGAACCGTCGCCGGACGACGCTGTGATCGATATCGCCCGGTTCGATGGCCTCGAACCGCCGCCCTTGCCGCCCGCGTTCGCGGCGTTGGCCACATTCGCACCGTTCGCGGCTGCGGCGGCTGCCGCCGCTGCCGCGTCGGGCGATGGCGTCGCAGCACCCTGCGGATTCGCCAAATGCGCGAGCGCGGCCTGAAGCGCATCATCCGCAGCCTTGGCGTCGCTCGACTTGTTCTTCGATTGCGTGGAGGACGTCGCGTTGGTTGCATCGGCATCCATCGCGGCGGTAGCCGGATCGGTCGAAGCCGTGGCCGGATCAGCGGCCGCGCAACCGCGCGCCTTCAGGGCCGCTGCGGTCGCCGCCGCCGTTGCTGCCGCTGCCGCCTTGGCTTCGGGCTGTGCTTTCGCGGCATCCGCGTCGGTCTGGGCAGCCTGATCCGCAGCCGTCGCGTTTGCAGTAGCCGCTGCCGTTGTCATCGATCCAGTCGATGCCTGCGCTTGATTCGCCGCTGCAGAACCCGGCGCGGCGGAAGCCGCCGATGACGCCGAAGAACTTTGATCCGCAGCGGCCGCCTGGTCCGCGCTATCGGCTTGCTCCGCTGCCGCTTTAGCCTGTGCAGTTGAAGCATCGTCGGGCTTGGGCGCGTCGTGAACGCTGCCACGCGCCGCCGAAGCTTTCTGCGCCTGCGCCTGTGCTTGCACCCGCGCCTTCGCCGCCGCTTCTT
The DNA here is from genome assembly GCF_964252755.1 of Caballeronia sp. LjRoot29. Taxonomy (NCBI): domain Bacteria; kingdom Pseudomonadati; phylum Pseudomonadota; class Betaproteobacteria; order Burkholderiales; family Burkholderiaceae; genus Caballeronia; species Caballeronia sp. LjRoot29. Next base: position 29,722 of record NZ_CAXUPU020000005.1, on the reverse strand, counting down.
CGTTAGCCTTGGCGGTAATGTTGTGCAGGGTGGATACAAACGATGCCGCCGCGTCGTCGCTCGCCGACGTTGCCGCCGCGTTCCGCGATTGAGCAGCGCTCAAGCCGAGCATCGAGCTGGCAGAATTAACGGTCGACATACATGGCCCCTCGTATCTTGTTCAGGATAAACATCGCTACAAATATCATGCTTTCTCGGCGCGCATTCGCAGCATCTTGGAAGCGTGTTCATCGGAGTCGCGTTGTTCGATCCGCGACTCCTGCTTCGCCTTCACCGACTCGCCGCGCGCGGCCAGCACTTCGTAAGAACCCAGTTTCTGCTTGCGTTGCTGCCATTCGGGCTTTGCCGCTTCCAGCCGCTGGTTCGCGCCCACAAGCAACTTGCGCTGCTGGTTGATCGCGGAATCGAGGGTATCCACAAACGCCTGGAAATTGCGCAGCGTCTGTGCGGTCGTGCCTTCTTGCGCCGACGCCGTAAAACGCGCGTGATACTCGTCCCGATACGTAACCAGCGAGTTCAACTGCGTCTCGATCTCGTCGCGTTCCTGCTGGATTTTGCCAAGCTTTTTCGTGGCAGCCTCCAGCTCTTCTTCCGCGAGGTTGATCAAGGTCTGGATCGGCAGATGCTTGGACATGGACGTCAAATTCCTCAATTATCTTTATTCGAATAGCGCATCGAGTTGAGCCAGGCTCGGTTCAAACATGGCCTGCTCACGAAATCCCTGCTGCAAAAACGCTTCAATCCGCGGGTAGAGCGCAATCGCCCGATCGAGCAACGCATCCCGCCCCGAGGAATATGCGCCGACATTGATCAAATCGCGATTGCGCTGGTAGCGCGACAACATCTGTTTGAATAAACGCACGCGGTCCAGATGCTTGTCGTCGATCAGCGCGGTCATCGCCCGGCTAATGGACGCTTCAATATCGATAGCCGGATAATGCCCCGCTTCGGCCAACGAACGCGACAACACAATATGGCCGTCGAGAATGGCGCGCGCGGAATCGGCGATAGGATCTTGCTGATCGTCCCCTTCCGTCAAGACCGTATAAAAGGCCGTGATCGATCCGGCACCCTCCCGGCCGTTCCCGGTCCGCTCAACCAGCGCCGGTAATTTGGCGAACACGGAAGGCGGATAGCCTTTAGTGGCGGGGGGTTCGCCGATTGCGAGCGCAATCTCGCGCTGCGCCATGGCATAGCGCGTAAGCGAATCCATCAGCAAAAGTACGTGTTTGCCCTGATCCCGAAAATATTCGGCCAAAGAGGTCGCGTAGCTCGCGCCCTGCATCCGCAAAATAGGCGACACATCAGCCGGCGCCGCCACCACGACCGAGCGCGCGAGCCCGTCTTCACCCAGAATCTGTTCGATGAACTCCTTCACCTCGCGGCCCCGTTCACCAATCAGCCCGATCACGATCACTTCGGCGCTCGTATAACGCGCCATGGTGCCGAGCAGCACGGACTTGCCCACGCCCGAGCCGGCGAACAAACCCATGCGCTGGCCTCGTCCCACGGTCAACAACGCGTTGATCGCGCGCACGCCGACATCGAGCACCTTGTGAATCGGTTCGCGATTAAGCGGGTTGATCGTCGGCGCGGTCAGCGGCGCATCGATCTTCGAGCCAAGCGGGCCAAGTCCATCAAGCGGCCGGCCGGATGCATCGACGACACGGCCGAGCATTTCCCAGCCGACCGGCAGGCGCTTGGCGCCGGCCATCGGATCATTGATCGGTGCGCTTTCCAGCGGATACACGCGTGCTCCGGGCAACAGGCCGGAGACTTCGGTGGTCGGCATGAGGAACAGTTTGTCGCCGGAGAAACCAACGACTTCGGCTTCGGCCATCGGGATCGAACTGCCGGCCGGCAACTCGATCATGCATTCCGAGCCCACGCCCAGCTTCAATCCGACCGCTTCCAACACGAGCCCGGCTGCACGCGTGAGACGCCCGCATGCGCGCAACGGTTTCGATATCTGGCTGCGCGCCTTGCTCGCTTCAAGCTGCGCGCGCCAGCCGTCCAGATGCGGGTTGTTCGCCATATCGGCGAGATCGACGATGGTCTGAGCCGCGATTTCTTCGATCGTCGGTTCGAGGTCATCGTCCACGGCCAGCGGGCCGAACGACGCGCGCGCCAGTTCCTGTTCGAGCTCGCTCAAGCCTTCCTGCGTGACGCGGCGCGCAGCGCTCGGATTGACGTGGGCTGGTGCGTGACCTGAGTTCACCATGGTTGTGACCTCCCGAGCGCCGCTGCCACACGCTCCCAGCGCGTGACATTGGTTGCATCGATTTCACCGCTCGCCGCGTGCGCCTTGCACCCGCCGCGCTCGATGTCCGGATCGGTCCGCACCGACCATCCTGCCGCCTGCAGCTCTTCCAGCAAATACGCTTCGACAATCGGCAGATCCGCCGGATTGACCGTCAGGTACGGCGCGCCGGACAACGCCGGTTCGGCCGCGATCACCGAACGCGCGACGGCCAGCACCGCGGTCGGATCGAGTGTCAGATGCTGCGAAACCACTTGCTGCGCAATATCCAGCGCCAGCGCCGTCAGCGCTTCAGCGACTACAGCGTCGGCCGCCTGCAGCGCGATCTTGAAGGTATCGGCCATTTGCGCGAGCCGCGTGGCTTCCGCGTGCGCGTGACGGCGGCCTTCTTCCACGCCTTGTTCGTAACCCTGGTCGTAGCCGGCCTTGTAGCCCATTGCCTGACCCGCCACATGGCCCGATGCCAACCCTTGCGCGTGCGCTTCATCGCGGACACGGCGCAAGTGCTTTTCCAGCGCGGCTTGATCGGCGGCGCTGCGATCGACCGGAACCGGATCGAACGACGCCATCTCCCAGCGCTGATAAGCGCTCATGCGAGCCTTTTTGACTGCATCGTCGGCATGAGCCTTCTTGGCGGCTTCGGCAGCGTCAGACATATGCGTCCTCGGCCTTGCCGCCTAACTGGATCTGACCCGATTCGGCCAGGTTGCGCACGACCTGCAGGATCTTGCGCTGCTGCGCTTCCACTTCCGACAGCCGCACCGGGCCGCGCGAGTCGAGATCTTCGGCCAGCAGTTCGGCGGCGCGCTGCGACATGTTCGCGAGGAACTTCTGCCGCAACGGCGGTTGGGCGCCTTTCAGCGAAACAATCAAGGTTTCGGATTCCACTTCTTTTAGCAGCAACTGAATTGCGCGGTCTTCGAGCTCGAGCAAATTCTCGAACACAAACATTTGATCGATGATCTTTTGCGCGAGTTCCGCATCGAATTCCTTCACGTTTTCGATCACGGATTCTTCGTGCGCCGTCGACATGAAGTTGAGGATTTCCGCCGCCGTGCGGATGCCGCCCATCGGCGCGCGCTTCAGGTTGTCGCTGCCGGAAAGCAGCGTGGTCAGCACGTCGTCGAGTTCGCGCAGCGCGGCCGGTTGAATGCCGTCGAGCGTGGCAATGCGCAGCAGCACGTCGTTGCGCAGACGTTCGGTCATCAGCGCCACGATCTCCGACGCCTGGTCGCGGTCCAGGTGAACCAGGATGGTTGCGATGATCTGCGGATGCTCGTTCTTGATCAGTTCGGCCACTGCGGCGGAATCCATCCACTTCAGGCCTTCGATACCGCTGGTATCGCTGCCCTGCAGGATCCGGTCGATCAGCGCGCCCGCCTTGTTTTCACCGAGCGCCTTCGTCAGCACCGCCCGGATGTATTCGCTCGAATCGAGCGACAGCGCGGTGTGCTGCTCGGCTTCGTTGACGAACTCGGTCATCACGTTGTCGAGCTGTTCGCGCGTGACGTTTTTCAGCGTCGCCATGGTCGCCCCGATCTTCTGCACCTCGCGCGGTCCAAGGTACTTGAACACTTCCGCCGCTTCCGATTCACCAATCGACATCAGCAGCAGCGCGGCTTTATTGAGACCTTCAGCGTTCATCGGACACCCAGTTCTTGACGACCGTTGCGACGATTCTCGGATCCTGGCGCGCCACCATGCGCGCGTAGTCGAGATTGCGTTCGAACTTGGCCTTGTTGCTTTCATGACCGAGCAAACTGACCTCGGCATCCTTTTCTTCGTCTATCTGCGACTTCGGCATGGACGGCCCGTCGAGCAGCGACAGCTCATCTGGCGCGGCGAGCGCTGCCGGTTCCGGCGGCGGCGGGAATGCACGGCGCAGCGCCGGTTTCACCATGCTGAAATACAGGAACAACGCCACTGCACCAATCCCCGCGTACTTCGCGAACTCGATGCCGCGCGCGATCATGTCCGGCGTGCGCCACCACGGCACGTCGGGAATCACAGTCGAATCCACCAGGAAGGTGCTGTTGACCACGTTCACCGAGTCGCCACGCTTTTCGTCGTAGCCCATCGCGTCTTTCACCAGTTGCTGCACCTGCTCGAGCTTGTCAGCGGGCAGCGGCTGCATCGTCACGTGGCCCTTGGCGTCGACTTGCTTCTGGTAATTCACCACCACGGCGACGGACAGGCGCTTGATGCCGCCCATCGGCTGCTCGTAGTGACGCACGGTGCGGTCGACTTCGTAATTCGTCGTCGTGTCCTTGCGCATGCTGACCGGCGCGGTTTTGCCGCCATCGGCGCCGCTCGCGGCTGCATCGACAGGCGCCGACGCCGCGGCCGGCGGCTGGTTCGACAACGCGCCCGGCACGCCACCGGAGTTTACGCCCCCCGTGTCATTCGACACGCTCGATTGCTGGCTGCGGATCGCCGTGTTTTGCGGGTTGGCATTCGGGCCGTAGCTTTCGGCCGTTTGCTCCAGCTTCGAGAAGTCGATATCCGCGCTCACCTGCGAGTGCGCATTGCCCGCGCCGAACAGCGGCGCGAGGATGGCGTCGATACGTCCCTGCGTGTTGTGCTCGATCTGTTGCACGTATTTGAGTTGCGACGCGTCCAGGCCGTTCGCCGCGCTTTGCTGCGTGAGGAGGTTGCCGTCCTGATCGACGATCGTCACGTTCTTCACGGGCATATCCGGCACGCCCGAAGACACCATGTGCTGGATCGCGATGATCTGCCCCTCATCCAGCGCGCGGCCGGGATACAGGTTCAGCATGACCGACGCGGTCGGCAGTTCCTTTTCCCGCACGAACACGGTGGGCTTCGGAATGGCGAGGTGGACACGGGCTTCGCGGACCGAGGAGATCGACGCGATGGTTTTTTCCAGCTCGCCTTCCAGCGCCCGCTGATAGTTGACCTGCTCGGCGAACTGGCTGATGCCGAATTTCTGGTTATCCATCAATTCGAAGCCGACCGAGCCGTTCTTCGGCAAACCTTGCGATGCGAGGCGCAGGCGGGTTTCGTGCACGGCGTCGCTGGGAACCAGGATCGCGCCGCCCGACTCGGCAATCTTGTAGGGAATGTTGCCTTGCTGCAGCGCAGCAACGATTGCACCGCCATCGCGATCGGAGAGATTGCTGAAGAGCACCCGGTAATCCGGCTGGCGCGACCACATCACGAGACCCGCCACGACGACAGCCAGGATCGCCACGGCGATGATCAGCGGCATGCGCGGGTTGTTGCGGAACTGGTTGAGCATCGGCATGCGGGGGCTGAAACTGCTGCCGCCACCGAAGTCCGTGCCGCCCGCGTAGCCGGCGCCGCCGGCACCTGCGGCGATCGACCCGGGCGTGCCTGGCTGCGCGCCAGTCAGACCCATGCGGGCGTCCGGGTTGATCAGGTTGGTTGTGGAATCCATGCGTCGAAACTCTCCGAGTCTTGCGTTTTCTGCGATGTGCGGCGGCGATAACCGTGCGCACTACAGGCACTTTCATGAGAGGAATTATCCGTAAGCAGGATTGAGTTGATCCAGCGAATAGAAGCGAGTTTTGGTTTCCTTTCCCCGCTTTGCAAATTGCGCCGACTGCTAGACTTTTTCCTAATCGGTCAGGCCATGTGCCGAACCGCCCAGGCTCTGGCGACAGACGCCGGCCTGTGGCTCGGGACAGCCCGGTTCGGATAGTCGCAGATGTACAGCGATCCTTACATTGCCGCCGAGATTGAATTCCTTTCCGTTCCTTCTGGAGACCCCATGAATGCTCCTATCAGCGCGTTGAGTTCGGCGCTCCAGCAAATGCAGGCCATGTCGACGCAGGCTGCGGGCGGTGCCGGTCAAGTCGCGAGCGGCAGCGTCGTGCCCGAATCGGGTGCGGCCAGCGCCGGTAGTTTCGCCGACGCGCTGAAATCGTCTCTGGACAGCATCAGCAGCAGCCAGACCAAGGCGGTCAACGAATCGCAGGCATTCGAAGTGGGCGCGCCAAACGTTTCGCTGAACGACGTGATGGTCGACATGCAGAAGGCGAACGTAGGTTTCCAGTTCGGCTTGCAGGTCCGCAACAAGCTCGTGTCGGCCTACAACGACATCATGAACATCTCGGTCTGAACGCTGCGCCGACGGTTTCCACATCCCCGGCCCGCCGACTATTTCCCTTCCAGGAACTCGTTGTGACGCAAAGCACGCCTAAAGCTTTTGCCGCTTTCTCCGATAACCCGGATAGCAGCACGATAAACGGTCAGACAAATAGCGCGGCCTGATCCGTTTATCGGCACCGGTTCATCACGGGTTTTGGTACTAAGCGCGGTGTGCAGCGCTTTTGTGCGAAACGCCAATGAGACCACGTAGGTCACGGAATCTGAGTAGGGCGCTAAAGCGCCAACTCTGGTCGACATAGGAGAGGGTCGGATGTTTTCCCAGGCACACGGTGGAGCGAACGCGTATGCGCGCGTTGGCGTTCAGACAGGCGTAATGGGCGCGAGCCCGCACCGGCTGGTCGCGATGTTGTATCAAGGCGCGCGACAAGCCATTGCCCAGGCGCGGATGAATCTGCAACAGGGCAATATACCGGCACGCGGCGAGGCGATCACGAAAGCGATCAGCATTATTGAAAGTGGTTTGCAGCAGTCGCTCAACAAAGACATTGGCGGCGATATCGCTGCACGCCTGGATGCGCTGTACACCTACATGGCGCACCGGTTGCTGGAAGCGAATGTGCGTCAGAGCGAAGAAGTGCTGGTGGAGATCGATGGCCTGCTGGCAACCCTAGAGGAAGCCTGGATGGCGATTGCACCCGATGCAGCAAAAATGGCTGCGGCGTGAAGCCGCGAAACATGCTTGCACATAATGAAAACCACACAAGAATATTTCGCTCATTATGAAGCGATTGCCGCACTTTCTACGTGTATGCTGGCCGCAGCACGCAGTGGAGAATGGGGTGAATTGAAGACTATGCAGAGCGCGTACCGGGATCTCGTCGACGGCTTGAGAGAAGTCGATACCAGCTCGGAACTGGACGATACCGCGCGCGCCCGCAAGCTCGAACTGGTGCGCCGGATTCTTGCCGACGACGCCGCCATTCGCGACCTCGCCACCCCCAGCCTCGCGCGTTTGTCCGCAGCGTTGTTCACCGTGAACAGGCCCGTGCGAGTTTTGAAGAAGATGATCGGGTTTCGCTAGACGCGTTTCTTGACGCGTTTGCGGCTCGTTGCAACTGGCGGCCGGCCGTTCGGCTGGACTGCTGACCCGAGGATACTGGCATGACTGGACTGGACTCCGCCGTCGCTGCGCTGCTTGCCAGCCGCACTGACATGCTGTTGTCCGCGCTCAATACGCAGACCAGTTCGACCGCGCCTCAAGCCAATACCTCGCAACTTTTAATCGATACCCCGCCGGCCGCCACGCCCGCTGCCGCTATCAACGCGTATACCGCGCCGGGCCCGTCGACGCAGACCGCATTCAGCGAGATCGGGCGTACGCTCGACATCATTTCGCGCTTCGGCGGCAGCGCGACGCCCGCTGTGCTCGGCAGTTCGCCGTTGTGGCCGACCGCGCCGCGCCTGGTCGTGGCCGCCAGCGCGTTCGAAAGCCTGTCCGGGTCGCTGTTTTCGTCCAGCTCGGCCAATGCCGCCAGTGCGGTCAACCCGCCCGCACCGCCTTTGCCCGCGCCTGTCCTGGCGGCCATGCTGGCGAGGACCGTTGTAGACAGCGGCCTCTTCTACGAAAACCATATTGCGCTTTGGCTGGGCGGACAGCGTTCGCTGGCGTCGCTGCGAAATGAGCCCCAGGCGCGCGTCGACAAATTGGCAAGCGAGTTGCCATCGGATGCTTTCTCGGCCTCGGCGGACGATGCCGATGCCGTGACCGATGTCTGGATCGAGGAAACGCTGCTGCCGCTAACCTTCTCCGCTCCCGCCGATTCCCCCGACGCGCCCAATTCCGCGCGTCTCGTGCCGACACCACAAACGCCGCAGCAGGCGGCGGCGCTGGCTGAATCGGTGCGACAGATGCCCACGGGCGTGTTTGCATCGACGCAGACGGCCCAAGGAATGGCGCCGCGAACGGCAACCGGCGCGTTGCCTTTGGCCGCCCATCTGCAGGATTCGGCCGTGCAGGCGGCCGTCGCCTCCGCCGGGATTCATCCATCGACTATCGCGCTGGTTCGCCAGCAACTCGATGTCCTCGCTTCCGACCAGTTCCGCTGGTCCGGCGAAGCGTGGCCGGGCGCCAAGTTCGAGTGGGAGATCCAGCCTCAGAACCGCGCAACTTATGGGCGCGATCCGTCTCAGGAGAGCGACGCGGGGACGGGTCCGGGCGATTCGGATCGCGGCTGGCACACGCGTGTCACGCTGAGCTTGCCCACGCTCGGCACCGTGGATGCCGACCTGGTGCTCACCGGCCAGCAACTGGTGGTGCGGTTGAATGCAAGCGAAGGCGGCGCGGCCCGTCTTGCCGCCGATGGCGATCATTTCCGCCAACAACTCGACGCCGCCGGATTGCAGCTCGCCGGATTGACGGTGCACGCGCGCGACGCGCTGGCCGACCTGGCCGCTGACCCAACATTCCCCCATTTCGCCGATGTCATCACGGTCACCGATGCCGGCCCTGCTGGAAGCGCAGCGGGGAGCGGCAGATGAGCTTGCGCAACGACTCCCGAAAGCAGGCGGCCGCGCTTACCTACGACACCAAAAACGCCGATGCTGCGCCGCGCGTGGTCGCCAAGGGCTACGGGCTGGTCGCTGAAATGATCGTGCAGCGCGCAAAGGACGCGGGGCTGTACGTGCATGAATCGCCCGAGATGGTGTCGCTGCTGATGCAGGTCGACCTGGATTCGCGCATTCCGCCCGCGCTTTATCAGGCGGTGGCGGAGTTGCTCGCGTGGTTGTATCGGCTGGAGAACGGAGAGGAAACGGGGCCTCGGCCTGAAGTGGATCCGGGGATTCCACTGCGCAAGGGGCGTAGCCGCGCGGCTTGATTCATCGCGCGCGGCTATTCCCAAAACTACTCGCCGAACGCGCGCTCGATCAAAGCGTTGAAATCGAACGTTGCCGGCTGCGTTCCATACACGCGATTGACGGAACCACGGGCATCGCCGAGACGGGTTTCGATGAAAGCCGCCGCCACATCCGCGGGCGCATGTTGCGCGAGCAGAACCCCTTGCGCGGTGAGCACGAGTTGCTGTGCGATCGCCCGTGCCGACGCTTCGCGCGTAGCCGGGTCGCCTTGCAGCATGGCGAGCAGCGTCTTCATCGCGTCACCGAGTACGTGATGTTCACCCGCCACCTTCCGCCACGATTCGAACAGCGCGTGGGCAGCATCGGGTTCGCGTTCGAACGCCCGCAGCACGTCGAGGCACATCACGTTCCCCGATCCTTCCCAGATCGAATTCACCGGAGCCTCTCGATAAAACCGCGCCATCGGCCCCGTTTCGACATAACCATTTCCGCCCCAGACTTCCATTGCCTCGCCGGTGAATTCCAGCGCGCGCTTGCAGACCCAGAACTTGGCCGCCGGCGTCACGATGCGGCGCCACGCGTGCTCTTCCGGTTTCGATGAATTCTCGAACGCGCCCGCGAGCCGCATGAACAGCACGGTGGCCGCTTCGGATTCCAGCGCGAGGTCGGCGAGGACGTTGCGCATCAGCGGCTGGTCGATGAGCTTGGCACCAAAGACCCGCCGATACCGCGCGTGATGGATCGCCTGGATCAGCGCGGCGCGCATCAAAGCGGCGCTGCCGATCACGCAATCGAGACGCGTGAAGTTCGCCATTTCGATGATCGTCGGAACGCCGCGCCCTTCGTCGCCGATCATGACGCCGTAGGCATCGAGAAATTCGACTTCGCTGCTAACGTTCGAGCGGTTGCCGAGCTTGTCCTTGATCTGCTGGATCTGCACGGCATTCTTCGATCCATCCGGCGCGAATCGCGGCACATAGAAGCAGGAAACCGGGCGTTTTCCGTCGTCGGCATCGGTGTCGTCACCGGCGCGCGCCAGCACGAGATGGGCGTCGCATTGAGGCGCCGAGAAGAACCACTTATGGCCGATCAGCCGATACTCGCCGCCCCGTCCGCCCGCGCCCGTCGCCACTGCGCGGGTCCGGTTGCTGCGCACGTCCGAGCCGCCCTGTTTCTCGGTCATGCCCATGCCGATCATCATCGACTGCTTGCCGGCACCGAGCGGGATATCGCGTGGATCGTGCTGGCGCGAAAGCAATTGCTCTCGCAAGCTCGCGTACAACGCGGGCTCTTGCTGCAACACGGGAATGCTGGCGAAGGTCATGGTCAGCGGGCACAACGAACCGCTTTCCAGTTGTGCGTGGAGAAAATATCCGGCGGCGCGCGCGGCCATGGAACCGGGTTTCGGCGCGGCGGTTTCAAACGGCAGCGAATGAAGACCTTGCTCGCGCAGCATGGCAAGCAGCGTGTGCCAGGCGGGATGGAATTCGATTGCATCGAGACGCTCGCCACGCGCGCTGAACGGATGGTGCTCAGGCGTATGCCGGTTGGCCAGGTCAGCGAGTGCTAAGACGCCGGGTTGCGTGAGCGCGAGGCCGTCGCGGGTGAGCGCGTCGAGATGCCACGCCGCGCCTTCACGTTCCAGCGCGGTCATGAGGGCCGCGTCGGTGGTCATCGCGTTGTAGCGCTCGAGCGGTGGGGCCTGGTTCGTGACTTCGTGCGTTTGACCGTAGGCGGATAAGCACATCGTTTATCTCCGTCATGCTTTTGTTCAGTTTGCCCGCTTGTCTCAATTTTTGCAAAAGCCTTGATCGCCGTCATGGTCTGCGGCTTGACCAATCGAATCGAATAGTGCGAATTAACGTTCATTCAAAATTTTGCGCGTTATTACTGCATCAATGCGATGACATTCATCAGTAATTCAAGATGCTTTAAGAACTGTCTCAAGACTTCTACTTTGAGGTATTTCCGATTTTTAGTCCGAAGTCCTTATTTGTTAATTGCCGAACCTATAATCCGCTTCGCTCATTCTGAGCGGTTGGCGAATTCACGCAAGTAAGGAAAAGGCAATTTAAATGAGCATTAATGTTATTTAGCTGGTACAGGGCGCTTTGACCGAAAGCGTGTTGCAGCAACTCGCTACAAAACTGGGCGTCGCTCCCGAAGCAGCGAAACGCGTGGTCGGCATGATCGCGCCGGCACTCGTCGGGTCGCTGATGAACAAAGCCGCATCGCCTGAAGGCGCACGCAGCTTGTTCGCATCAATCATGTCACCGGATTCAAACGCCAATATCGTCGATATGCTGCCGCAACTCGTCCATGGCGACGGCCTGCAATCGTTGCTCGCGGCCGGTACGCGGCTCGCAAGCGGCGTGGCATCCGAAGGGCGCGTGAACGCGCTGAGCAACACGGTGGCAGCGAAGACCGGTGTATCGGTTGGCGCCACGCATGCGCTGGGCGGCATCGTCACGACCGCGTTGTTCGGCGTGCTAAAGCACTACTTCACGAAGTCTGGCAGCAACGTCGGCCAGTTGCCTACGCTGCTCGGCCATCAGTTGCCAATGGTGAAGGCAAGCATGACGGACGATATCGTCAGCGCGTTGGGCTTGGGCGGCGCGGCCAGCTTCATGTCCGGCGTGGCAGCGCAGATGAAAGCGGTGTCGTCGCATCTTGAACATCCGTCGACAGTCGGCGGATCGACCGCCATCAACCCTTCGCTCGACCGGATCGTGGTGGAAGAAAAGGCTCGATCGAAGAAATGGTGGTGGCTTGCTGTCGCCGCAGCGCTTGCGTTGCTCGCACTGCTGTTCGGCCGTAGCTGCGGCAACCAGACACCGCTCGCACCGGCACCCGCTGCGGCTCCTGCTGTAGCGTCCGCCGCAGCGCCGGTGGTTACATCGACTCCGGTGGTTGCCGCAGAACCCGCGTCGGCACCCGCTGCCGCGCCTGCGCCTACGAAGGACGCGCTGCTGACGTTCACCGTCGACAAGCTCGGCGCACCGACCATTCAAGCAACGGTTGGCAGTGAAGAAGAGAAGGCCAAGCTGCTCGCCGCATTGACGGCGAAGTTCGGCGCGGACCATCTGAACGCGACCATTGCAGTCGACCCGGACACCAAGCCGGCTAGCTGGCTTGACAAGCTCGACGGCCTGTTGCCGCTGATGCAATTGCCGGGCGCGGAATCCAAGTTGTCGGGTGAGAAGATCGAGTTGAGCGGATCGGCTGCCGACATGCGCAACGGTTGGATGAACAAGCTGAAGACGTTGTTCGGCGCGGGATTCACCATCGGCACGTTCGATGTCAAGCAAGCGGTCGAAAGCGCGAAGGAATCGTTCATGAGCGCGTTCTCGTCGTTGAGCGATGATTGCTCTGCCGCCGATGTCGCCAAGGTGCTGAACCTGCAAGTCATCAATTTACGCACGGGTTCCGACGTGCCGCCGCAAGACGCGCAACTGGCGTTGGCGAAATCGGCAGAACTGCTGAAGGCGTGCGAAGCGAAGGGCAAGACCGTGAAGTTGAACGTGGGCGGTTATTCGGACAATGTCGGCCCGGCGAGCACGAATCTGGTGTTGTCGAAGAAGCGGGCGGAAGCAGTGCGCGCGTTCCTCGTGAAGCACGGCGTTTCTGCTGATTCGCTGATGGCGCAAGGTTTCGGCGATGCAAACCCGATTGCCGATAACGCAACGGCCAGCGGACGTTTCGCAAACCGCCGGATCGACTTCGCTGTACAGGAATGATCGATTGACGGACGCCGCTGAGGTTTGACATCGGCGTAGCAACTAAAACCCCCTGTCCCGCGCGAGCGGGACAGGGGGTTTTTCATTTCGGCTATCGCGGCGCCGCATTCCTAACGCGTGCCGGAAACCGCTCGGCCGGCCCTTGCAAAAAGTCATCGCCGAGATTGGCGGGCAGTAATTGCCGCACAACCTCCAGCCAAGCCCTCGCCGCGTTCGACAAATAACCATTACGTCGCCAGCCCACCGCCATGTCCCAATGAATCTCCGGCGCGATCACCGGCCGGCAGGTGAATGCGTTGATATCGAGCCGGCGGCAATACGGCGCAGGCAGCAACGCAATGCCGACGCCCGCCTGCACCAGCGCAGCCATGAAATCCCAATGGCCGCTGCGCCCCACGATAGCCGGCGTGAACCCCGCTTCGCGGCAGGCATTAAGCACGAGATCCGATAACGCCAGGCTTTCGCCGTAGAACACGAACGGCTCCGCCGCGAGATCGCTGAGCGGCACGTCCGACAGCGCATCCCATCGCGAGCCTTTGGGCGCAACGAGCCAGAGTAATTGGCGGCTGATGGGCAGCACATCGAACATGGCGAGATCGACGGGTTCCAGCACACCGCCAAGCTCGAGTTCGCCATCGATCAATGCAGCTTCAATTGCCTTCGAACCGCGCTCGAACAGCTTCAGTTCCACCTTCGGATAACGCTTCTTGAATGTGGCAATAGCTGGCGTGAACAGCGATCCGCCCATCGGCGGAATGCCGATAGTGAGCGTGCCGCGCCCCAGTTTGCCCAGATCGTTGAGTTCGGCTTCGAGTTGCGCGTGCGCCGCGAGCACTTCAAGGCCGCGCTGATAGACGATCTGTCCGGCGTCGGTGAGCACCATTTGGCGACTTTCGCGCAGCAGCAGCGGCGAGCCAATTTCGTCCTCGAGCGACTTCACCATCTTGCTGATGGTCGGCTGCGTGACGAACATTTTCTCCGCAGCACCGGTGAAGCTTTTTTGCTTCACGACTTCGACGAAATACCTCAACGATCGCAATTCCATGCAATTCCTCTGAATTCCAGTTTGGAATACCGCCGATAATTTTAAGTCATTTTAATTATGTCGCAGTGCCGACCCCATCCGATTAGAGGTTAACCCTTCGCGGTTAGTCATCTGAAAGATTTGCCATGCCGATGCGTGAACGTCGGCAAAACAAACCTCTCGCGCAAACGCGCTCCCTCCATCCCAATTTGCTACAATCCCAACTCGCTTCGAGGAGCGTTGCGACGTTCTTCCACAACGAAGGCCGCCAGGCTCGAAGCATTCAATCGGACGGAGTGACCAGCGCTTGCAGACCAAGTAAGCGCTTGTTGAACCACCGCATCGAACGGCGCTCACGTCAAATTTCTATATTTCCATTTAGAAAGGAGGGCGTGATGAACGCCGCAGTTCTCGATTCAAACACCAACAAAGATTTCGTCGTCGCCGATATGTCTCTTGCTGCCTGGGGCCGCAAGGAACTGAACATCGCTGAAACGGAAATGCCCGGCCTCATGCAAACGCGTGAGGAATACAAGACGCAACAGCCGCTGAAGGGCGCGCGTATTGCCGGCTCGCTGCACATGACTATCCAGACCGGCGTGCTGATCGAAACGCTGACCGCGCTCGGTGCAGACGTCCGCTGGGCATCGTGCAACATCTTCTCGACGCAGGATCACGCTGCATCGGCTATCGCGCAGGGCGGCGTGCCGGTGTTCGCATTCAAGGGCGAATCGCTCGACGAATACTGGGAATTCTCCCACCGCATCTTCGAATGGCCGAACGGCGAATTCGCCAACATGATCCTCGACGACGGCGGCGACGCCACGTTGCTGCTGATCCTCGGCTCGAAGGCTGAAAAGGACCGCTCGGTCATCGGCAAGCCGGAAAACGAAGAAGAAGTCGCGCTGTACAAGTCGATTGCCGCTCACCTCGATATCGACCCGGCGTGGTACTCCAAGCGCCTCGTGCATATCCAGGGCGTGACGGAAGAAACGACGACGGGCGTGCATCGTCTGTATCAGATGGAAAAGGAAGGGCGCCTGCCGTTCCCGGCCATCAACGTGAACGACTCGGTCACGAAGTCGAAGTTCGACAACCTGTACGGCTGTCGTGAATCGCTGGTCGACGGCATCAAGCGCGCCACCGACGTGATGATCGCCGGCAAGATCGCGGTCGTCGCAGGTTACGGCGATGTGGGCAAGGGTTGCGCGCAATCGCTGCGCGGTCTGGGCGCGACGGTGTGGGTCACGGAAATCGATCCGATCTGCGCACTGCAGGCAGCCATGGAAGGTTACCGCGTAGTGACCATGGAATATGCCGCCGACAAGGCCGACATTTTCGTGACCGCTACGGGCAACTTCCACGTGATCGGCCATGACCACATGAAGGCGATGCGCAACAACGCAATCGTCTGCAATATTGGTCACTTCGACTCGGAAATCGACGTTGCATCGACACGCCAGTAC
Organism: Caballeronia sp. LjRoot29; assembly: GCF_964252755.1. Lineage (NCBI taxonomy): Bacteria > Pseudomonadati > Pseudomonadota > Betaproteobacteria > Burkholderiales > Burkholderiaceae > Caballeronia > Caballeronia sp. LjRoot29. The sequence continues at coordinate 14,287 of NZ_CAXUPU020000005.1, read as the reverse complement.
GAGTGGGAAAACATCAAGCCACAAGTCGATCACATCATTTTCCCCGATGGCAAGCGCGTGATCCTGCTGGCTGAAGGGCGGCTCGTGAACCTGGGTTGTGCGACGGGCCACCCGTCGTTCGTGATGTCGGCATCGTTCACGAACCAGACGATTGCTCAGATCGAATTGTTCGTGCACGGCGACAAGTACGAAAACAAGGTCTATGTTTTGCCCAAGCACCTTGATGAAAAGGTCGCGCGTCTGCATCTGGGGCGTATTGGCGCTGAACTGACCGTGTTGTCGGACTATCAGGCGAACTACATCAGCGTGGACAAGATGGGTCCGTTCAAGCCGAATCACTACCGTTACTAATCGCGGCGGTCTGTAGTGCTCAACGTGTGCGTGGGTTTAGTCGATCAAACCCACGCACACGACCTTTCAAGTACCAGGAGACCATCGATGTCCGTGCTGCTGACCTGGCTGATCAACGCGCTCGCGCTGTTGATCATCACTTACCTTGTGCCGTCGATTCACATTCGCAGCTTCGGTACCGCGCTGATCGTCGCGATCGTGCTCGGGCTGATCAATACGTTCCTGCGTCCGTTGCTGGTGCTGCTCACGCTGCCGGTGACCATTCTCACGCTCGGGTTGTTCATCCTCGTCGTGAATGCGCTGTGTTTCTGGCTGTGTGCTTCGTTGCTGAAAGGCTTCGAGGTATCGGGGTTCTGGTCGGCGTTCTTCGGCTCGATTCTGTACAGCATAGTGTCCTGGCTGCTGTCGGCGCTGATCCTCGGTCAGCGCAACTTCTAAGAACGCGAATGCCAACGCGTGCGCGTTCAACTCTTCCCATGAAACCGATCGAACTCTCATTCGAGTTTTTCCCGCCGAAAACGCAGGAAGGAATCGAGAAATTGCGTGCGACTGGCGCGCAGCTCAAGACGCTCAACCCGAAGTTCGTCTCCGTGACGTTCGGCGCGGGCGGTTCCACGCAGCAAGGCACGCTCGATACCGTCGTCGAAATGATGAAGCAGGGACTCGAAGCGGCGCCGCATTTGTCGTGCATCGGGTCGTCGAAGGAGAGTCTTCGGACCATTCTCGGCAGTTATCGCGAGCATGGCATTCGTCACATTGTCGCGTTGCGTGGCGACTTGCCTTCGGGCATGGGCGAAGTCGGCGAGTTGCGGTATGCGTCGGAACTGGTCGGCTTTATTCGGGCTGAGCACGGCGACTGGTTCAACATTGAAGTCGCGGCGTATCCGGAATATCACCCGCAGGCGCGTTCGCCCAAATCCGACCTGGAAAACTTCGTGCGCAAGGTGCAGGCTGGCGCGAATTCGGCGATCACGCAGTATTTTTTCAACGCGGACGCGTATTTCCGTTTCGTCGATGACGCCCGCAAAAAGGGCGTGGACATTCCAATCGTGCCGGGCATCATGCCAATCACGAACTTCTCGCAGCTCATGCGCTTCTCCGAGATGTGCGGCGCGGAAGTGCCGAAGTGGATTGCACGCCGCCTGGAAAGTTATGGCGACGATAAAGAAGCGATCCGCGCGTTCGGACTGGATGTAGTAACGGGTTTGTGTGAGCGGCTGGTGAAGGAAGGCGCGCCCGGGCTGCATTTTTATACGCTGAACGGCGCCGCCGCGAGCAAGACGATTTGCGAGCGGTTGGCGTTGCCTAAAGCGGCCGCTTAAAGCCTGATGTTTTCGCTTAACCCGCGCGGCATTCGCCGCGCGGTTCTTGTCCCGCTTTTCACATTTCTCCTCCTACTGGTTTAATCACCTTGAAACATTGTGCATAACGAAACATGATGGATTCATGTTTTCGGCGCGCAACAATCCTCATCTTTATCTTAAATTTACATTTCTTTCGTGCTACGGTAGCGCCCGAATTTGCCGTCGCGCGTGAGTTTGCCGACAAAGCGCGGATCGATGAAAAACGCGCTGAATCGACGAAAAACCTCGATAACCCAAGAAGGTAAGCGAAAACACGGCCTTTTCAACCTTGTTGCCTGGCTTGCCGGACACACGTGCAGAAGCAATTCCCCCTCGGGAATTTCGTCGCCTTGTTCCCCCCGGCAAAGCTCAGTAATATCGCGCTACGCTGGTTTTAGCCGGCATCGATCCTGGAGGAAACATGAAGAAAATTGGCCTGTTACGAGCCGCTCATCTGTCGATGGCACTCAGCGCCGCCATCGCGGCATCGCTCGTAACCGCGAGCGTCGCTCACGCAGCACCCATTCCCAACAAAACGCTCGTTTACTGCTCAGAAGGCAGCCCGGCCGGTTTCGATCCCGCGCAATACACGACGGGCACCGATTTCACCGCGAACACCTTCACGGTCTACAACCGCCTCGTGGAATTCGAGCGCGGCGGTACGAAAGTGGAACCGGGTCTCGCGGAAAAGTGGGATGTCTCGCCCGATGGCCTGACGTACACGTTCCATCTGCGCCATGGCGTGAAGTTCCAGACCACGTCGTTCTTCAAGCCCACGCGCGAATTCAACGCGGATGACGTGCTTTTCACGTTCAACCGCATGCTCGATCCGAATCAGCCGTTCCGAAAGGCTTACCCCACGTCGTTCCCGTACTTCACCGACATGGGCCTGGACAAGCTGATCACGAAGATCGAAGCAGTCGACCCGTACACGGTCAAGTTCACGCTGAAGGAAGTCAACGCTCCGTTCATCCAGAACATGGCGATGGAATACGCGTCGATCCAGTCAGATGAATACGCTCAGCAACTGCTGAAAGCGGGCAAGGCATCGGATATCAACCAGCAGCCGGTTGGTACAGGTCCGTTTATTTTTCGCAGCTACACGAAAGACGCGACCATCCGTTTCGACGGCAATCCTGATTACTGGAAGCCGGGCGCAGTCAAGATATCGAAGCTGATTTTCTCGATCACGCCGGATGCCGCCGTGCGCGTGCAGAAGCTGAAGAACAACGAATGCCAGGTGATGGCTTATCCGCGCCCGGCTGACATTGCACCGCTGAAGGCCGACACGAACCTCGACACGCCGTCGCAACCAGGCTTCAACGAAGGTTACGTCGCGTACAACACGACGAAGAAGAACATCGATAACGTCGAAGTACGCCGCGCGCTGGACATGGCGATCAACAAGAAGGCGATCATCGAGTCGGTGTATCAAGGCGCAGGTCAGGCCGCGATTGCACCCATTCCGCCGACCGAATGGTCTTACGACAAGAACCTGAAGGTTCAGGCGTACGACACCGCGGCGGCCAAGGCGCTGCTGGCGAAGGCAGGCTTCCCGAACGGTTTCGAAATGAACCTGTGGGCCATGCCGGTCCAGCGTCCGTACAACCCGAACGCACGTCTGATGGCCGAGATGATTCAGGCCGACTGGGCGAAGATTGGCGTGAAGGCGAATATTGTGTCGTATGAGTGGGGCGAGTACATCAAGCGCGGCCACGCTGGCGAACACGACGCCATGCTGATTGGCTGGACGGGCGACAATGGCGATCCGGACAATTGGCTCGGCACGCTGCTCGGCTGCGAAGCGGTCAACGGCAGCAACTTCTCGCACTGGTGCTACAAGCCGTTCAACGACCTGGTGATCAAGGGCCGCAATACGTCGGATCAGGCGCAGCGCACGCAGGCTTATATGCAAGCGCAGCAAATTTTCGCTGACCAGCTGCCGTTCTCGCCGATCGCTCACTCGACGGTGTATCAGCCGACAAGCAAGAAGGTCATCGGCATGAAGATCGAACCGCTGGGTTACCTGCGTTTCGACGGTGTCGGCGTGCAGTAAGCTGTTAGCGGTACGCTTCATGCACTGAAACTATAACTAGTCGAAAAGGTCCGGCGACAAGGGTCACAAGCCCGCGTCGCCGGTCGCATTTTTCCTCCCCAAAGAGACGAACCATGTTCCGATTCGTTCTGCGGCGCATAGGCATGGTGATCCCGACGTTCATCGGCATCACGATCCTGGCGTTCGCGTTAATCCACCTGATCCCGGGCGACCCCATCGAAGTCATGATGGGCGAGCGCGGCGTGGACCCGGCCATGCACGCCGAAGCAATGAAGCGGCTCGGGCTTGACCTGCCGCTCCCTGTTCAATATTTCCACTATGTCGGACACGCGCTGAAAGGCGATCTCGGCATGTCGATCATCACCAATACCAGCGTGATGGGCGAATTCATGGCGCGCTTTCCCGCGACGCTCGAACTCGCTATCTGCGCGATGATTTTCGCCCTGGTGATCGGACTGCCCGCCGGCGTTGTGGCTGCGTTGAGACGCGGCACGGTCGTCGACCACGGCGTAATGGGCACAGCGCTCACGGGTTACTCCATGCCGATCTTCTGGTGGGGTTTGATCCTCATCATGTTCTTCTCGGCCAAGCTGGGCTGGACGCCGGTGTCAGGGCGCATCGCGGTGGAATACGACATTCCGCACCGCACCGGCTTCATGCTGTGGGACGCACTCTTTTCCGACGATGAAGGCGCGTTCAAGTCCGCCGTCAGTCACCTGATTCTGCCGACTATCGTATTGGGCACCATTCCGCTGGCCGTGATCGCGCGCATGACGCGTTCATCGATGCTCGAAGTGCTGCGCGAAGACTACATCCGCACGGCGCGCGCCAAAGGTCTTTCGCCGGCCCGCGTGGTGGTCGTGCATGCGCTGCGTAACGCGCTGATTCCCGTGGTGACCGTGATCGGCTTGCAGGTTGGTACGCTGCTCGCCGGCGCGGTGCTGACGGAGACGTTGTTCTCGTGGCCGGGCGTGGGCAAATGGCTCATCGACGCCATCAGCCGGCGCGATTATCCCGTCGTGCAGGGCGGTATCCTGATGATCGCGACGCTCGTTATTCTTGTGAATCTGGTCGTCGACTTGTTGTACGGCGTGCTGAATCCGCGCATTCGCCACACGAGGTAAGCCCATGGCCGATATCCAAAACAATCCTGGGGCGCTGATCCCCGTCCCGAGTGGCCGGTTCCTCGCCGGCCGCGAATTCTGGGCCAATTTCTCGCGCAATCGCGGCGCGGTCGTGGCCGGCGCGATCGTGCTGATCCTGGTGTTCATCGCTATTTTTGCGCCGTTGATCGCGCCGCATTCGCCGATTGAGCAGTATCGCGACAATGTAAAAATTCCTCCGGCCTGGCTCGATGGCGGCAACTGGCGCTTCGTTCTGGGTACCGACGAAGCCGGCCGCGACATCCTCTCCCGCCTGATGTACGGCGCGCGGTTGTCGTTCTGGATCGGCTTCGTGTCGGTGGTGCTGGCGTTGATTCCGGGCATCGTGCTCGGCTTGATCGCGGCGTTCTTCCAGAAATGGTTCGACACGCCGATCATGCGCATCATGGACGTGCTGCTGGCGCTGCCTTCGCTGCTGCTGGCGGTCGCGGTGGTCGCGATTATCGGTCCGGGGTTGATGAACACGATGCTCGCCATCGCGATTGTCGCGTTGCCGGGTTATGTGCGTCTGACGCGTGCCGCCGCGCTCGGTGAACTCCAGCGCGAATACGTGACAGCGTCGCGTGTGGCTGGAGCAGGCACCGTGCGCCTGATGTTCTCGCAAGTGCTGCCGAACTGCGCCGCGCCGCTGATCGTGCAGGCAACACTGGGCTTTTCGTCCGCCATCCTCGATGCCGCCGCGCTCGGCTTTCTCGGCCTCGGTGTGCAACCGCCGGCGGCGGAGTGGGGCGCGATGCTCGCATCGGCGCGTGATTACATCGAAAGTGCTTGGTGGATCGTGACCATGCCCGGGCTTTCCATCCTGATTTCGGTCCTGGTGATCAACCTGCTCGGCGATGGCCTGCGCGATGCACTCGATCCCAAACTCAAACGGATGGCGTGATATGGAACAACCCCCACGCTCACTTCATTCGCTGCCCCCCGAGGGGGCTGGTCAATACGTTTCGGGCGGCCGTGCACGCACTGACATGAACGATCTTCTAACCATCCGCAATCTCGCCGTGAGTTTCAATGGGCTCCCGGCGGTTGATCGCATCGATATATCCGTCAAACCCGGCGAAGTGGTCGGCGTAGTCGGCGAATCGGGATCGGGCAAAAGCGTCACCATGATGGCGCTCATGGGCTTGATCGATGCGCCAGGCATTGTCACCGCCGATCAGGTCACGTTCAACGGCGTCGACTTGCTGAAGGCATCGGCGGGGCAACGCAGGAAGATTATCGGCAAGGACATTGCCATGGTCTTCCAGGACGCGCTGTCGAGCCTGAACCCGAGCTACACCGTTGGCTATCAGATCAAGGAAGTCCTCAAGCTTCACGAAGGCTTGAAAGGATCGAAGCTGCATCAGCGCGCGCTGGAATTGCTCGATCAAGTGGGGATTCCAGACGCGAAAAGCCGTATCGATGCCTTCCCGCACCAGATGTCCGGCGGCATGAACCAGCGCGTGATGATCGCGATGGCCGTCGCGTGCAATCCGAAGCTGCTGATTGCCGACGAACCCACCACCGCGCTCGACGTCACCATCCAGGCGCAGATCATGGAGCTGCTTGTCAAGCTGCAGAAGGAACGCGGCATGGCGCTCGTGCTGATCTCGCACGATCTCGCGGTTGTGTCCGAAGTCGCGCAGCGCGTGGCCGTGATGTACGCGGGCGAGATTATCGAAACGAATCACGTGCCGACGATTTTCAGCGAGCCGCATCATCCGTACACGGAGGCATTGCTCGCCGCCATTCCCGAACATAGCCGAGGCGCCGAGCGTCTCGCGGCCTTGCCGGGCATGGTGCCCGGCCGCGACGATCGCCCGACCGGTTGTTTATTCGCGCCCCGCTGCAGCTACGCCGTCGACGATTGCCGCAAGGCGCGGCCGGCGCTCTATCAACTCGCCCCGAACGATCCGGCCGTGCGCGCTCGTTGCATCAAGCCGCTAAACATGGACCTCGTGGCAGAACATGGAGGCGCGCGATGAATGCCGTTCCTGAAACTTTCGCTAAAGACGCTAAAGATATCGTCCTCGTCGCCGATAAACTGACGCGGCACTACAGCGTCAAGCGCAGCATGTTCCAGCAGGGCACCGTCAAGGCGTTGAACGGCGTGTCGTTCTCGCTTGAACGTGGCAAGACACTTGCCGTGGTGGGCGAATCCGGTTGCGGAAAATCGACGCTCGCGCGTCAGTTGACGATGATCGAAGCGCCCACGTCGGGACGATTGCTGATTGATGGCGAGGACGTGGCGAGCGCGAACCGTGCGAAAGTAGCCGACTTGCGGCAGCGCGTGCAGATGGTGTTCCAGAATCCGTTCGCTTCGCTGAATCCACGGAAAACCGTCGAGCAGACGCTGGGCGAACCGCTGGCGATCAACACGAAGCTGTCGTCCAGCGAGCGCGCCGAGCGCATTGCGCACATGATGCGCACGGTCGGTTTGCGGCCGGAACACGCGGCGCGGTATCCGCACATGTTCTCGGGCGGCCAGCGGCAACGGGTGGCTATCGCGCGTGCGATGATTCTGGACCCGCAGATCCTGGTGGCCGATGAACCCGTCTCCGCGCTGGATGTTTCCATCCAGGCGCAGATTCTGAATCTGTTCATGGATCTGCAGCAGCAGTTCGGTACAAGCTATGTGTTCATCTCGCATAACTTGTCGGTGGTGGAACATATCGCCGATGACGTCATGGTGATGTATTTTGGCGGTGTGGCCGAACTTGGCGACAAGGCAACGATCTACGCACGGCCGCGTCATCCGTACACGCGCTCGCTGATGTCGGCGACGCCTGCCTTGTTCGAAGAAGATCGGCGCATCAAGATCCGGCTGCAGGGCGAAATGCCTTCGCCGCTTAACCCACCATCAGGTTGCACATTTCATCAGCGCTGCCCGTATGCAATCGATAAATGCCACGTCGAAGAACCGGCGCTGCGTTTCGTCGATGGTCGGCACGTCTCCTGTCATCGCGCCGAGGAAGTCGGGGAGATCGATGGCTGAACGCCCGGCGGCGCGGCAGGTTGCGCGCCGTTTTGTTGCGGGTTTTGCTGTTGTTGTGGCGGCGATCCTTGCGATTTTTTGCCTGGCGCCGCAACTGGCTTTTGCTGTGACCGGCGCGCGCTCGCCGCCGGGCGCCACGGTGCCGCCCACGTCCTCTGCTGCGTTACCCGGCCTAAGTGTGCCGCCCGCGCGTCCGGCTCCTCCCGACGTAGACCATTCGAATGGCACCACCGCCAGCGGTCCGGTGCAGGCGCAGCCGCCGCATATGCCGTTCTACGTCGCCACCAAAGGCCAGGTCACTATCTACGTGCTGGGTACGCTGCACGTCGGTTTCGCCGATGACTACCCCGCCAGCCAGCCGTTCCGCAAGCCGATCCTCGGCGCGCTCGATGCATCGCCGACGCTCGCGCTGGAAATCTCTCCCGACGACCTGGTTGTATCGGCCGATGAAGTCAGCAAATACGGCGTATGCCGGGAGCCGTGCCTGTCGCGATATTTGCCCGATGCGCTGTGGAAAAAGCTGGAAATACGCATGCGCGGCAACCCCGCCATGCTCGCCGATATCAGCCGCTCGCGGCCATGGCTGGCGTCGATGCTGGTTGAAACCGTCGATACCTTGAAGGCCGGATTCCAGACCGAATTCGGCACGGAAACGCAATTGCAGAACGTCTACTTGCGGCCGCGCGGGCGAGTGGTGGGGTTGGAGACGCTCAATGAGCAGATTGCCGCGTTCACGCGGCTCACGCAGGCGCAGCAACGGGAAATGCTCGCGCAGGATCTGGTGCAGACGCCGGCTGAGAATGTTGCCGATGTGAAGGAGTTGCATCGGCTATGGCGGATTGGCGACGCCGATGCACTGAAGGCATGGGACGACGCCAAGACGGAGAAACTGGCGAGATCGAAGCAGCTTGCGAGGCAGATCGATAACCGCGTGGTGGTCGACCGCAACTATCGGTTCGCGGCGCGCGTGGTGGCGATAGCCGCGCCGAACAAGCCGGTGTTCCTGGCTGTTGGCGCGTTGCATCTTGGCGGGAAAAGAGGTGTACTCGCGTTGCTGAGAAAGCGTGGGTTCGTGGTGGATCCGGCGTGAACCCACGCCTTCGCGTTACAGGAACATCAGCCAGTTCAGCAAGAAGATATTCACGACCAGCATCGACAGCGCGGTTGGAATCTGCACTTTGATCACCGCGTTTTTATCGGGTAATTCGAGCAGCGCGGCCGGCACCATGTTGAAGTTCGCGGCCATCGGCGTCATGAGCGTGCCGCAATAACCCGAGAACATGCCGATCGCGACCATGGTGGCCGGATTGCCGTGGAACACGCCGACCAGGATAGGCACGCCTACGCCGCCCGTCATCACCGGGAACGCCGCGAAGCCGTTGCCCATGACCATCGTGAAAAGCGCCATGCCGATGCAATACACGGCCACCGCGACCAGGCGGTAATCGAGGTTCACATAAGCCGTCGTCACGTGCGCGACCGCCTTGCCCACGCCCGCATCCGAGAACACCAAACCCAGCATGCCCAGCATTTGCGGCAGCACGGCGGCCCATGAAAGCGCATCGACCAAGCGGCGCGTTTCTTTCATCGATTGCCCGACGGTATCGCGTGTCATCACGCACGCTACGCCCAGCGCGACAATACAGCCGATGCCAAAGCCCATCAGCGTGACATTCTTCGGATCGAGCAGCGGCTTGCCGCCGAACACCAGGTAACTCGCTCCCAGCGTCAGGATCACGGTCACCACGGGGATCGTCAATGCGGGGACGAACAGCTTGTTGCCCAGACGCAAGGCGCTGTTGCGGCGCGCTTCGTCGGAGAGCATTTTCGGCTTGCCCGCCGTGACACCGCCGAAGCCTGCGATCAAGGCCATCGCCACAACCAGCACGCCGACCACATTGGCCGGCAGCCAGTCGCCGATCAGGAAAATCAGCGCATACACCAGCCAGAAGGTTCCGGCGGTGAGGCGGCGGGGATGTTTTTTATCGACGTAGATCATGCCGGCGACAACCACCAGCACGATACCCAGCAGATAGAACAGATAGTTGAGCGTCAGTGTCATGCGGTTTCTCCGCGAACGTTCTTGGTCAACGCGCCGAGTTCGCGATTCAGCCGCCGATCGAGCAGCCACAGCCGGAAGCCGTGAATCAGGAACGCGCAGATCGCAGTCGGGATGCCCCAGACGGCAACGTGCAGCGGTTCAACCACGATCCCCGCTTCCTTGAGGAAGGTTGTCATCAACACGATCGCGCCGAAGGCCACGAAGATGTCTTCGCCGAAGAACAGGCCGACGTTGTCGGTCGCGGCGGACCACGCTCGCAGCTTGAAGCGGGTTTCATCGGAGAGCTTGCCGAAACGTGTTTGCGCGGCGCCTTCGGCCATGGGCGCGAGCAGCGGCCGGACCATTTGCGGATGTCCGCCAAGACCAGTCAGACCGACAGCCGCCGTCAATTCGCGAATCAGCAAATAGACGATCAGCAGACGTCCCACCGTCGCCGCCTTGATGCCCGAAATCCAGATTTGCGCGCGTTCACGCAGACCGTGCCGTTCCAGCAAACCGATCACGGCCAGCGGCAGCAAGATGATGAGCGGAATGTTGCGTGTCTTGATAAACCCCGTGCCGATAGCGGTGAGAATGCGATCGATGGGAAAGTGCGCCGCCAAGCCGGTGACGATTGCAGCGGCGGCCACGATCAGCATCGGATTGAAGCGCAGGATAAATCCCACGATGATGACAGCCACGCCTATCAGTGGCCATAGATTGACAGCGGTACCCATAAGATCTCCAAGTGGTCGGGCTAATGTCCCGATAAGGGCTTGTTCCGCCGCCGGACGAACCGCTTGCTTCGAGCGGACCGTTCCGTTGGCTTGATAAAACGGCTCTACGGCCGCTTACGAAAACGCCCCGCCAAGTCGCGAGGCATTCAGCTTCATTGAGGCTTTGTTTCCGAGGCGCAGGCTCGCTTCGGGCGCTAACGCCAAGCAGCGAGAAACGCTAAAGACAGTTCGTCAGACCTCGACCGCGTGGGCAGCGCGAACGTCGATGCCCGCCGTTTCGAGCGCCCCGCGAATCCGCCGGGCGAATGCCAGCGCATGCGCGCCGTCGCCGTGAAGACAAACCGTCTGCGCGTTGATCGGGACCCACTCGCCGCTGACCGCCTGGACGCGATGCTCCATTGCCATTTTCAGCGTTCGGGTGATCACGGCTTCCTCGTCCTCTAGCAGCGCGCCGGGGTCTTTGCGCAGCACGAGCGACCCATCCGACCGATATCCGCGGTCCGCGAACACTTCCTCGATCGCGACCAGGTTCGCCTTGCGGGTGGCATCGACGAGATTGCTGTTCGCCAGCCCGAACACCAGCAACGACGAATCGAAATCGCGAATTGCCGTGACAATAGCCTCGGCAATGTCCGGATTCTTCGCCGCCTGGTTATAGAGCGCGCCGTGCGGCTTCACATGCGACATCCGACCGCCTTCAGCCCTCACGATCGCGGCCAGCGCGCCCAGTTGATACAACACGCCCGCGTAAATCTCGTAGACGGGAAGGTCCATCTCCTTCCTGCCGAAATTCTCGGGATCGTTGAAACTCGGATGCGCACCAATGGCGACACCCTTCGCAACGGCCCAGCGCACGCAATCGCGCATGGCCGTTGCGCCACCCGCGTGCCAGCCGCAAGCGATATTCGCGGAGCTCACGAGATCGAGCAGTGCTTCGTCAGTGCCCATGCCTTCGCCGAGATCGGCGTTCAGATCGATTTCCATCTTCGTTCCCTGTTCTTTACCGGCCGAGGCGTTCCGCGTGCATCGCGATAGCCGATTCGACCTGTTTTACATACATGCGCTCGTCCGCCAGCGCGTGACGCGCGGCTTCAACCGTTGTTTCGATAAAGCGCACACCGCTGTTGAGCCGCGCTTGCGCGAGCTTCCACAGGTCGGCCTTGATGACCGAGCCTATTTTTGGATATCCGCCGGTGGTCTGGGCGTCGCCCATCAGCACGATCGGCTGACCGTTCGGCGGGACCTGGATCGTGCCGGGCAATACGGCGTGGGACAAAAGATCGGCTTTATCGCCGCGTTCGAGCACCGTGCCCGCGAGCCGGAATCCCATGCGGTTACTGTTCGGGGTGATCGTCCATTCTTCGTTCCAGAAGTCGCGCTGAGCCGTTTGCGTGAAGGTCTCGTATTCGGGACCGCGCAACACGCGGATTGGCAGCGACCATGAATTGCCCGGCGTGTGTTTGCCGCGCCGAAGCGGTTCTTCCACATAAACGAACTTGCACCACGCGGGCGCTTTCACCCCAAAGGCCGTTCCCGCCGATGAAAACACCGCAGTCTTATTCGGCTGCGGCACGCCGGTAGCCAGACGATCGCCATCGCGCAACGCCCGGCCGCCGAGACCGCCGAAACAGGCGCCGAGGTCGGTGCTGCGAGAACCGAGCATGGGCAGGACATCGATACCGCCCGCCACGCACACATATCCGCGCATGCCGTGCTTGGCGCCGCGCAACGTCAGTTCCTGACCGGCCTGGACCGGCAGGCTCCACCACGAGTAGACGGGCTTGTCGTCCAGCGTGGCGGCGAAATCCGTGCCGGTGATCGCCACGCGGGTAGCGCGCGTGAAGCGCAGCGTGGTCGGTCCGAGCGTCAGTTCGATACCTGCCGCGCCCGGCATGTTGCCCACGATCCGGTTGCCGATTTCCAGCGACAGCGCGTCCAATGCGCCGCCCGAACTGACACCGAGGTGCCGATATCCCGCGCGGCCAAGATCCTGCACGGAGGAGAGCATGCCGGCGCGAATGACGTCGATCATGCGAGCACCTCGAGCGCGGTAAAACGGACGTGATCGCCGGGTTGCATCAGCGTGGGCGGGTTGCGGGCGGGATCGAAGAGTTTGAGATCGGTGCGTCCCAGCAGCTGCCAGCCACCCGGCGACACCGCTGGATAAATCCCGGTCTGCTCCCCGCCGATACCGACCGACCCCGCCGGCACTTCCAGCCGGGGTTTGGGATGTCGAGGCGCGTGTAGCGTGGGATCGAGGCCGCCGAGATAGGCAAAACCGGGCTGAAAACCGAGGAAAAATACGATGTAATCGGCTTGCGTGTGTCGCTTCACGAGTTCATCGATGCTCAGGTTGAGCGACTTCGCCAGGGACGCGAGATCGGGGCCATCAGCGCCGCCGTAGCGCACGGGAATTTCGATTTCAGCGGTGCCTACATCGGCTTCCGCCGCTTTTTCCCACGCGTTTTGCATGTGTTGTGCGAGGTCGGCGGGATCGGCCTGGAGGGGATCGAAGACCAGCGTAAGGTTGTTCATGCCCGGCACCACCTCCACGACATGCGGCCACAGGCGTGCTGCGTCGGCGAGCGCCCACATTCGGCGCTGGCAATCGATCGTGGCGGGCGGGGGCGCTTCGCACACAAGCGCGGTGTCGCCGAGTGGATGAATTTTGGGTGGTGTCATGCTGGGTTTTGCCGGTAATCGAGCACGCGCTTGAACGAAAGGCAAATGAGAAGCCGTCTCGACGCTAGCTCGGGAATGTACATTGTCAATAATTTATCGACAAATTATCAATAAGAATTTAGACCTAGGGGTGAATTTCGTTCCATACGCTACACTCGCCGACATATTCTTCCGTCGAAATATTTATGCCCCGTCATCCGACCAAGATCGTTTCGTCCGAGCATCTCGTGTCTGAAACGAGCGCTGAGTTGTCCGAGTTCGAATATGGCCTGATCATGGCTGGTAATGCGTTTAACCGCTGGATGGTTCGATGCATGTCGGCGGCGGGCGCGAAGGACATGACGGCGGTGGAAGTGTCGCTGCTGCATCATGTGAGCCATCGTGACCGGAAGAAAAAGATTGCCGATATCTGCTTTGTTCTCAATATAGAGGACACGCACGTCGCGAGCTATGCCATTAAGAAGTTGATGGCGCGGGGTTATGTGAAGAGCGAAAAAGTGGGTAAGGAGGTGTTCTTTTCCGCAACGACGGCGGGGCGGGAGTTGTGCGGGAAGTATCGGGAGGTGCGGGAGAGTTGCTTGATCAGCACGTTGAAGGAGAGTGGGCTGACCAATGAGCAGATAGGCGAGGCGGCGCAGTTGCTGCGAAATGCTTCCGGTCTCTACGATACAGCGGCCAGGGCTGCAGCCTCGTTATAGGGTTTTCGTTCGCACTCGGGTTTTGGGTGGGTTGGTGCTGGGGTTGGTGGTCGGGGTCAGTGTTGGGTTGCACGAGTTCTGGCGTTAGCGGTCTGGGTCAATGCCGGGTTGCTGCTCTCCAAGTCTTTGCGCATTTAGTGTTGGATGTTTTCTTTATCACTATTAGCCACTGCGCGTGGCAGCGCGTCATTTCTTGGTCCTTAGCGACAAAGAAACGAAGCAAAGAAAACGCTTTCACCGCT